>NZ_FNKY01000001.1:3116653-3474980 GCF_900103165.1 Nitrosospira multiformis | reverse complement strand
ATTGATTTCGGGAACCAGTACCAGTGCTTGCCGTTCTTGGCGCAACAGTAGCGAAATCAGTTGCAGGTATACCTCTGTTTTGCCGCTGCCGGTAATCCCGTGTAACAGCCACGTGTTGAAGTCGCTTATCTTGGCGGCAATGTCATTGACGGCGTTTTGCTGATCTGCGGTAAGGACAGGGCCTGGCGAAGTTATTTCACTAAGGGAAGCCACGGTGGAGGGATGAGCGGCCAATGTTTCCTCGACCCAGCGTAGTGTTATGAATTCCCTCAATACGGCGGGTGCACGCCGCGAAAGCCGTTTTACCTCCTCAATGTGCATGACGCCTGATTCTTTCAGTCCTGTCAGCAAGCGACGTTTGACAATACTACGAGCGGGAATGGCTGATAGGCTGGTTGCGTGTCCTGCGGGCGTGAGGCAATATCGGGAGGCGGCGGCAGGATCCGCCACAACGGGTTTAATACTGCGTAGCCTGCCGGGGAGGCCGTTCATTACCACCTCGCCCAGCGGATGGTGATAGTAGGCACTGCAAAATCGAAACAAATCGAGCAATGACGCGGGCAGGGGGGAATATCCCGGAATATGTGAACGGCATGTCTGAGCTTGGGGGACGAAACCAGAGAGTGAGTGGATACTTCCATAATCATCCCTATCATCTGCTTTTTTCCAAATGGGACGCACACACGAAAGCCGATATCCCGTGCCGTTATGTCCTGCGCAAGATAATCGAATAACGTATTGACAGGAACGTCGAGCGCGACGCGAATGATAGGCATCTTGGGATGGAGACTGGAACTGGATTGATAGGAAATTCCGAATATTATCCTCTGAAAATCTACCGCTGATTTATCTTCCGTTGATTGGAACCGCAACAATATTAAGGACGCTGGTAGAGATCCTTTGCGAGAGCCGTCATCATATATGACAAATGACTTATCATCAGGATCGGAGGCCGGCGGTTTGCGTTACGCGTGCTATCCATACCATCCTTGCAAGTTCTGCAAACAACAGCGGAGCACCTATGTAAACAATGCAACGGACTAAACAATGCAACGGACGGATAAGTGGCATGCTCAATCAATCCCCGCGGTATTCAAGAATGTCGGATTTCTTTACATGTTTTGCCCGGGGGATCTGGAAATTATGTTCAACCCGCTGATTCTAAAGATACGGCTATATTGGCATGAGATATGCTTACAATTTAACCGATGCGCGGTCGTAATTGAAGCCGAATGGACATGTCAATTCATTTTGGAAAGAGGACAGGGAATCCGTTTTCTGCCATCTTTCTTAAAACAATGGACTCAACCGTAAAAAAGCAAGGGCCGGGTGGATAGACGGGTGGGGATTCAGCCGTTGCCTGTCCGACAAACTGCTTGACTTGGCGCATCTTCGGGGATAGTCTTTACGGGGTTGTGGGTATGTAATGGTTTAGTAATATGGCGGCGGCGCATTCTGTCTTCGTATATCTTCGTGTAAGGAAGGAGACGGGGAAGCGGCGGTGTCAGCGAAAGCATAGAGCAGCAGCGGGTACTTGATTAACGTAAGAGGAGATAAAAGAAATGGCAACAACACTGGGAACATCAGGCAGCCATGCGGGGTCGAGCGGACGCGACTACGACATGTCGCTGTGGTACGACTCAAGGTGGTACAAATTTGGGCTGATCACCATGCTGGGAGTAGCGATATTCTGGATCTGGTTTCAGCGGACGTTTGCCTACTCGCACGGCATGGACTCGATGGAGCCGGAATTCGAGAAGGTATGGATGGGACTGTGGCGGGTGCACATGATCGTCATGCCGATCTTTGCGCTGGTCACCTGGGGCTGGATCTGGAAGACACGCGACACCAACCTGGACAACCTGGACCCCAAACTGGAAGTCAAGCGTTACTTCTACTGGATGATGTGGCTGGGTGTGTACCTGTTTGGCGTGTACTGGGGCGGCAGCTTCTTCACCGAGCAAGACGCCTCCTGGCACCAGGTCATCATCCGCGACACCAGCTTCACCCCGAGCCATGTGGTAGTATTTTATGGTTCCTTCCCGATGTACATCGTCTGTGGCGTGGCCAGCTACCTGTATGCCATGACGCGTCTGCCGCTGTACGCCCGTGGGACCTCGTTCCCGCTGGTGATGGCCATTGCCGGCCCGCTCATGATCCTGCCGAACGTAGGCCTGAACGAATGGGGCCATGCCTTCTGGTTCATGGAAGAACTATTTAGCGCACCGCTGCACTGGGGCTTTGTGATACTGGGCTGGTCGGGCCTGTTTGCCGGCGGCATCGCGGCACAGATCATCACCCGCTACTCCAACCTGACCGACGTCATCTGGAACGGACAGAGCAAAGTCATCCTCAACAACCGGATCGTCCCGTAAGCGGCAGATCCTGACAGACCTGGCCGGGCGGCCGCCCGCTCCCGCAACACCGGAGAGCGGGGGGCAGCACCGGCCAAACACCTTCGAACCTGCGGCGAAGACCGGAAAAGGCACCCGGAAGACAGAAGGCGGATCACAAACAGCGTGCCACGGCACTCGAGTGGCACCAGGATTGAGCAGCAGCGGCACCCATTTTTCACGTTAAAGATCGTACATATTTGAGGGGAGGGCACGATGAGCAGAACAGACGAAATATTAAAGGCGGCCAAGATGCCGCCGGAAGCGGTAAAGATGTCGAGGATGATAGACGCAGTCTATTTCCCGATTTTATGCATACTGCTGGTAGGCACCTACCACATGCACTTCATGCTGCTGGCAGGCGACTGGGACTTCTGGCTTGACTGGAAAGACCGCCAATGGTGGCCGGTGGTCACCCCGATCGTGGGCATCACCTACTGCGCCACCATCATGTACTACCTGTGGGTCAACTACCGCCTGCCGTTTGGCGCGACACTGTGTATCGTGTGCCTGCTGACCGGCGAATGGCTGACCCGCTTCTGGGGCTTCTACTGGTGGTCGCACTACCCGATCAACTTCGTACTGCCCTCCACCATGATACCGGGCGCTTTGGTCATGGACACCGTCATGCTGCTCACCCGCAACTGGATGATCACGGCACTGGTCGGCGGCGGCGCGTTTGGACTCTTGTTCTACCCGGGCAACTGGCCGATATTCGGACCGACGCACCTGCCGCTGGTAGCCGAAGGCGTTCTCCTGTCCCTGGCTGACTACACCGGCTTCCTGTATGTCCGCACGGGCACCCCGGAATACGTACGGCTGATCGAACAAGGCTCACTACGCACCTTTGGTGGCCACACCACCGTGATTGCGGCCTTCTTCTCCGCGTTCGTCTCCATGCTCATGTTCTGCGTCTGGTGGTACTTTGGCAAACTCTACTGCACCGCGTTCTACTACGTCAAAGGTCCTCGCGGCCGGGTCACCATGAAAAACGACGTTACCGCCTATGGCGAAGAAGGGTTTCCGGAGGGGATCAAATAATGAACGCAAAAAACCTGTTCAAACTAGGGGTCGTTGGCCTCTACGGCATGGCCACACTGGCGCTGAGCACGCTTGACATCTCGCCGGCGGCAGCGCATGGCGAACGCTCGCAAGAACCGTTCCTGCGCATGCGTACCATCCAATGGTACGACATGAAATGGGGCCCTGACACCACCAAAGTCAACGACTTTGCCACCATGACCGGCAAATTCCACCTGGCCGAAGACTGGCCGCGTGCGGTGGGCAAACCGGGACGCGCGTTCTTCAACGTTGGCAGCCCCAGCCCGGTGTTCGTACGGCTCTCCACCAAGCTGAACGGCGAACCGACCTACATCTCGGGCCCGCTGGAAATTGGCCGCGACTACGCCTTTGAAGTCAAGCTGAAAGCCCGCATCCCGGGTCGCCATCACATGCACGCCATGGTCAACATCAAGGACGCAGGCCCGATTGCCGGCCCTGCCGCCTGGATGAACATCACCGGCAGCTGGGATGACTTCACCAACCCGGTCAAACTGCTGACGGGCGAGACCATCGACACCGAGACCTTCAACTACAACAACGGCGTCTTCTGGCACCTGCTGTGGCTGGGCCTGGGCATCTTCTGGATTGGCTACTACGTTGCGCGGCCCATGTTCTTACCGCGTAGCCGGGTACTGCTGGCCTATGGAGACGAACTGCTGCTGGACCCGATGGACAAAAAGGTTGCCTGGATCGTATTGATCGCCACCTTCGGCATCGTCTGGGGCGGCTACCGCTATACGGAAACCAAACACCCGTACACGGTGCCTATTCAAGCGGGCGAATCGAAAGTGCAACCGATGCCGGTGAAACCCAACCCCATCGCGATCAAAGTGACCCACGCCAACTATGACGTACCGGGCCGGGCGCTGCGCGTGACCATGAACATCACCAACAGTGGCGACACCGCTTATCGCATAGGCGAATTCACCACCGCGGGTGTACGTTTCATCAACAAGGTGGGCCTCAAGCACCTGGACCGCAACTACCCGAAAGAACTGGTAGCCACGGGCCTGTCGATGGACAACGACGCGCCGATCCAGCCTGGCGAGACGCGTGAAGTCAAGATGGAAGCCAAGGACGCGCTGTGGGAAGTGCAGCGGCTGATGGCGCTGCTGGGAGATCCGGAAAGCCGTTTTGGCGGATTGCTGATGACATGGAGCGATGCAGGTGATCGCAACATCAACAGCATCGCCGGCGCAGTGATACCGGTCTTCACCAAGCTCTAAGCAACCAAAGCATGACACCGGTCCGCCGCCGTCGCCAGACGGAAGGGTGGATCGGTGTTTTTTAATGTGCCAGTGAAATGAAACCACCCAACCTTCGCATCGGCGTGGTCGGGGACGAAAGAAAAAGTGAATCATCGTCATATCCAAACGGGAGGACCTGCTCGTGGTTAGGCAAGTGAGACAGGCGGGTACTGCGGCTCTCATCCTGGTGACGGCGCTTTACGCCGGCGCGGTGGCGGCGCATGGGAAAGTCTCATTGGAAGAGGACAACTGCGTGCGCCGGATCGGCGACAGCATGGTGCACTTAAGCGCCTACCAGCCCCAATTTGAACCGAGCGCGCAATACTGCACGGAAATACCCAAGAGCGGAGACACCTATCTGGTGGTGGACCTGGTGGACCTGGCGCTGCGCGACATGCCGATCGGCATGCGGGTAATCAAAGGCACCAGCGAGACCGACGATGAAACCGTGACCTACCTGCGCCCGAGCATCCACCCGGATGGCGTCATCAAGGGAGAAACCAGCCTGGACCAGGGACTGTACACGGTCATCATCATCGCGGAAGGGCAGCCCCCGCTACGCTACCAGTATCCCCTGCGGGTACAGATGATCAACTATGCACACATATTCCGCACCGCGGTGGGGCCCTTGATCGCCCTGCTAGTACTGACCCTGCTGGGGTACAAGCTCATGAAATCCAAGCGCATGCAGCGCTGGCGCGCTTCGCGCCGCTCCTAGGCGAAGAGGCGGACCCAGGCGGACGGCAAGAATACACGATTCAACATTCCTTTATAGGTGATTTTGATAATGTCCTTACAAACTCTGAAACCTGCCCTGATAGGGCTAATGCTCACGATGATCGGCCTGCCATTTTCCACCTCGGTACAGGCGCACGGCGGACTGTCCCTCGCGGACGACATCTGCAAACTCACGATCGGCCCGTTTACCATGCACTTTACCGGCTACCAGCCGGAAGCCACGCAAGAAAAAGAATTCTGCGAAGACATCCCGGCGACGGGACGCACCGTAGTCGCCCTCGACTATATCGAAGAAGCGCTGCGCCCCCTGCCCACGGAAGTGCGCATCATCCGCGATACCGGCGCGCAGGCGGGCGCCGAAGGCAACCTCGACGCCATCACCATCCTGCACATCCCGGCCAAGGTTTACCCCAATGGCTCGATCAACTTTGAATACGACTTCATGCAGCCTGGCAAGTTTGTCGGCCTGGTGACCGTACGCGACAAGGAAGAATATGTCTCGCGCTTCCCCTTCTCGGTGGGTGAGCCCAAAGGCACCTCGCCCTACCTGATCGTCGCCATCGCGGCCCTCATCGGTGCGGCGGCGGTGTTCTTTTTACGCGGCCGGCAAAAATCCACGCCTGCCTGAGTCCCGGCCGGGCCGGAGGTCAAGCCGAACCATACGCCGGCAATACAGTCAAATGAATACTGTCGCCCCCTTTGGGGGCGACAGACTGAATGAGGAGTCAGAATGGAATCATGGATGGTTTCCGCCCTCAAGCGGATCATGGCAGGCAGTGTGCTGCTGATGGCCATGGCGGCGAGCCTGCACAGCGCGCCCGCCCTGGCGCATGCGATGCTGGTCAAGGCGGAACCGCCGCGCCGGGCGGTACTCACCGTCACGCCGGGGCAAGTGCGGCTCTGGTTCAATGAAGAAGTCGAAAAGGACTACGCGGCGCTGACCGTACTCGACGCCGGCAAGACCCCCGTCACCGACGCCAAGCCCACGATTGCGCCCGACGACCCCCGAGCCATCGTCCTGCCCCTGCCGGAACTGGCTGCCGGCAAGTACACGGTCAAGTTCCGGGTATTATCGGTGGACGGCCACGTGGTTGACTCGTCCTACGACTTTACCGTAAAGAGCAAAGCGCAAGAGAAATGATCGAGGTCATCGCGACGCTCCTGCGCTGGTTACAGCTTGCGTCCAACATGATCCTGGTCGGCAGTTGCATCTTCCTCGCCATCGCCGGATCGTTCCACTCCCCCTGGGTGACCCGGCTGCAACGCGCCCTGCCGTGGCTGGGCCTGCTGCTGCTGCTGGGCCTGCTGGGCATCCTCGCCACCACCACGGCGCAGGCCACCGGCATAACCGAAAATGCCTGGCGGCCGGATGCCTGGTTCGCCCTCCTGCAGAATACCCGTATGGGCCACATCTGGGTGGGCCGCGCGCTCCTGGCCCTCCTGGTTGCCGCCATCGCCCTCTACATCCGCTACACCCCCGCAGCGCGCTGGCGCTACCTCCTGTGCGCGACGGTCGCCTCCCTCACGCTGGTAGTGGGCTCACTCGCGAGCCATGCCGCGGCCGAAGAACTCTCGGTGGTATCGATCCTGCCCTACGCCCTGCACATCATCCTGGCCAGCGTCTGGTTCGGCGCCCTGCCGGCTTTCCTCGTCGTCTGTTTCGCCTGCACCGCCCCGGCGGCCCATGCGGCGGCCGCCCCCTCCGGCCTCCAGAGCGACGCCATTGCCCGCATCCACGAACTGTT
Organism: Nitrosospira multiformis; assembly: GCF_900103165.1. Classification (NCBI taxonomy): domain Bacteria; kingdom Pseudomonadati; phylum Pseudomonadota; class Betaproteobacteria; order Nitrosomonadales; family Nitrosomonadaceae; genus Nitrosospira; species Nitrosospira multiformis. Next base: position 3,467,795 of record NZ_FNKY01000001.1, on the reverse strand, counting down.
CCAATCGCGCGAAGAAGCGGTGCAAGCCGGCGCCCAGGCGCTCAAACGTTTCTCGGTCATGGCGCTGCCGGTCATGCTGGCCGTCATCGCCACCGGCATCATCATCACCGACCGCATGGTCGACACCACCTACGCCGCCATGGTCTCCACCCAGTACGGCTGGCTGCTCAACGCCAAGATCGGCCTGCTCATCGTGGTACTGCTGATTGCCGCGCGCGCGCGCGCCACCTGGCTGCCGCTGCTCTCCCAGATCTCGCCGCAGAATACGGACAAGGCCCTGGCGGCGGGGCAACGCCTGCGCAAATGGGTCAGCTTCGAATTCGTCCTGGCGCTGGGCATCGTGCTCTTGGCCACCATCGTGGCCAATACCGTCCCGGCCAAGCACGCCATCATCCAGAACTGGCCCTACACCTTCCGCTTCTCCCTGGCCGCCACCTGGGGAGAAGAGAGCGTCATGCTGCGCGCCTGGGCAGGCATTGCCCTGCTGCTGCTGGCCGGCGGAGCGCTCGCTTACGGGCGCGCCCGGCACTGGGACAAGAAGCGGCGCATCGGCCTGCCGGCGCTGGCCGCGGTGCTGGCCCTGGCGGTGGGACTGCCGCCGCTGGCCATCGATGCCTACCCGGAAACCTACCGCAAGACCCCGGTCCCGTTCGACACCATCTCCATTGCCAACGGCTCGACCCTGTTCGCCGAGAACTGCGTGGCCTGCCACGGCCTGCAGGGCAAGGGCAATGGCGTGCTGGCCAAGACCTTTGCCAAGCCGCCGGTGGACATGCTGACCGAACCGCACACCGCCAAGCATACCGCGGGCGACTTCTTCCACTGGCTGACCTTCGGCATTCCCGATACCGGCATGCCGGTATTCGCCGACAAACTCTCGGAAGAAGAGCGCTGGGACGTGGTCAACTTCCTGCACGCCATGTCGCGCGGCTACCAGGCGCGCCTGATGAGCCCGCGCGTCGTGCCCGACCAGCCCCAGCCCTCCCTGGGCCCGCCCAACTTCTCCTACACCGCGCACGACGGCTCCAGCGGCACCCTGAAAGACTTCCGTGGCCAGAAGAACGTGCTGCTGGTCATGTTCTCCTGGCCGGCCTCGCGCGAACGGATGGAGCAGCTGAGCGCGCTCAACGCCCAGCTCAATACCGCCAACACCGTGCTGCTGGCGGTGCCGGAGGATGATCCGGATTCGCAGGAAATCGCGCAAATGACCGCCCAGGTTCCCTTCCCAGTGATCACCCAGGGTGCGGCCGAGATCGTGCGCAGCTACACCCTGTTCCGGCGCACGCTGAACAAGCCCGACCTGCTGGGCGAGGGCAGCCTGCCCCCGCACCTGGAATTCCTGGTCGACCGCTTCGGCTACCTGCGTGCGCGCTGGATCCCCGAAGCCGACGGCCCCGGCTGGGACAATACCGGCATGCTGCTGCAGCAGCTCGCACAGCTCAATCGCGAAAAGGAAATCCTCCCCCCGCCCGGCGATCATGTGCATTGAGGCGCTCAATATATACCCGGATCTTAATCCGGAGTGCTATTGAAGCGCCTCTCTTGCGAGTGCATTGTGGATGAATTTCAGGATTTATTAGACGGCGAAGTCCCGCAGGCAGCTAGGCATTTACCCATTCAATAATCGGCTGCCATTGCAACAAGTCGCGCTCAGCCTGATAGGGTGGCAAATCAAAAATACCCTTGCCATTGAAGGCTGCATTGACATACACCATCGTGTCACGTAAATAAGTAAGAATCGGTAGATCATACTGTTCAAGAAATTGTTCCAGGGTAGCCGCGGCGCGAGTGCGGGGGTCCACCCGCATACCAATAATACCGATGAATGCTTTGTGCTTCCGCACGGATTTTTCTTCCATTAGCTGATCCAGAAAATCCCGCGTGGCGGCCATGTCGAATACCGAAGGCTGCACCGGCACCACAACTTTATCTGCAAGTTTCAATGCATGGGCAAGATTCTTGCCGTGCATACCCGCCGGGGAATCCAGCACAAGCCAATCGTAGTTTTCCGGAATATCCGGATGGATCTCATTGCGATCCGCATCCAGACTGGTAATCGTCGGCAATTCAGCGGGGCGCAATGCGAGCCAGTCCAGTGATGACTTCTGGCGATCCAGATCCCACATGACAATCCGCTGATTTTGTCCGGCCAGATAAGCGGCCAGGTTGGTTGACAACGTCGTTTTTCCGCACCCCCCCTTGGGGTTTGCCACCAGAATCGTTCGCATCGCTTGCTCCATAAGCTCGCTCTCCTTCGCTCTTTCCCGTCGCTCCCAAGCGCTACCGCCAGCCGCTATCGGAACGCTATGCAGGATTCGCATGGGTGGGATCATTCCCCACCATTATGAAGATGATAGTAATTCCATGCTTCCCATTTTCTCGCTGGGCTCGAGTAGCGTACCCAGTTCCTCCAGCGGAGGCAACTCCTCCAGAGCGCGCAGATTTAGATCATTGAGAAAACTCATGGTCGTCGCATATAAGACCGGTCTGCCGGGAACATCGCGATGTCCGATGGCACTGATCCAACCACGCGACTCAAGCGCTTTAAGTACCGGACCCGAGACTGCGACACCCCGGATTTCCTCAATATCGCCGCGCGTTACCGGTTGACGATAGGCAATAATGGCAAGCGTCTCAAGCACTGCACGTGAATAGCGCGGGGGTTTTTGAGGATTAAGCCGATCCAGGAATTCCTGCATCTCCGGCCTGGCTTGAAAACGCCAGCCGCCGGCAACTGTTACCAGCTCTATCCCTTTTCCCTCCCAGTCCTCACGCAATTCTTCAAGCAGCCTGCGTAGAATTTCCGCGCTCAGCTCATCGTCAAACAATTTCCTCAATTCCGATAGCGGCAGCGGTTCCTGGTTTGTAAGCAATGCCGTTTCCAGAATTCGCTTTATCTCGCCGGGGCTGAACGCGCCGGTGAAGCTAGACAGCGGCAAGGAAACTGATGGGTCTGACATAAATAATTCCAAAAGCCTGAGATTGTGCTACTTCCACCTGATTCTCCCTGACCAACTCCAGCAACGCAAGAAAAGTTACCACCACTTCCGCTACGCTAGCGGTTGCGCTGAATAATTCATTGAACTCGATAAACTGATGGCCCTGGAGATGGCGCAAGATGCGGCTCATATGTGCACGAACCGAAAGCTCATCCCGGGTGATACGATGCCGGCGGTTCGCCTGCGAGCGAGCCATTAGCGCAAGCCAGGCGTTACGCAGGTCATCCATGCTGATATCCGGCAGACGTTTAACCACGGTCTGATTGATCCATACCTGCGTCAGCGCAAAATCACGTTCAGCCTGCGGCAATTCGTTAAGCCGCTGTGCTGCGACTTTCATCTGCTCATATTCCAGCAAACGGCGCACCAGCTCAGCGCGTGGATCACCCTCTTCCTCAGCTCTATTGACAGGGCGTGGCAGTAACATGCGCGATTTGATTTCGATCAGCACCGCGGCCATCAGGAGATATTCCGCCGCCAACTCCAATTGATTGGCTCGCATCATTTCGACATAGGCCATGTATTGCCGCGTAAGTTCCGCCATGGGTATATCCAGCACGTCCAGATTATGTTTGCGAATAAGATAGAGCAGCAAATCAAGAGGCCCCTGGAAAGTGTCAAGAAACACTTCCAGCGCATCCGGCGGGATGTACAAATCCCGTGGTAACTCCCTGAGTGGTTCACCATGGATCTTCACCACCGGATTGCTGATGGGATGAAGAGAGTCATTCATCCCGGAAGCCATCTTCCGTCACCTCCAAAACCATTGCAGGCTCGATCGGCATTCGTTTGTCTTCAATTGGTAAATGAGCTGGTAAATGAGTTGGTAAGTGAATTGGCAAGTGAGTTGATAAATGACTGGCATGAGTAGGCAGGTGGGCGGGCGAACAAGCCCACGTTGAATTTCCAGGGATCACCCTAAAAATAATTTAAGCCCATCGCCTCCCTGACGTCACGCATCGTCTCTTGAGCCAGTTTGTCTGCTCTCTCACATCCGTCAGCGATGATATTACGTACCAGCGTGGGATCCTCTTCGTACATTCGGGCACGCTCGTGCATGGGTTTCTGTTCCGCCAGTATTGCGTCAATAACAGGTTGCTTGCATTCCAGACAGCCGATACCGGCGGTCGTGCAGCCCTGTTGTACCCATTCCCTGGTCTCCGCATTCGAGTAAACCAGGTGGAATTGCCATAGCGGACACTTGGCGGGATCACCCGGGTCACTGCGCCGGACGCGCGCCGGGTCGGTTGGCATCGTGCGGATCTTCTTTATGACGCTAGCCTCATCCTCCCGCAGATTAATGGTGTTATTGTAGGATTTGGACATTTTCTGGCCATCCAGCCCCGGCATCTTCGACGCCGGCGTAAGCATGACCTCAGGTTCGGAGAGTATCATCTTGCCGCCGCCCTCGAGGTAGCCGAATAATCGTTCCTGGTCGCCCATGCTCAAGTTCTGCTGTTCATCAAGCAGCGATTTCGCGGCGGCCAGCGCCCCATCGTCGCCCTGCTCCTGGTAACGATTTCGTAGTTCGCGGTAGACCTTGGATTTTTTAGAACCAAGTTTTTTTATCGCCAATTCGGCTTTTTCCTGGAAGCCGACTTCCTTGCCGAAAATATGGTTGAAGCGTCGCGTGATCTCGCGGGTAAATTCGATATGCGGGGCCTGATCCTCGCCTACGGGTACACGAGTAGCCCGGTAAATAAGGATATCCGCGCTCTGAAGCAGGGGGTAGCCCAGGAAGCCGTAGGTGCTCAGATCCTTTTCCGTCAATTTTTCCTGCTGATCCTTGTAGGTGGGAACGCGTTCCAGCCAGCCCAGCGGGGTAATCATGGAAAGCAGGACATGCAACTCGGCATGGGCCGGCACCCGCGATTGAATGAATAAAGTCGCCTGCGCCGGGTCCACACCGGCAGCAAGCCAATCTATCACCATGTCCCAGACATGTTGTTCGATGACCTCCGGGGTGTCGTAATGCGTGGTGAGAGCGTGCCAGTCGGCAACAAAAAACAGACATTCGAATTGGTGCTGCAGCTCCACCCAGTTTTTTAGCACTCCGTGGTAATGCCCTAAGTGGAGGCCGCCAGTGGGGCGCATCCCCGACAAAACGCGATCAGTGAACATGTTGCTTGCCCTTAGCTAATCCTTGATTAAACTTCCAGACCAAAAAACCATACCACCAATTGTATCGTGATACTAATAAAAGGTCCGATGATGGCGCCGAGTACGCCAGTGATCAACAACAATAGCAGGATCATAAAGCCATAAGGCTCAATTTTCGAAAAACCATATGCCATGTTGTGAGGCAGCAGGCTTACCGCAATGCGTCCGCCGTCCAGCGGTGGCAAAGGCAGGAGATTCAGCACCATGAGTATCACGTTGATTTTGATGCCTGCTTCACCCATCAGTATCATGGGCCTCGCCAGATCGCTTTCCGGCAAACTGATCCCCAGCTTGATTACGAACGCCCAAAGCAATGCCATGAAGAGATTCGCGCCCGGTCCGGCCAGCGCCACCCAAAGCATATCCTGTTTCGGATGGCGCAGCGCCGAAAAATTAACCGGCACCGGCTTTGCCCAGCCAAACAGGATGCCGCCCAGCAGCAGCGTTAACAATGGAAGCAGAATCGTACCCACCGGATCGATATGCCGGATTGGATTCAGGCTGACGCGTCCCTGCGCGTAGGCTGTGAGATCGCCGAAATGCTTGGCGACATAACCGTGTGCGGCCTCATGCAGGGTAATGGCAAAAATTACCGGCAGCGCATAAATGGCGATATTCTGGATAACACTATCCATGCACAATTCCGAATGGCGCGAGACTGCCCTTTCCTTGCCGTACAAGTTCCGGCTCGTCACCCGTCAGGTCGATCACGGTACTCATCTCCAGACCGCAGGCACCGCCATCCAGTACCAGTTCTACATGGTGTTCGAGGCGATCGCGGATTTCCTCCGCATCATTGAGAGGGAACTCATCTCCCGGCAGCATCAAGGTGGAACTCAGCAGCGGTTCATTCAACTCGGTCAGAAGTGCCTGCACGACCGGATGATCGGGTATTCTCAGGCCGATAGTGTTGCGCTTCGGATGTTGCAAGCGGCGTGGCACCTCGCGCGTGGCCTGAAATATGAAAGTATAGCTACCGGGCGTGCTTGCCTTGAGTAACCGGTATTGGCGATTATCGACTTTCGCGTAATGCGAAATCTCGGCCAGGTTCCGGCACATCAGCGTAAAGTGGTGGTGCTCATCCACTTGCCGTATGGCGCGAATGCGCGTCATGATCGTCTTGTCCCCCAGGTGGCCGCCCAGCGCATAACAGGAGTCGGTTGGATAGGCGAGCACGCCGCCGGCGCGTACGATGGCCGCGGCTTGTCTTATCAAGCGCGACTGCGGATTAGCCGGGTGAATGGAGAAGAATTGAGCCACGCGAGGAACAGTCTCTGATTGTAGTTTTGGTTTTTAGGGTACTTCTAAAATTTCAAGGTACAAGCCAGTTGACTCGTCACTCATTTACCGGATGAGGGGACACCATGCAAAACGCGGGTCGATCACTATTGGATATCCAGCAACCCGTACATCAAAATCGTCAAAATTTGACCTCGCCAGTTACTTTTCCACTCCGCTTCTCAAGTCAGCAGGCTTCCATGGAAATAATTCGTTTGCAACACCACAGTAAAGTGACGGCCTGATAGCCAGGAGGATTGGAGATCGTGGAGGTGGGACATACTCCCTACTACATCACCTGCTTCCAATCATGCCATACCGGCGTGCAATTGGCCGGCAATTCCGGCATTCGGCCCAAGTCAAAATAGCTCTCACCCGGGCCGTGGAAATCCGAGCCGCGTGAAGCCAGCAAACCCATGCGCTGGCTATGATTTGCGAACAGCAACGATTGCTCCAGCGTGTGACTGGCGGTGACGACCTCGATAGCCTGGCCGCCCAGGGCGCGAAACTCCAGCATCAACTCATCCAGTGCACCTCTGCCCAATTTATAACGTGCTGGATGAGCGATTACGGCTCTGCCACCGCTACCGCATATCCAGTTGACCGCGTCGCTTAACGGCGCCCACTGATGCGGCGCATAACCGGGTTTTCCTTTGACCAGATATTTCTTGAACACGGATCTTACATCCTTGGCGTAACCTTGCTGAACCAGAAAACGGGCAAAATGCGTACGGCCTATCAACCGTCCATTCCCGGCGTGAGCGAGAGCCCCTTCAAAACTGCCACGGATACCAAATTTATCAAGTTGCGCGGCAATATTGTGTGCGCGCATGGTGCGTCCGTCGCGAATGGACTTCAGCCCCCCGGCTAGCTGCGGATGCATGGGGTCTATACCGAGCCCGACAATATGCAAGGTCTGCCCACGCCAGTCAGCGGAAATTTCCACACCGTTGATAAACGTAATATTCTTCTCGGCGGCGACCTGGCGCGCCTCCTCCAGTCCGGCAACGTCGTCGTGATCGGTTAGCGCCAGCACATCCACTCCGCACGCGGCTGCACGTTCCACCAATAACGTGGGCGTCAGCAAGCCGTCGGAAACTGTCGAATGGCAGTGGAGGTCAATATTGGGCATGAAAGAAGCTGTTTCGCGCTAAGCAAGAGACGCATCATAGCAAATAAGCGGCACCATGAAAAATGAACCGCCTGGACGAAGGGCGAATTTCTTACTTTTCAATACATTGGGTGATGCGCTATCGGGCTAAGGCACAATGCATGCTGCCGGTTTGCCGGGGAGTGATGGCGGTTTCCTCGCCTGCTGCGATCGGATCGGGTGCGGCCTTGGCGTTGGCCAGGGTCATGGTTCGAATTTCGCACCTTTCGTGCCTATTTGACCAATTCGTTCTAATGCATTTTCGGGTAAAGTAGTACGAAATGCAGAATCGTTATTACGAATCCAGCAGTTGTAGCGAGCTTGCCAAAATCACCGAAAGAGCGATGGTCAAGCGGTTAAACTGAATTACAGCTCTTTTTAAATGGAATAAATGGAATAAATGGGATAAATGGATTTTCTGCCAATTTTCGTTGACATTAAACATCGCAATTGCCTGGTGGTTGGTGGCGGGGAAGTCGCCGCGCGCAAGATTGCATTGCTGCTGCGCGCAGGTGCTCACATCACAATCATAGCGCCGGAGCTATGTACCGAACTGAGTGAGCAATTGCATGAACAACTTCCCCGGGGAGCAATCACTCATCGCGCCGAAGCCTTTCGTCCCGATCATATGGGCAATGCTGTTCTGGTTATTGCCGCTACCGGCGACACAGCGGTCAACCGGGAGGTTTCCGCAGCTGCCGGACAATTGCACATCCCTGTCAATGTCGTGGACAATCCAGCGCTTTGTTCCTTCATCATGCCTTCCATTGTAGACCGCTCCCCTGTTCTGGTCGCGGTTTCAAGTGGCGGTACCTCGCCGGTATTGGCGAGGCTGTTGCGGGCTCGTCTGGAAACCATGATACCGGCGGCGTATGGACGTCTTGCAGCTTATGCCGCAGGTTTCCGTGAGCGGGTGAAATCGCATTTCTCGCATCCGGGGAAACGGCGCATATTCTGGGAAAAAGCATTGCAGGGACCATTTGCCGAGATGGTCTTCGCCGGACGGGACCGGGCGGCACAGGATTACCTGGAGCGTTCGCTGGAAAGCGAAGCGGACGAAGCTGTACAGGGAGAGGTTTATCTCGTGGGGGCCGGGCCGGGAGATCCCGAGTTGCTGACTTTTCGCGCGATGCGCCTGATGCAGCAAGCGGATGTGGTCGTGTATGACCGGCTGGTGTCGCCTGAGATCCTCGACATGGTGCGCCGCGATGCATCCCGTATCTATGCCGGCAAGGAGCGCAGCAAGCATGTCATGCCGCAGGAATCCATCAACGAATTACTCGTGCGGCTGGCGAAAGAAGGCAAGCGTGTGCTGCGGCTGAAAGGAGGAGACCCCTTTATATTCGGCCGTGGCGGTGAAGAAATCGAAACGCTGTCCGGCCAGGGTATTCCTTTCCAGGTGGTGCCGGGCATTACAGCCGCATCCGGGGCGGCATCCTATGCTGGTATTCCGCTTACCCATCGCGATTATGCCCAATCCTGCATTTTCGTGACCGGCCATCTCAAGGACGGCAGCGTCAATCTGGATTGGCTCATGCTGGCACGGCCAAACCAGACCATCGTGATCTATATGGGGCTGCTTGGATTACCTGTACTGTGCCGGCAACTGATCGCGCATGGCCTGTCCACTACAACGCCCGCGGCCATCGTGCAGCAGGCGAGCACCCGCAATCAGAAGGTACTGACCGGTACGCTGGAAACCCTTCCGGATCTGACCGCAACGGCCCATCTCACGCCCCCCACTCTTATTATCGTTGGCGAGGTCGTTAAGCTGCACCAGAGACTGGCGTGGTTCGAGCCGGAGGGAGATCTGCGCGCTGGCGAACCCGCGGCAAGTAAAAAAGTGTAAGACTTACGCTGATTCATAGCACGCTGGCACCTGCGACAAATAAAAACTGTAGGGCGCTAATAAGTGAAGCGCATTACGCCGTATGAAGTAGTGCCGTCCACTTTATTGGAACATTCGTTGGGATGTAATTTCAGATCATTAAGCCATATGAAAATCTCTCAATGCCATTGCTAGACATGCGGCGCAATGCGCTTCCCTTATGGACGCCCTACTAAAAAAGCGCCCCGGAACCTGGGCGCTTTTTTGTTTCCGAGCGAGTAACAGGCTTCTATTTGTTCGGCTGCGGCGTGATGCGTAGATATGGGCGCGGCGCCTCATAACCTTTCGGGAATTTTTGCTTGATGACTGCTTCGTCCTGAATTGTCAGCGGGATAATCACGTCATCTCCATCTTTCCAATTGGCCGGTGTGGCCACCGAATAATTATCGGTCAGTTGTAGCGCATCGAGAACGCGCAGTATTTCCTCAAAATTTCGACCGGTGCTCATGGGATACGTGATCATGAGGCGCACTTTCTTTTTTGGATCGATGATGAACAGCGAGCGGACCGTCATGGTTTCAGATTGATTTGGATGAATCATGTCGTAGAGGGTCGCAACCTTTCTATCCACATCCGCAACAATAGGGAAGCCGATGTTGCAATTCTGTGTTTCCTCAATGTCCTTGATCCATCCCGAATGCTTCTCCACCGGATCAATCGATAAACCGATCGCCTTAACATTGCGTTTGTCGAATTCGGATTTAAGTTTCGCAGTCATCCCCAGTTCTGTCGTGCAAACTGGCGTGTAATCGGCGGGGTGCGAAAACAGCACAGCCCAGGAATCTCCGATCCATTCATGAAATTTAATCTTGCCGATTGAGGAATCTTGCTCGAAATCAGGTGCAATATCGCTTAAGCGTAAAGTCATGGCATCCTCCCTAAGTTGAAGTTGGTTAGAAATGGGTCATAAATTGCCAGCCTCAATATAGCCCGACTGCTTCAATGACTCAACCATTATTATTTTGCGCGTGGATGATGACGCATGATCGTCATATGTGACATGTGACATGTGACATGTGACATGTGACAGGGCGTCAATAAACCCAGCATATTGCGCCGATGTCATCAAATTGGCAAGATCGAGGAGACCTGCTTAGACGTTCTCAGGATGGCGAGTCAATTTCATCGGCGATCGGAAATCCCCAGGAATGCGGACGTTCATATTTCAGCAGAATGTTGTGATACGTCCGTACGGATTCTGTCAGGATCACCGCTTCGCCGCCTCGCGCATAGCCGTGTTTCAAATTTTGGAAGTACTGGCTGAGGCTCAATAGCGGCAATGTCTTTTTCAGATCCACCCATGAATCCGGGTTCAACCCCAGGCGTTGTGCCAGAATGCGTGCATCTTCGATATGGCTGGATCCCTGATTATATGCCGCCAGCGCAATCCAGGTGCGATCGGGTTCCAGAATCCGTGTCGGTAACCTGTCCTTGAGTAATCGCAGGTAACGCGCACCAGCAAGTATATTCTGCCGAGTGTCCAGCCGATCGGTTACTTTCATCCGGTCGGCGGTCGTCTCTGTTAACATCATGATGCCCCGTACATTGGCGGGTGAAACCGCGAAGTGGTTCCAGTGGGATTCCTGATACGCCAATGCCGCTATCAGGCGCCAGTCGATCCCCGTTACCTCCTCGGCCTCGTGAAAATGTTCGCGCAAATCCGGTAGCAGCGTGCGCCTTTTTTTCAGAATGCCACTCACATCTGCTTGTTCAAGCCGCTGGATATGACCGTAATACCGGTCCACCAGACGCATCAAGGTGCCATCCCGCTCGATCCGGCTAAAAAACTTTTGCGTCTTTTCCAATAACTCCCGCTCCGCGTAGGGTGAAAACGCCCACGCCTTACCCACGGGTTCGCCCAAATCGAAGGCGGCATCCAGATTGGGGTAGAAATTCTTGGCTTGACTTATTTGCGTGGAGTCGGCTACCACATGGTCGATTTTGCCTTCCGCGAGTTTTGCCAGCAGATCTTCACTCGTGATATCCACTTCGCTCCATTTCAGGCCCGGGGCTTGCTGCATCGCTTTATTGAGTTGCTCAGCGTAGGTGGTGCCGCTTGCGATCTCGATGGTTCTTCCCACAAGTTGACGGATACTCTTGGGCCTGCGGTAGTCGGTATTGTAGGCCACCTGAGGTTGTATGGTCTGATAGATCGGGCCAAAATGAGCGTGCAGTTCATGCTTGGTGCTAATGCTTAAACCGGCGGCGAAATGCCCTTTATGCTCCTCCAGCTTTGCCAATACCTGATCCATTCTGGGCGCAATCCTGAATTTCACGTTCATGCCCAGGTCTCGCGCGAATTCTGAAGCGAGATCAAACTCCAGTCCGGCATAGCGGCCTTCCGCATCCTCATAATAAGTATCAGGGCTGTTAACGGTAATGACCACCAGCTCATCGGTTTTGTCGAACGGTAACACCGGCTTCTCAAACGAATCGCAGGCGGCAAGCATGAGGCCGCAAACAATAGGAATAACAAACGGGAGGGGGAAGTCGCGCATGGATGAGAGGCGGGCGGAATACAGGAGCATTCTGCCATGTTTTTGCGCTGAACGAGCGCAAGATAAACGCGGGATAAACTGGTAAAATACCCACCGCGTAATGGAGAGGTACCGAAGTGGCCATAACGGCGCTGACTCGAAATCAGATGGTCAGGGTAACCTGGCACGTGGGTTCGAATCCCACCCTCTCCGCCAATCACTCTAAGCTATTGAGTCCTCAATAGTTAATTGATTATCCGTAGGTTTTTTATGATTTGCTACATAAAAGTGCTACAGAGCACGCCTACTGGTCAATGTCTAACCATACCCGTTATCTTCAAAGGCGAGGCGATACTTTTTCCTTTCGCATCGCGGTTCCTTCCGACCTCCTTGCAATCATCGGCAAGCGGGAATTTATAAAATCCCTTCACACAACCGACAAAAATATTGCTGTTCCATTGGCGCTAAGCCTCGCTGCAACCGCTAAGCACCTATTTAATAACTTAAAAACAAGCATGTCTGAAGCCAACGATAATAAACAGCGAGACGTCCTAATCGAGGTTAAGAAAAGAATGCGTCTTATCCAAGAGAAAGAGCAGGGTGAAGGCGCACTAATTGAACAGAAGCTCGCTCATCTAAGAGAAATCAAACAAGTAAAGCTCAAAGCTGAGAACGACGCATTTAAACGCGCTCTGGCGAGTTCACGCGCTGGAGGGGTATCTATCCCTATAGCAAATAAGCAAGGCTCAGCAGTGGCGCAGGAAAGCCCATTGCCGCAGGTTAAACCAAAGAGGGTAATATGGCATAGGCTATCAGAGATAGTTCCGGCATGGATTCGCTTGAAAAATCCAGCTCTTGCCACTGTTGAAATATATCAGGCTGCCGTTAAGCGGTTTGAAGGTCATTTTCCAGAGCTATACGCGGAAACAATCGAAAAGCGGCACATGCGGGAATATATTGAATGGTTAAAAAGCGAAGGGTTGAGTTCGAAGAGCATCGAAAAAGAGCACGGCGCAATTAGGGCATTACTCACCATTGCTGAGCATGAAGAATGGATAGTCTTGAACCCAGCAAAAGGAATAATGCTCCCGGCTTTAAAAGGAAAGAAAGTCCGCTCTTACACGCCGGAGGAATGTAAGAAAATATTTAATTCTCCCGTTTTTTTGAATGGGGAACGGCCAATAGCTGCAAAGGGGGAAGCCGCGTATTGGATTCCATTGCTAATGCTATTCACAGGGGCGAGGCGGGAAGAGATTTGCCAATTGACTACCGAGCGAGTAAAGGAATCGGACGGAATCTCACACTTGCTTATTAACCCCATTGATGACGATGGGCGGTTGAAAACTGATGAATCACAGCGGGCAGTTCCTATACATAATGAACTCATAAAGATGGGTTTTCTGGCTTTTGTAAAGAAGCAGGCTGAAGCTGGGGGAGGCCAGCTTTTTCCTTTATTGAAACCGAATAAGCGTGAGCAATATGGCGCAAAGTGGGGGGACTGGTGGGGGCGGTATATTCGTCAGACCATCGGGATAACAGACAAGCGCATAAGCCCAGCACACAGCTTTCGGCACCTTTTTATTACGGAATGTAAGCGGTTACGTTTCCGAGAAGACTATGAGCGAGCGTTAGTGGGACATGTGGGCGGAAGCCGTAAAGATGCTCATGACGAATATGGTGAACTTCTTATCCCCGAGCTTGCCGTTGAGTTAAATCGTATTGATTTTCGGGGGCTGAATTTATCGCACTTGCACATGCTGAATTTGGGTAGAACTCATGAATAGGCAAAAGAACAAAACTCTGGGGAAGGCATCTCGGAAAAACGGTAATTGATTTTTATGTCATAGCATCTAAAATGGGGTTCGGTGTATGGGGAATAACAATAATGTAGGTGAAAGTTTTAGAATTCGAAGAGGCATCTCTATAGGTGAACCTGAAGCAGAATCTGACGGAAAATATTTATCGGAATGTTTTATTAACACGGGCGATTACGAAACTCTTGTTGACCTAGAAAGCTCCCAACGAATAATAATCGGTAGAACAGGTGTGGGAAAAAGTGCTCTTATATATCGTTTGAAACAGATCGAAGACAACGTAATAGAAATCCAGCCCGCAGACCTATCTTTAAATTATATTTCAAACTCTGATTTTATTAGGACTTTAGAGAATGCGGGTGTGAAACTGGACATTTTTTATATTTTATTATGGAAGCATGTTTTCGCTGTTGAGCTGCTTAAATCAAAATATGATTTAGTAACAGAAGAAAAGACAAAGAGTTGGATCAGTAAGCTTCTTTTAATTCTGAAGAAGGAAGATCAAGCAAAAGAGAGAGCATTAACCTATCTCAGAGAGTGGGGAGATAAATTTTGGAAAGAGACTGAATACAGAATCGTAGAGGTTACACAAAAACTTGAAAATGATATAAAAAGCCAAATGGGCGCAGATTATGGCGTTCTAGAGTTAGAAGCAGGTATAAGACAATCTAATTCCGTGGAAGTGAAATCTGAATACGTTCATAAGGCTCAAAATATCGTGAATAGTATTCAGATAAAAGCATTATCTGATGTCATGAAATTATTGGCTGAAGATATTTTTGATGATCCACAGGAAAAACGCTATATCGTTATAGATAAATTAGATGAAACCTGGATAGATTCCGATATTAGATATCGACTAATACGCGCATTAATAGAAACCATTAAAAGTTTTAGAGTGATTCCTTCGGTAAAAATTATTATCGCCTTGCGACAAGATCTAATTCAACAAGTATTTGATCACACCAGAGATGCCGGATTTCAAGAAGAAAAATATAAATCTCTGTTTCTAAATATACGTTGGCAGAAGTCTAATTTAGTTAACTTAATCAATAAAAGGGTAGTTAAGTTTGTTTGTGAGCCATTTACGTCTCAACCCATTGCATTGAAGAAATTATTTCCCGAGAGAATTGATAAGACCGAATTTTATGATTATTTGCTAGGACGGACTTTATTTAGACCTAGAGATGCTATAGCTTTTGTAAATTTGTGTCTTATACGAGCGCAGGGGAGAGAAGGTATTGCAGCTAAAAACATAAAAGAATGTGAAATGGAATATTCCGCTGAGCGTATCGATGCTTTGAAGTATGAATGGATAAATCATTATCCGAAGCTAGATACTTACTTTTCCATTATTGAGAAAATGCCGTCACAATTTAAGCTTTCATTAATTACGGCTACTAGAGTGGACGAATTTGTATTGAAATATGCATGCGATGGGAAGAATGATAAAGATCCCATAATTCGAGCTGGATATGCGTATTTAAATAATCAAAGCCTTCATAATTTTATTATCAGTTTGACAAAAGTTTTTTTTAATATTGGTGTTTTTGGGATTAAGCCAGACAGTCACACAGCAGTGTTATGGAACTACCTCAGCGAACGAGTTCCTACAGATGGGCAGATTAAACCTTCATCTGTAGTTCATGTTCATCCAATGCTGTGGGCAAGATTGGGAATTGCATCGGTAAGCTGAGTAAGTATGCCATTTAGTTATATATGTTGATTTACACACAAAAATCCGGTAATTGTCAGACAAAGTCACGATTACTGTAGATTATTTCTCGATGCAAGGTTTTATTCGTTCTAGGACTCTTTGAAGCTGAATCAGAGACCACTCCCCTCCTTTCGCAGTGCGGATACCAATCTGATTCAGTTGTGCCACCATTGCGCGCTGTGATAAGCCGGTTGCTCTAAATCCCTGAATTACTCCCGCTAGTTTTGCCGCGAAAGTATTAGCGGCAGTCCTTCGCTCTTCGATATTACGTTCGAGATTCGAGGAACCAGCAAACCCAAGCTTTACACCACGAGCCTTAGCAGCAGCAAGGGCGGCTTTCGTGCGAAAACTGATTTGATCGCGTTCCCATTCAGACATAACCGCGTGCATCTGAATCATGACCTTGTTCGCTTGCGGCATATCCGCTGCAACAAAGTCGCACCCGGTTTCAAGCAAGCCAGAAACAAAATGAACGTTACGAGCCAGCCGGTCTAGCTTCGCAATAAGTAGGGTAGCTCCTTGCTTGCGGCAAATATCAAGCGCGGCGCGAAGCTTCGGACGTTTATCAAGCGCATTTGCTCCCTTGCCAGTTTCTACCTCAACAAACTCATTAATCAATTGCCACGCGCCACCGTTCAGGTAAGCCGCCACTGAGGCTTGTTGCGCCTCAAGCCCCAAACCGCTTTGACCTTGCTTTTGAGTGCTTACCCGGTAATAAGCAACGAATTTGCCATTTGCCATGATTTTCTCGCTGACTACGTAAAAAGACGAACGTTTAATGTGTAGTCAGTATAACAAAGATTCTGCGGGAAGCAACAACAATGTTGTAAATAATCAGATAATATGCTATTATAGCAACTATAATGTGATAAAGGATACAAAGATGACTGAGCTGCGTATGAGAACTCTTGAACTAGCCAACGGACATCGCACAGGAATTCGCCTTGATCCTGCGACCTGGCAGGCCGTTGAGTGGATAGCTGGGCAGCAAAAACGCAAATGGCCTGAATGGGTGCGAGAACAATTAGAGAAACATCCCAATGCAGACAATAGGACTGCTGTCATTCGTGCTGCGGCAATGGATACGATGCTTCTCGAAACTACTCTTGCTGAACGCTCTACAACGCTCGACAGCATTGCAGAAGGGCATCCATTGTTGCGTTACTCAGCAATGATGAATGACGAAGAGTTCGCCGAGAGTATGCGTGCTGGCATTATTGATGGTAGCGAGGAAATGGGGGGCTTTACGTTACACGCGGGTAAGGATGAATTTGGTCAGTATTGCCTATGGTTCGAAAATCATCTTAAGGGATGGCCGAATCTGGTTATTCCCATGCCAGAAGAGGAAAAGAAATAATAAATACCGAAATTTACGTTAGGGAAAGAGTTTGATTGGGATCGTAAATTAGCAGTTTCTGCGTCAGCAAAGACAATGACCTTGTCATTTTTGGAGTGGTCCCTTATGAGTAAATCAACTATTTTCTTCCTAGTCGTCCCCCTCGCATTGGCTGCTATGCCAGTAACCGCGCAGGTGGGCGAGAAGGCAACTTATGTCGGTGAAGGCCGTTATGTGGGTGATGATCGCACTTCTTCGGACACTGCGGTTATCCGTCAGCGCAATCAGGAGCAGACGGAACGTAGGCAAGACCGGGATCGCAGTGAACAGCGTTACCAAGAAAGCGAGCGCCGTGAACGGGCCTATGAGCGCGAATCTTCTTCAGATAGGCTCTACTAACACGAGGCCCGGTTTCGGGCCTTTTATTTAATCAAGTGTAAGGAGTAACGTGCCATGAAAAGTCTGATTCTTAGTTTGTTAGCCGTGACGCTGGTGGGTTGTTCGGCAATGAAGGTAAATCAAACAAGAATTCAGACCAATGATGGCTCTAAGGCATATGTTCTCTCAAGCCGATATGGTGGGCTAGATAGCGGAACCAAGGATATGTCCTTGAACAGTCTGAATAAATATGCCACCACACTTTGCGATGCGGGCTATAACGTCGTGAATGAGGAAATAATCCCTGGCCCCATGAGTCCATACGGAACCCGACTTACCTATCTGACTGACATTATTTGGGAAATCCGATGCAAGACTGACCCCAAGCCCATCCATTCAAATCTACATGGCAATCCCCGCTCGTAGTCAGGTATACCCCGACTCTCTTACGCACACTGCCTCGCATCGCCTAAAGCTGTTTTAAGCTCGCCATTAAGCAGCTTGGGCGCACTCCCACATAAAACCTGAAGGATTCCCGGAACGCTGGCTATAATGTAAGCAACGGTATTTTCCAGGTAGTAAAATCTATCTTCTTATCTCCGAATATTGTGTTTAGCTGCAAACCAAACTTAAAACTTAAAACTTAAAACTAATAATCTTTAAGAAGTCTTCCGACCTTATCGGTATACAGCACGTTCGGGTGCGGTCGTATAAGCTACATGACAGCATGTGGCGGAACGTAGAAGGGAATCTGACAACAACGTTCACAGGCGGAGTTGGCCCCAAAAGGGTCGCTGTAGCCGGGTCAGTGAGGGATATAGCATTCGGCGGACCTTCAGGGTGCGATATTATCCAACACAAAATACAGCAGACTGAAGGAAGAACCTGGAGAAAAGATGTCTCTTAGGGGGCTGGCAACTTAACTCATCTTGTTAGATGGGTTAGGGGTAGATTTGTCAGCTCCCTAAAGAAAAGCCATTAATTCAATATAATAGGTTTTAAATTACCTACTAGGTATCAAACAGCTACCAAGAAGTTACCAAGATGAAACTATAAAACATTTTAACTTGCGAATTACAGCAATCATCGAATTGCGGAGCGTTATTAGTAAGAATCCGCATAGATATTCAATACAGGGTATCAATTTTAGTAACTATACCAATAAGTTTTTTTAGAAGCTCATCTAAGCACATTTTCATGCAATTAAACTTATCCCTCAATCCGACGTTAAATTAAACGGGCTAAATGGAAACGACACACTGAACAGGGAGCTATGAAATATAAATTAAGTGGACTTTCATTTCTTACAATTCTGCTGTTAGGGTGTGTTTCGACCAGTGACGTGCTAGAGATGGGATGAGACACGTATTCTGTAAGCTCTACAGCTGATGGTTTTAGAACAGCAGCATCGGCAAGAGAAAGTGCCTTTCAGATGGGTGCAAAAAAATGCCCCTCACTCGGGAAAAAGTTTATGTTTATGAATGAACGCACTGCAAGAACTAGGATGGATATAGATACCACGGTAAATGTTACGTTTAGGTGCCTTAGCGAAGATGATTCAGAATACAAGCGACCGAACATACAGCGGACTCCAGATATACTTATTCACGATGAACGTCAATGAACAACAGAAACATGCTTTCGATAGGAAGTAGTATCTAACAACATTCCTTTATCTGTTCTGTTAACAGAATTCGTTATTTACCATTCAGGGATTCAAACTCAATGAGGGTGGGTAACCTTAGATACGAATCACTTCCTTTGAAGCCCATTGTTAGACAAATTTCTTGGTTCTAGTAACCAAAGCTTATACTTCAATGAAGACATTTCTTTATAACCCAGCTCAAAAGTAACACCGTTTATATGGCGTATATGGAAGATATTAATTGCCTACTTAGGCCGAAGCCACCAGGAAAGCCGTTGGTCCTTGATCTTTTTGCGGGCTGTGGCGGCTTAGCTTTAGGCTTTGAGGCTCACGGCTTCGAAACACTTGGCTTTGAGATGGACGCAGACTGCTGCGCTACATACAGACTCAACCTAAAAGGCGATTGTATTAATGTAAAACTTATCTCTACGTCTGATTTTCCAAAGGCGGAGGTTGTTATAGGCGGCCCACCCTGTCAGCCATTCAGTGTTGGTGGCAATCAAATGGGCATACAGGATTCCCGCGACGGATTTCCGACATTCATAAGGGCAGTCCAGCGAGCAAAACCAGATCTCTGGATGTTCGAAAATGTTCGCGGGCTAATGTATCGAAACAAGAGGTATTTAATTGAAATAATGCAAGAGCTAGAAAGCTTGGGTTACGTCGTTGAATGTGAGCTATTAAATGCCGTTGATTACTCTGTTCCTCAGAACCGTCAGCGAGTTATAGTTGTTGGCCATCGCGGTGGTTTTCGTTTCCCAGCTAAGCATTCAAAACGTATAACTGCCGGCGAGGCTCTAGGAGAGTCAGTCCTTCAAGCTCATGAAAACTCGAAGTTCCTTACTCCGCAGATGGACCTCTATGTGGCTAAGTATGAGCGCGCGTCAAAATGCATTAATCCCCGAGACTTACATTTGGACAGGCCATCTCGCACAATCACCTGCCGAAACCTTGCGGGTGCAACGGGCGATATGCAGCGTGTGCGGTTAGAGGACGGACGTCGCAGGAGGTTGACTTTCAGAGAAGCCGCTCGGGTTCAGAGCTTTCCTGATTGGTTTGAATTCGCCGGTGGGGAGACAAGTGTATTCAAACAGATCGGTAATGCTGTCCCTCCAATGTTAGCTTTTAATTTGGCCGAGAGCGTTCTGAGCTATCTGGAGCCGTCGGATCGTTTGGCTGTGAAAGGGGGCTCCAAGCAGCGGTTGCCAGCACAGCTTAATTTTCAACTTTGAAAATACCCATTGAAGAACGAAAAAATATATAACAAGGCAAACCCAGAGCTAGCACAATTAGTAAGCGATGCTCTAGTCATTTTGTCGTCATTAGGTGTGCCGTCGGTAGGCCTCTCCGCTAGACGAAAGCAGAAAATGGCCAAAGCATTCCTCGCTGTGGCCGGAATGAGGCCCGGATTTTCGTGGTCTCATGTGAAAAGCATTGAGGATGGGCATCGACTGATTTCCCGACAGATTATTCGATATATGAACAAGTATCTAGATGAGAATATTTCGGAGGGTTCCTACGACGATATCCGACGCGCAGACCTAATTCTACCGGTCGAGGCTGGCGTAGTTTTAAAGAGCGCAAAAAACCCCGACGCAGACACAAATGATGGAACAAGACCCTATGGGTTAAGCATGTTAGTAGCCGAGCAGCTTAGGCGGTTTGGAACACCGGAATGGGATACAAGTATTGAGCTATTTCACGGAGACCACAAAACGTTGACGCAGCAATTAAAGCGTGAGCGGGAGCTTGCTCGTATATCGGTCAAAATCAAAGGGGATATAGAGCTACACTTTAGCCCAGGACCCCACAACGTTCTTCAGAAGCGCGTTATTGAAGAATTCCTTCCGTTATTTGGTTTCGGCGCAGAACTCCTTTATGTGGGGGACACATCCAGTAAGTATTTACATATCGATGAGGCTGGGTTACGGGCGTTAAGTTTCTCCGAGATTGCACGGGACAAATTGCCAGATGTTGTTGCATATTCTCCGTCAAAGAACTGGCTGTTTCTGATAGAAGCTGTGCATTCAGCTAACCCTATTACTGAGCTTAGGCTTCTAACATTGAGAAAAATGGTAGCGGAATGTGCTGCCGATACGGTATTCGTTACTGCCTTTCCTGACAGAGCCACGTTCAGGACGCACGTAAAAGATATCGCGTGGGAAACCGAAGTTTGGATCGCTGATACGCCGACCCATCTCATTCATTTTAATGGGGATAAATTCCTCGGCCCGTATCCGGGCACCGATTAACAGCGCTGAGTCCCACTAACAGACCGGGAGAAGAAACTCAGCAACAAGCTTCTCAGTTTCTCAGAGTCTTTAGTCTCACATTCCCATATCACGCGAACTGTCCAGCCAAGTTTCTCCAACTCCTCAGTCTGTGCAGCGAAACGGCTGACATTCGCTTCTAGCTTTGGTCTCCAATACGCCTTATTCGCTTCGGGCTTCCGAGCATTCGTGCATCCGAGATGCTGATGCCAGAAGCACCCGTGCACAAATATCGCAGTCCTAAATTTTGGTAACACGAGATCTGGTTTGCCGGGTAGTCGGCGGTAATGCAGGCGGAAGCGGAAACCCATTCGGTGTAGTGCAGAGCGCACCAGAATTTCTGGCGCCGTATTGATGCTCCGAATACGGCTCATCAAGGCGCTCCTACTGGGAGTAGTTAGAAGGATGGGGTTGGCCATCAAGAGCCTTAATTCAAGGGGATGTGATAGGTAATCTCGTCATTGCCATAATAGAACCATCCCTTCGCTGATACCCATCTTTCATAAGCTCTTTCTTAGTAACCGAACTAATCTTTATCCGGGTTGGTAACATCTTAATTTTTCCGTTAACCCTATTTGGATCACGTTCACGGCCCACCGAAACTAAGATTGCCAGCCCTCTCCCAGATGAGCGTAGAAGTGTCACTTGCATGATATTGTTTCCTATCGACCTCAATTAATTCATAGCGACCTGCGCTTTCGCTTTGTCAACATCCGATTTAACCGATCCCCTTCGCGAATCTCCCCACAAAATAAGCCCCAAAACGCGACTATTGCCATGATCAAGAAATAATCTGTTAGGGAATCTAACACCACGGTTTTCCACAATGTCGAAGGAAAATTATATATTAAAGTCCTCGGTGGATTGTAACCGGTAAGAGACGAGACGAAGGTCGAATGGGAACTGGAGTGGTAAAACTTATGTGGCGGCGGATTTGCCCGTTAATAACTCGTAATGTAGTTCCCTAACACTAGTTCAACAGTAAAATGCGATTTAAACGCCTTTACAGCCCCTTAGATGCATTATCTAAAAGTAATCCCGCCCTACCTCAGAACCAGTCCGTGCCGTGCGTGGGGTTGTTGCGCCGAGTCTCATCCAGCAATTCATAGGTGTGTATAACTGAGAACTGAAGTAACGTTGAGCTAAACAAAGACCGGGAGACAAGTGAAAATGATTAAATTCCAGCCGGAATGGGCGAAGGGGATGTGTGACGAGAAGCATGTTTCGGGCGACGTTGCGGAAGCCATGATCACAATCCAAACGGCCGATGTATTGCCACCACCAAGCAGTGGGATTGATTACCCCATCGCTTTTGCCTGTATTTGCGCTGCAACAAAAGAGGATTTTGCTGATCATCTAGACTACATCCTTCGAGAACTGCAAACTGTTCGTAACAATATGAATGAGTCTAAAATGGCTGATAATCCAAAATGCCCAGCCTGCAATAGACCCGCGCACAAACCGCTCCGCGCTTATGACAAAAAGTTTCATGTCGTTGATGGCTGCGTCCACGCGTTCCATAACGGGCATCTTGCGACAAACAGCACCGACCTTGCTTTCCACAATACCCCGGCAGCGGAAAGAACTCGTGCCACCCTTCAAGAAAAATGCCAGAACGACTGTAATAGTAAAGATGATTAACGATGGCTGAATCGAACGACCCGTAAGGTGTAATCCTGGTTTTAGATGTGCCCCAGACATTCTCCAAAGGATTATCTCTGTTCTTGCAGGATTCGAACTAATTGTATTTCCATCATTTAGGGATTGGAACTCATAGCGGTGGTCTTAGATAGAGAATTACTTCCTTGAAGCCCACCGAGAGACAAATTTATTGCAAGTTTGAAATCAAAGCTTATACTTAAGTCGCGGTTATGCCGCAGAGTGTTGCTACAAATACACTCTTAGCTCTACGGATAATAAATGAATAATCAGTAACTTAAGCTCATGCACAAGGGGAATCCCACCCTCTCCGCCAGATCTACTGTTAATACAATATCCTAAGGAGCTTCACCATCAAGCTACTCATAGATTAAACCATCGAGAAAATCAGCAGCGACCATAGGAAGGCAGTAAAGCTTCAAATACTCAATTCGGAATAGTGGCAACAAATAGGGTTAAGAGTGGAGCACTCTGACTTGATTGATGAGACCAAAGCTAACAGTTCGACATTCCCTTGAGTTAGTACAAGTCGGTGCTGTTACTATCAAAGCGCAAAACGTATTGCTCAGATTTAAGGCCTTAGTAATGCCAGCAATATTGTGCAGCCTCCATCACTTCTAAGTACCATTTCTCGCGGAAGTCTCAATCGGCGAATCTATACCTGATAAGATAGCAATTTCTTGTTAGTACATCCTCGTATCGAGAGTCATTAAAGCTAAATGCCAATCCATAGTGAGATTTTCGATGAGAAAAAGCTTGACGTATTTTTGGATAGTATTGCTGTTTCTTACAATCGTACCATTGGGTCAAGCTCAGATAGCGCCACCGGAGAAAGACAAACCCACTGGTTCAGCCGAGAATAAGATGATGCCGCCAACGATGATACTAGAGCGCATTGAGACTCTGAGCAAGCTCGATTTGATCAATGAGAAACTAATTAAAATTAATGATCATGTAGAAGATACTCATTGGATTAATCCTCTTATAGCAAGTTTAGCAGGTTTAATTGGCGTTTTTTTGGGCGGCGGGATTAATTATTTACTGCAAAAGAAACGGCTCGAGTCGGAGCGGGTGGGTTTGGATGCCACGATGAGACATGAGCTTGCTCTAGCTAAGAAACGTGCAACGCTTGAGATAACAAATTCTATTGTCGATTGGCGCCTGAAGCAGATGTCTTTGCTTTATGGTCCGTTACATGCGCTTCTTGGTCAGTCGAAAGCGTTGTATTGTCAGATGGGTGATATCCTGGTGCGGATCCACCGTGATCAATTCCAAAAGGTTGGTGGGGAGCTCCAAATAATGATTAACCCGGAGGGATGGAAACGTTTCCGTACTGTGCTGCATATTTCGAGCGTGTATGGCAAAAATTTCGGAGTGGACCCCTACTTTGACGAGATCGTTGGGCTAGGGGGGCAGATCGTTCACATTATCGAAAAGAATGCGGGCTATGCTCTCGCTGATCAGCACGAGCTAATGAGCGTTTTTGGATGCTACCTCGCCCATTTTGCGGTATTGAAGCAACTGCATAAGATTGAAAAAGAGAAACGAGAGTCTTTGCAGGCGAGCCAGATAGAAGAAAAGAATGATAGTGACGTATCAATTGCAGGACTGTTGGTCGAAGATTCTGCAGTTTTCCCTCAACAGATTCAGGTCCTGATTGATGATGGTTTTCAGAAAATCAATTCGGAATTAGAGAATTGGCGCGAGCAGATTACCGCCAGAAGCGAGAACGGATGACAGAGCAGTTCCCAGCTGTAGCACCGCAGACAGATAAAAAAAAACTACTGGATCCGAGTAGTTCGACGATAACTTTCTACGAGACGCATGCCGACGAGTATTTCCGTAGAACTGTGTCATTGGACCTATCACACCTTCATAACCGGTTCCTGTCGTTAGTAGATCCGGGCGGGAGCATACTTGATGCAGGGTGCGGTTCAGGGCGGGATTTACGAGTTTTCTTGAATCGCGGATATCAAGTCACTGGAATTGATGCATCTAATGCTTTGGCACGGTTGGCACAAAGTTATTCAGGTGCATCTTGTATTCCGATGCGGCTGGAGGATCTCTCATTTGACCAACGCTTTGACGCAGTATGGGCATGCGCATCTTTGCTTCATTTTCCCAAATTTATGTTATTGCAAATCCTTCGTCGCTTATATAGAGCAATAGTGCCGGGTGGCGTACTGTATGCTTCGGTACAGAGCGGATACGGCGAGAGCTTCGCATCAGATGGACGTTTCTACGCATACTATCAGCTAACGGAGTTTGTTAGTTTAATAGAGGAGTCCGGTTTCATAATTAATGATGCATGGAACAGTGAAGACTCCTTACCGAATCGACCGCCTATCCAATGGATCAATGTTCTTGCGCACCGTGATAGCCCGCTTTGAAAACGACATCTATTTCTTCGCAAGCTCGCTCTAAGTTAAGAACGACTTGACTCCTTCACGGATAATTGGCTAGGCTAGAGCATTGAGATGTAGTTATCTTATCAAATTCATATCTACGCAGTGTCCACGCTGCGTTACCCAGTGCGACGCCTGCCGGAGATCGTGTGCAGGACGTCACTTTGACGATTTTCCTTAAGCACTGCCTCAATGTCGGCCCGTTCGATTCGAACCCCATGCGACCGTTCAGGTTGGCTTCCTGGCTTAGCTTTCACAAGCATGTCACCCAATCCTAGCAATGTTTCAGCTCCTGATTCATCCAGAATGATTTTGGACTCCGTGCTCTTTTGAACTGTGAGGGCAATCCGAGCAGGGATATTGCTTCGGATAAGTCCAGAAAAAGTTTTGGCATCGGGTCGTTGAGTGGCAAGTACTAAATGAATACCTGCGGCACGTGCTTTCTGGGCAAGCCTGACGATCTGATCCTCGATACCCTTATCTACGAAGATCAAGTCAGCGAACTCTTCGATGAAGACCACGATGTAAGGCAAATCAACCTGCTTCCTGCGAGCTTCAAGGATGTTGCTTACTCCGGCGGTCATAAACTTATGGTATCGGGCCTCCATCTCAGCAACGAGTTCGAGAAGCAATTCGCGTGCTGAGCTAGCATCTGTTGATACTTCTCGGTAAAGGTAGTCGCTCCCTTGGTACACGGAGAACTCAACTTGCTTAGGATCAATCAGGGCAAGTTTCAGGACGGTAGATGGTATACGAGATAGCAGCGACAAGATCAATGCATGGAGACAATTACTCTTTCCGCTTCCGGTAGTACCGCCTACTAATAAGTGAGGGGCAGTGGCTAAATCAAACGAGTAGGGCTTACCTAAAACATCAACACCCGGATAGACAATTAGTTGATCACCGTTCGACGGTGTCGCGGCCAGCCAGCTTCGAAATTGGGCAAACCCCACCGGCGTCCAAGTGGACTGCGGTCGAGGCACATCAAGGCTCACAGTTTTTGCCTCATTACCGGGAGAAAGGGTAGGTTGGGCTTGCTGTAGATTCAGCGCCAGACCCAGACGTTCTAAACCTTTACGGAGCTTATCGAGCTGATTTATATCCGGCAAAAATACCTTGTACCGTGTCACGCGAGGGCCGTGAATAAGGCCCTTTATCTCTGCTATAACTCCAATCTCCGCTAATGACTTGAGCAGAATAGCAGAAGCATTTTGCGGCTCTTCCACCTTCACAAGCGAGTCTTTTTTTGATACGCGTCCAGCAGCCACGTCGGGCAGATCGGCACGACGAATGACCAAAGTTTCTAAGAATTTTTCAAAGTTACCTGATGATCCATCCCAGTCCTCTAAAAGAAGCTGGGCTCCCCGATGCCAGTGTTTTCGAACTGCCACCCGAAAGGTGTCCATGGAGTTGACGACATCCCCACCGTGAGTCATGGAGTGTGTAACAACTAGCCCCACCCAAACTTTAACGTCCTCTTGCGTAAACAACACCGAGGCCGGGATCTCCAGCCCTTTTGAATCAATACCGTTATCTGTAAAGGCTCCAAGTGCGAGTGAACGGCCAATAGCAAGCCGCGCCACATTGGCTTTAGTGGAAAGGCCAAGTTTGGACATTAGCGCGACAGTAATACTATCCGCCTCTGCGCTTGTTCGAAAGCGAGAGATCATGATTTGCTGAAGTGACAGTTTGCTCATCGGCGTCCTCGGGCAAAATATTTGCCTTCCTTAGCTGCCGTACGGCCTATCCCGTCTCCAACATCTTCATGATCTAGAAGATAAGTCTTACAGACGCTGCTCATGATATCCTTGTACAAGTGAAAGTCGATTTCTTCATCCTGCGATAGCAAGATGACTTGGCGAGTTTTGTCAGCTGTCCAAAACTTCAAGATATTGTCCCGGTGCTTGCTGTCCAAGCGTCCCAACGGAGTATCCACGACCATGGGAGCCTTAACGCCGGATACTTTAGCTAGGCCTGCAATCAATGCTGTCGCAAAGATTTGGTTCTCGCCTGCTGATCTGTCGAAGGTGATTTCTCTGCCGTTTGTACTCAGAATCCTCGCCGTTCCCTCGTCCGTAATGTCAATTTTGTCTACTTGCTGTTTATGAGCAAGTTGCTTATAAACGTCTGTCATAGCCCGACCCAAGGCCTTAACCTTCAAAGGAAATAGGGCTGGTATAACTTCATCAAGAACCTTGCGTACGCGCTCAGATTTTTCGATCACGGCTCGTACTGGGCTTGAGTCATCGAGATTCCCTTTTTCTCGCATATAGTCAGCACGCATGTTGCGCACTTGGGCCTCCAGAGCGATGATGGCGCGATCATTGGCACGCAGTTGATCTGTCAGAGCTTCGATCTTGTTCTGAACCTCTTCTAGCTGATTCTTTAAAGTCGTAAGCGTTCCGTCATGATCGATGCCTTCCACTCTGGAAATCTTGCGTCCAAGGTCATCTATGCGTTGCTGAAGTGCCTGCTGGACACTGAGTAAATCTTGGATTTCCTTCTGACCTAAATCTATCGAACTCAAGAATTCCAGCGCTTCTTCACGCTGAGTTTCGTGCAAATAATCATGAATAATCTCCTTTGCACAATCATTTGGCGGCGGATAAAAGAGTGTGCCCCAAGCTGCTTCCAGCCGTGCCTCGATCGCTAACTGTTGATCAACGGAAAGCGCAGGAGTGATTGGTGGCTCGGATTGGGAATTAAATGCTTTTCGGAACTCAACCTTACGCGGCTCAAGAGAGCGCTTTTCAGTGTCCCAACAAAACCATTTTATTTCCTCGCTGAGCTGTGTTTTGAATCTATCGGTCAGTTTCTTTGGGACCAAATGGAAAGGTAAACGGCCGGATAAAATGTCTTCCATCGTTCGGTGTGATTCTCTGAGTTTGTTACGGTTTTGTTCGCGCTCTTCTACAAGTTCTTTAACCGTAGCAATATCGCCACCACCACCGCCAGACGAAGTGATCCGCTCAAGTAGGGACTGGTGCTCGGCTCGCAAATGAACTTTTTTTCGCTCATCTTGTTGAGAGTCTTCGCGAAGTCTTATTAGTTGAACTTCACTAATATCCAGTTGCTCTGCAAGCTGATTGAGTCGGTGCTCATCAACTGACACAACACCGTCGCGCTTCGTGGCTTCAAAACTCCTGAGGCGATCTGAAAGTGAGCGTATGAGCACCACACCAAGCAAGCCCTCAAGGCCTTGTTTAACCTGTTCGACACGAGACTGATCAGCTAATTTTTTGACCTCTTCGCCGTCGAAAAAGAAGAACGGAGCTACGTGTGCAGGAACAAAAACCTCATCTAATAGCTCCGAGAAGTGGAAGCCGTTTTTTCCATCAACACGTGGGCTATTGGGAATATCCCGTAAGACTTCGCGAACAACCGCTTCTTCCTCACCAGTCCAATCACCATTAGATCTAAAAAACCACTTTCGGCATATATCAATAGCTTTTATCTTAGTCCTATTAATGGTGACGCGAACCATCATAGTGTCGGAACCCCGGCGTTTTGCTTCACCGTTAAAGGCACCCTCTAGAAACGTGGGATATCCTTTTTTATCATCGGTTTTTAAGCCAGCACGCGCTAAATGAATGATGGCCTCTTTGCCATACAAACACAGATAGAGTGCTTCAAGAATAGAAGTCTTGCCAAAACCATTCATCCCCCCGATCAAAACAATATTTCGTCCATCCTCGGGTGCTGGAAAATTGAAGGCCTGATGTTGGTAGCTCTTGAAACATGTCAGTTCCAGTTTTGAGATCCACATTCCCTTGATACTCCGCTCGTCGCTACTCAATCAATCCGAGGATTTCCTCAAACCGCATGTTGATCCCCCGTGCTCGTTCCTGATGCTGTCGCTCGCGCTGGACGGACACAAGCTCAGTGATGACTTCAACGGGGACATTATTTTTTAGGCACACGGTCTCTAAAATCTTCTTAGCATTCTCATCTGCCCAAATAGGCAAATCGTTCAGGTATGCTGGGTCGAAATAATCCTTATCCATCTGCTAATCCTTTTTCTTGTTGAAGTTCTGCCGTCCAGTGCTGATAGATCAGGTCCAGTTCTTTTTCAGTGATCAGACTGTCACCAAACTCTTGCTGTACTTTGAAGAGCCGTTCTAGAATGAGCTTTCGCGTTTGGATAGTGAACGGACCAGGAATGTGCTTCCCATTCGTATCAAACGAAAGGCGTCCGTTTCTACGGTATGCTTGTCTATATTCTAATTTATTGCGGATCTCTTTGAGCCAGTCCCGAAAATCCACAAGTGGCTTGTATTGGTGATTTCCAACATCAATGAAACCTTGTAGGCTTTTGTCTTTTTCCACGACCGTGCAGGTCCAGCAACCGAAGCGACTATTAGGCGTTCCGCATCCTGGAGCTTCCTCCTTGCTAAGTACCACCGGGCACTCGCCGCCTTCTGCGTCACGGTAAAGTTGAAAAAGATCGGTGTGAGTCCCTCCCCACGGAGCGGGATAGGTACCCAATATCTCCCAGACGTCATCTGTAGAGAGATTCACTATGGGGCGATATATGAAGGCTCCCGGCAGTTCGCTATGTAGCGACAGTTTGCTATCCCGCAAATTCTGGTGCTTGTCGATGGATCGTTGTCGAGTATTGCTTTCAGCTCTGCGCACTCCAAGCACAACGATGGCCGCACCTGATTCGGAGATATGCCGCTTGATGTACTCACTTGTGGGCTGAATTTTTAGCCGGTCCGTGCACCAACGCATCGACTGGTTTGGGCTCGGATACCCCTTCCCAATCAGCAATACCCAGAATGATTGGGTGATATTCGGCATTGTGCGGGCTACAATGATCGGCAGTCCAAGATCTTCGGCAGTCTGTCGAATCAACTTAGTGACTTTATCAAGATGTGCAATGACAACAGGGCTTTCTACCAACGTGTCGTTGGAGACCATGTGAACAGGCCGAGTTCGCCGCGATGGTGGAATTGACATCAAGGCGTCAAATGTCGCATGTACAACCAGTGTGCTGTCCTTCCCTCCAGAGAAGCCGATAATCCAGGGGAAATGTTGGTTTTCATCCAAGTAATCATCACGAACTGATTGCACGACCTCAGCCCAACGATCCAGAGCGGATACGTCGTCTGTGGGCACGCTAATGTCGGCCGCCGTTGGGGAAGAGTCGGCTAAATTTTTCATAACAACTTCATTCCCATGAATAGCCTATGCTTTTTAATCAACCAGTACGTCAAAATGCAGTCTTTAAAACCGCTTTATATTGTGACACGTATGAGCCTCTATCGCCACGGCCCCAAATGAGCATGTGCGTTCGTGGTGCTCACCGAATTAATGCAGCGATTTTTCATTTCGTCTTATGCTCATTCGTATCACAGTATTAACGCTTACGGTATCCATGCCACTAAGCATGTCAAATTGGCATTAATTATCGTAAGATACTGCGAAAAATAAAAAGGGTATGGGTATGAACGAAGCAAAAATGAAAATAGAAAATCACTGGAAGACGCTCGGAAGAGAGCTTTTGATCAGGACGGTTGGACCGGTTTCGCACCCGAGCAGTCGGAGAGATTAACTTTGCATCAGATTGCTTCCGCAACGCTTCTGGTTCTGGCCGCTCTACCATTAGGAGAGCGATAGAAAGCAAACTCCTTGCTCAATTGGATCAACTGTAAGATCCGAGTGCTCGTTGCCACGAGCACTCGTCTAAGAATCATGGAGGCTAGCCGTTTGTAAATAATTTATATCAGCATACAGCGGAACTAAACAGCTAGAGAAAGTAACACCAGTAGCAAGCTGTCGAAACAACAGACCTATATGCCTCAGGGGTAAATATTCTGGAGATTTAGTAGCATACATCGGTACTCTTCGGATTGATATGAGGTTGAGTCGATGCTGTAACTGTAGTGATAAATTTGGTACTTGGGATCATAACAATGAAGAGGCTTAGTAACGGCGAGGATTTCATGTCTAAATATGAAAAACACGCTTCGCAACGTAGGGGCATTATGCACAATTTTTCATCTCTGCTCCACGGAATTTTGGTCGCTTCGTATCAGCACACTTACACGCATGTTCATGAAATTATGAAAATTATCGTAATCGCCTTATTGGTTATCGCATCATTGGTTGGCTGTGCTAGCAAACCCCCGTATGAGCAAACCTCAACGAGATTAAATGATGGGACGACACGATATTTTCTCAAAACTGATTTTAAACCTTGTCAATCCAGCCGGGATTGGGCAACCCGAACATTGGCGAAACGCGCGAATCAGATTTGTAAGTCAGGATATACACTTATTAATGAGCAAACGCCTGTTCTCCTGGGGGCATTGGGAGAGAGTGCAGCAAAAAGAACGCTTTCATGGGAAATAAAATGCAAGACTCCAGAACAGTCTAAATCGTAGCTTGCATTTTGTGCTTCTTTCCCGCTTCATTTTCCTTTTAGTATTTCTATCGCCTGGTTTGCCGGTCAGTGCGCAGGCCCAGGAAACCGCGCCGGTCGGAATTGCCATCTTCAACATGGCGTGGGCTGGAACCATTGATGACTTCAAACGGCATGTCGAGGTTTGCGGTGCGCCTGAGGTCAACTGGTGTGATAGCCGGATCAAGATCCCCCGTGGCACGCAGCATGCGGCACCGGAAGAGGAGATCCGCGCAAAGCGGTGCCGGGAAGCAACAATTGAGGCAGCCGGCGGCTTTGAAGCGATGATGATGACCGCTCCTTGCAATGCGTATGGGAAAAGAAAGCATCCAGGCAGAGCAGAGACGGCGGAGAACTACGATGCGAAGTTAAGCGGTTTGCGGGCCACCATCGAAAATCTGATTCAGAATGAGAACATCAAGGTCATTGCGTTTCAGGAAGTAAAGTCCCGAGAGGTGATAGAGCAGGTGCTTGGCGAATTTGCCGGGCAATTCAATGTTTGTATTGCGCCGCATGATGCTTTTCAAACTGTGGCGTTCGCCTGGGATAAATCAATTTCATCAATATCATCTGCCGAGAATAGTTGTGTACCAAACTTGGATTTGGCCATCACGGAACAGCTCCGGGACGAGCCTGCCAGGCACCGTGTCAGGCCCGGACTGGCACTGCGACTGGTAATTAATGGCGTACCGGTAACTTTTCTGAATATTCATCTCAAGTCCGGCTGCGCCAATCTAAAAACGGGCAGCGGCTTCACGGGTCACAAATTGACTGATCCGGACCCGGCGTGCGAAGTCCTTAACCGGCAAGTGCCCATTCTTGAGGATTGGGTTGAGAATGTGGCTAGAGAAAGTCCTCGCTTCGTCCTCTTCGGTGATTTTAATCGCCGGATAGACGAGGAGGAAAGAGCATTGGTGGCAAAGTCGGATGTCCGTACCGATGGCACGGACTCGGCGGAGCCGAATACAAAAGATGAGTGGGGAAGAGTCAAGAGTAGCTATTTATGGCAAGAGATCGCTGACGGGTTTCCCGCGATGCATCAGGTACCGTTGACTTCGACCGAGCGAGGATGCAACGGTTTAAAAGGGCTGGATCATATTGTTATCAGCGATGCCATCAAGCAGTCGCAGACTCGCGAGCTCAGCTCGCGCAAGATTGCTGTGGTAAAAAAACGCCCGCAACCCATTGTGACCAGCGATCATTGTCCGAACGTTACGGTTCTTGAGTTGTAGTTGATTGATCCAGCATAAAAATAATACAAACGCCATACTACGGAAGCCAGTATGCAATGGCGTGCGAAACACGCCATTGCTGGTTTGAATTGGATTCCGGGTCAGGCCCGGAATGGCGAAATGTGCGGTATTTTCTCGCAGCATCAAACTGATGAACAGAATTGAAGCTCGCATCGAGGATTCACTCAGTATAATCCGGAGAAATCTCGCGCTGTGTTGATAAAATATCGACCGTCGCTGTAGTCTCTTGAGTGTGCAGGTAAAGCAGTCCATCCAGGATCATTACTCATATGAAACGCTACACCATAGAACAATTCATGGCGACGACTTCCATATTGGGAGCGTCGTTCAGTGCCGACGAGAAGCGTATTCTCTTCAGCAGCAATGCGTCCGGCATCTTCAACGCTTATACGCTACCGATTGAGGGAGGCACGCCAGAGCCACTGACCCGGTCCATAGTCGACAGTACTTTTTCCGTCAGTTTCTTTCCAGGCGATGACCGGGTTCTTTTCACGCGGGATCACGGGGGGGATGAAAATTATCATCTTTTCCTGCTTGATCACGATGACACGGAAAGGGACTTGACCCCAGGGGAGAAGCTCAAGGCACAGTTCATGGGGTGGCGCCCGGATGGGAGCGCTTTTTTTGTTTCCAGCAACGAGCGTGATCCTAGATTCTTTGATCTGTATTGCTACGATGCGCAGAGCTATGCTCGCACTTTACTTTATAAGAATGAGCAAGGATTCGACTTGGGTCCGATCAGCCGCGACGAGCGGTGGATCGCACTGAACAGGGCCAATACGACTTCCGACAGCGATATCTACCTGTTCGATGTCGGCAAGCAGGAAGTCAAACACCTGACTCCGCACGAGGGCGCCATCAGCTTCCGGGCCGAGACCTTCGATCCGGACTCTCAAGGGTTGCTCTTTCTCACCAATGAGGGCAGCGAATTCAAGCGTTTGTGCACCTATGATTTAGTTACGGGTGACGTCCGGGATCACGAAAGTGCTGATTGGGATGTGATCTATACTTATTTTTCCAGAGATGGACGTTTCCGGGTGACAGGTATTAACCAGGACGGCAGCATAGTGATCCGGATTGTAGAGATCGATGGAAATGAAGAGAAGTCCGTGCAGCTTCCCACCCTTCCGGAAGGGGAAATTCGGGGTGTGGTTTTTTCCGGGACCAGTACTCGCATGGCCTTCTACGTGAACGGTGACCGTTCTCCCGATAATCTGTTCGTCTACGATTTCGGGATCGGGCAGTCCAGACGGCCGGAGCAAATCAGGCAGCTTACCCAAAGCCTGAGTCGGGATATCGATCCATTGGATCTGGTGGAAGCGCAAGTAATCCGCTTCCGCTCCTTTGATGGGATGGTGATACCTTCCATCTACTACAAACCGCATGAGGCATCGACGACAAATAAAGTGCCCGCCATCGTGTATGTTCACGGCGGACCGGGTGGTCAGACCATGCGCGGTTATAATGCCCAGATCCAATACCTCGTGAATCATGGCTACGCCGTGCTGGGGATCAATAATCGCGGCAGTTCCGGGTATGGCAAGACCTTCTTTACCGCCGCCAATCGTAAACATGGGCGTGAACCGCTATGGGATTGCGTGGAAGCCAAAACCTATCTCGCCAGTCTCGGTTACATCGACCATGAGCGCATCGGCATCATGGGCGCCAGCTATGGCGGTTATATGACACTGGCGGCGTTGGCTTTCCGTCCCGAGGCATTCAAGGTCGGTGTGGATATTTTTGGTGTGAGCAATTGGCTGCGAACGCTGGAAAGCATCCCTCTCTACTGGGAATCGGTGCGTAAAGCCATTTACGATGAGATTGGCGATCCGGTGAAGGACATAGACGCCCTTGTCGCGACCTCGCCGCTTTTTCACGCCAGGGAAATCCGGAAGCCCCTGATGGTTATTCAGGGTGCCAACGATCCTCGCGTCATCAAGGCTGAGAGTGACGGGATCGTGGAAGCTGTCAAGCGACAGAATGTCCCAGTGGAATATATCATCTTCGATGATGAGGGCCACAGCTTCACGAAGAAGAAGAACCAGATCGAGGCCAATCGCCGGATACTGGAGTTTCTGGACAAATACCTGAAAGATGACAAGGCGGAAGACGGCTCGGCCGGGCAGCGGGGCTAATGCCGTCAAGCATGGGTATTGCTAATCTGCCGTACCCTATCGAAACCCATGTTTCGCGTCAAAAAACTCACGTATCAGAAAATCCTCCAATGCTTTGCTATCTTCCATGCGCGCGGACATGGTAACCACGCGGTCGAGCCGGTACGATTCCCATTGAAATTCTTCCTTGTGGTACTGGCGAATCAGTTCTATCATTTTTCGAACGAGCGCGAGCTGTATATCGCCATCCGGGCCGGCAGTGACTTCAATGACTTCGCGCCGGGGATTGCTGGCATCCGATTTCCAGGCTCGAAATAAAAACTGGGCGGATCGAACCCCCATTCTGGTAATTTGAAATATTCCACCTACCCCGGGTTCTCGAAGATTACGTTTGACGTTCGCCATTCTGAGCTCTTCTTCAGTAGATTCGCGTTCGACATTTCTAGGTTCCGTGGGCTCATCCTCAAAAATCCCTCCCGCAGTGCGGCGTTCTTTGGCTTCCT
Source organism: Nitrosospira multiformis (assembly GCF_900103165.1). Lineage (NCBI taxonomy): Bacteria > Pseudomonadati > Pseudomonadota > Betaproteobacteria > Nitrosomonadales > Nitrosomonadaceae > Nitrosospira > Nitrosospira multiformis. The sequence continues at coordinate 3,432,346 of NZ_FNKY01000001.1, read as the reverse complement.
TCATGTAATCCGTCAGATCCTTTGGAGACTCCGGCTTGGGGGCTGGGGTGCGTTCCACCTTTGCTTCCTTCTTGGCAGTTCCTTTTTCACGCGGAACCGGTTTTGCTTTCTGGTCACCCAGACGCGGCTGAGATTTAGGCCGGGGTGGTACCTTGGGAGCCTTCTGAGGGATGGCCGCTGATTTCTGTTCTTTTTTTTCTTCAGGCAATTCTATAAAGCTTGCCTGGACCGGAGCCTGCGATTCGGTTTTCACTTCGGGAGAGGTGAGGAAAAATCCGAATCCCCAGATAATGATCAGCCAGAGGAGGGCCGCCAGTGGCAATGGCCACCAGACTTGAACCTCCTTCGCTCTGGAATGCCGCATGCTGAGCGCGTTACTCGTGCTTCACCGCGATCAGAAAGTGTTGCGCGCCAGCAGTGCGGGCGCGCAACATCGCCTGCACGACAATGCCCTGCGGCGCATCGCTGTCGGCGGATACGATCAGCTTCTGTTCCGAATCCTGCAGTAGCGGTTTTAGCGTATCGGCCAGCGTGTCCAATGTGACGGGAGTACGGTTAATAAGAATCTGGCTATCGCTTGTCACCGTCAGTGTCACGGGAGTTTTGGCATTGAGTTTTTCGGCTGCACCCTGAGGAAGATTCACCTGTAAGGAATCGAGATTCTGCATTGACAATGAGGACAACATGAATGTTGCAAGCAGAAAAAACATGACGTCAATCATCGGGATAATTTCAATACGCCCTTTGCGAAACGTTCTGGATTTACGCAGCTTCATTGTTACCGTCCCTCCTGATCGAGACGGATGTGATCAATCAGGCGCGTTCCAAGACGTTCCATCTCATCCATTATTTGCGATTGCAGGCGAGAGAAATAATTGAATCCGAACAAGGCAATCAATGCGATTACCAGACCAACCACGGTCGCGATAAGTGCCTCGGCTACGCCTCCCGTCACCGCGGTGGGATTGACGATTCCCTCGCCGCCGATAATCTGGAAAGCACGCATCATTCCGACGACTGTTCCCACGAGCCCGAGCAATGGCGCGGCAGTGACGATTGTTTCCAATATCCATAGCCGGCTGGCAAGAGATGTTTCGATTAGTTGAGCTTCATCCGCCGCACGAGACTCGGTCCACCACGATGGCCGATGTCTGTTACTGATCACTACCTCGAAGAATCGCTTGTAATAATGGCGCTCGTCCAGCCCCGATAATATTTTTTCGAGGTCGGCCCATGCAAAACCATAGGTTTCGACGAGGTTCAGCAAATCATGCGACAGGCGTGCATAACGCCAATAGACAAAGGCTTTCTCGAGCATGATGGCCAACGCGATGACCGCCAGCAAAGATAAAGGTACAATAATTAACCCGCCGAGTTTTAACGCGGTCCAGGTTGCTTGTAGTTCTTGCATGTTTATCTCCAAACGGGGTGATACTCAGCCCCTTTTTAGTTTAAAAAGCTCGTCGTTCCCGCGGAACGGTCTGGTCCAGGTTATTCAAGTCATAATTTTACCTGTGCCAAGCTGTAAGATCTTACAGCTATCCGTAGTTCTCATTTTAGGGTTTCATAGCGTTATTATGGGCTGGCCGGGCCAGCCTTCGCAGCGTATTCCGGATTCATCGATTGAGGAAGACAAGCGATTGAATTATTACGACTCAAATTTATTGCAGCGCCATCCCAAATAGGATCGCATCCAGCCAAAAGTGGCAAGAATGCCACTCATAGGCGCAAAGTAGATCGTCTTCGCCTGATGCATTGAGCAGCGCGATAGAAATAGTAAGCTAATCATACGGATTGATTGAATTTAACACCGGGAACGACAAAGCGATATGCATATTTGTTTTTTTGGAAAAAGAAAGATCAATAGCGCCAGGTTTTCGTAATGATATCTCCAATCAAGAACCCTGCAGGAAGGATTACATGTGTTTCCGAGATGAATCAGGAGACCCGCGAGCTTACGCAGATCGAGAATGTACATGTCGAAGTTGACGGTATTCTTGAACAGAGTTTGAATGAAATTTATCTTTTTGATATCCAGACCTTGCGTTTCGAGTATGTGAGCAGCCGGGCACAGCTTAATCTTGGCTATAGCCTGGATCGGCTGTGGATGATGACACCGCTCGACATCAACCCGGAATTTGATGAAGCGTCGTTCCGAACCATGACCAATCCGCTTCTGCATGGCGAGAAGAAAATACTCATTTTTGAAACCATGCATTTGCGTGCGAATGGTACGCTTTATCCCATCGAAGTTCACTTGCAGCTATTTGTCCAATCAGGATGCACGGTATTTCTGGCAATTATTCTTGATATTACGACCCGCCGCCGTGCGGAATTGGCGCTTCGGGACAGTGAAGAGCGGTTTCGGACTATTGTCAACACCATCCCGCAGCTCGCCTGGATAGCTGAAACCGATGGGTCGAGAACCTGGTATAACCAGCGCTGGTATGACTACACGGGCACTACACTGGAAGAAATGGAAGGATTCGGTTGGCAGAAGGTGCACGACGCCGTGATGCTGCCTAAAGTAATGGAGCGCTGGATCAGCGCCACCGCTGCCGAAGAGGCATTCGACATGGAGTTTCCATTACGCGGGGCGGATGGGCGGTTTCGTATATTTCTGACCCGGGCGGAGCCGTTAAGGAATGCGGAAGGCCATGTAGTGCAGTGGTTTGGAACCAACACGGATGTAAATGAACAGAGACTGGGGGAGAAGGCCCGACGTGAAATGGAGAGGCGGTTTGAGGTGGTAATGGGAAATATGAGTGAAGGGCTTATCATTTCCGACCTTGCAGGTCAATCGCTGCATTGGAACCCGGCGGCGCTGGAGATGCATGACATCGGCAATTCGGAGGAAACGCTGCTCAATCACCATACTTTTGCGCAGCTCTACGAACTTTCGAGTGTCGAAGGAATCACCCTGCCATTCGACCAATGGCCATTGACACGCATCCTCAGGGGTGAGCATTTGCAGGATCTGGAGTTGCGGATTGGACGCGTGGATAGAGATTGGGAGCGTATCTTCAGCTATTCCGGGCTACTTTCACATTATGGCGATGGCAAAGAACTGGCATTTCTTATCATTAAAGATATCACCGAGCGAAAGAATGCTGAGGACGCACTACGGGATGCCAAGGTAAACCTGGAGCATAAAGTGGAAGAACGTACTGCCCAGCTCCTGGCCAAGAGTAAGGAGATGGAAAGTTTTTGTTATTCCGTCTCGCATGACCTCAGGGCGCCCCTCCGCGGCATCGACGGATATAGCCGTCTTTTATTAGAGGAATACCACGATCAATTCGATGAGGAAGGCCGGAATTTTCTGATAAACGTGCGGACGGCAACAAAGCATATGACAGATCTGATTGAGGATCTGCTTGCTTATTCAAGGCTTGAGCGGCGAGGGGTATCCAGGACGGCCGTAGAACTTTCCAGCTTCGTATCCAATCTATTGGACCAGTATCGCGCGCGCTCCAAGAATGTACGTCTTACTGTCGAGATCAGCGATTTTCATGTCAGTGTCGACCCGGATGGCCTCGCGATAGCACTGCGCAATCTGATTGACAACGCCTTCAAGTTTTCCGGATATGCGTCTGAACCAGCAATAGAAATTCGTGCGCAGGCTGCGAGCAGTGATTGTGTTCTCTCGGTGCGCGACAATGGGATTGGATTTGACATGCGCTTCTACGACAAAATTTTCGAGATATTCCAGCGCCTCCATCATGCTGAAGAGTATCCGGGTACTGGCATTGGGCTTGCAATGGTACACAAGGCGATGGAGCGAATAGGAGGACGGGTTTGGGCGGAAAGTCAACCGGGCGCCGGCGCAACTTTTTTTCTGGCATTGCCATTATTCAGCACGGAGCCAGTACCGCTTTTCCGGGATAGCTAGCATTGCACGCCGGAAATATTGTTGCATAAAAATAATGATGAGTCTCTCTATGGCTTGACTGACATATAGTCGTTCCTGGCCTCGCCTCCTGGTGCTCTTACTCGAAGCTGTTACGTAATGATCCTGAGCCCGATGGTTGACCACTCATTTATTGGCTTTACTATGATTAGTAATGATATTTTATTAATCTTCATCTTGTGAGTGAATTCGCTGCAGGTGAATTGCACTGTTTTTGCGGCACAGGGCTGCATTGCAATTCCTGGAATGAAATGACCATTCCGCGTCGTTGTGCCTTGCCCTGTATCCCAAAAACCGCACACTTAACCCTGTCAAACTACCGGGTTCAGGATGATATTTTTGATGCACTAAACTACGATTAAATATGACTTCGCCAATACTGCTCATTGAAGACAATCCAATGGATGTGGACCTTACGCGACGTGCTTTCATTCGGCACAATCTCAACAACCCACTTCAAGTGGCGCGTGACGGGCAGGAGGCGCTCGACTTTATTGAAAAATGGGAAACGGGTGAAGCCATACCCGTAGTGATACTGCTTGATCTGAAATTGCCGAAAGTTAGCGGACTTGAAGTTTTACGCGTCATCCGGGCCCATCCCGATTTTGGAACCATCGCGGTTGTAATTCTTACTTCTTCCGCTGAGGACCGTGACATACATGAAGCCTATTCGCTCGGGGCTAATTCCTACATTGTGAAGCCCGTGGATTTTGATAAATTTATTGAAGTAGCCAGGCAAATCGAACTTTACTGGACTGTTCTTAATATCGCCGGCCCGCCAAGGCACGGATGATTCCGTATCCGGTGACCATTCATTCAACTCGACATCATGATTCATACTGAACCTTTGCTGCATATGAATTGCATCTTGTTTTTTGTGAATTCCACACAACCGCCGGATTTAGGATAATGAAAATCCTCTATCTTGAGGACAATGCTCAAGACGCTGATCTTGTGCGAATCGAGTTGCGGAAGCGTGCGCCGGATATTCAGCTGGAAGTCGTTTCTACATTAACCGAGGCGCTCGCACGGCTCGAACGATTTCGTGAGATTTATGGGACCAGTCTGGAAGCGGTCGGAGTCGCGCCGGCCAACGGGGACGTTCCCGCGCGTTATGACCTGGTCTTGACTGATCTCAATCTTCCTGATGGTAACGGCAAGACTTTACTTGCTCAGGTTCGTGATCAGCACCTGCCGCTGCCCGTAGTAGTGCTTACCGGCTCGGGTAGCGAAGAAACCCTGGTGGCATTGCTCCGCGCGGGGGCGGATGATTACGTCATAAAACGGAGCGATTTCCTTGAGACCTTGGCTCTCGTGCTCCGCGCGGCACTCGACAGATTCCAGACGGAAACCTTTCGCAGGGCTGCAACGCTGAGAGTTCTCTATGTCGAACCGAATGCTTACGATATCGATTTGACAAAACGAGAACTGGCTTCGATTGCTCCCCACCTCCACATTGAATCCCTTCAGACCGCGGAACAAGTCTTGCATCGCTTTGCAGTGCCTGAACCGAAACTTGCCATTGATGTTCTCCTGTTGGATTATCGTTTGCCTGGAGCTTCCGCCATCGATGTAATAAAGGAGCTTTGCCAGGTTCGGGGGTTTGATTTGCCAATCATTCTCGTGACCGGGCAGGGGGATGAAGAAATTGCACGGCAGTCTCTCAAACTGGGTGCCGCTGATTATGTGGTAAAAAATTCTGGCTATCTTCAGCGGCTACCCACAGTCATAGAAAATGTCTGGCTCCGGGCCGAGTCGAATCGCAGAGAGCGGGTTTTGCTGGAAGAAAGAACGCGCCTTGCTCTTGCCACCGGAGCGGCCGCGATAGGCATCTGGGAGTGGAATACCGCTACCGGCGAGATCGTCTGGGATGACCACATGTACGAGATCTACGGTGTTCCACGGGAGTGCGAAATGACTTATGAGGTCTGGAAATCCTATGTACATCCGGATGATCTGGCAGAGCAGGAAGTGAAGCTGCGCAGGATCGTTGCCGAGAAAGGGCAGGAGCACCTGGATTTTCGCATCTTGCGCGCACACGAAACGGTGCGTTATCTCCATGTTGCCCAGACAGTGACGTGGGGTACGAGTGATAAGGAATTGAGAGTAATAGGAACCAATATCGACATCACTGAACGCAAACAGGCGGAATTAGCCATCCGGCAACACGCAAGACAGCAGAGCCTCATTGCGGCATTCGGGCAACAGGCGCTTGCCAGCACCGATCTCGACGAGTTGTGGAATCAGGTGGCCGCAATTGCCTCTCAGGGTTTGAACCTGGATTTTTGCAAGATTCTTTTGATTACTCTGGATGGCCGTTCTTTTATTCTTAAAGCGGGTTCGGGTTGGCAAGAGGGATGGATTGGCCGTCAGATCTGCACCATCGATGAAAATACGCAGAATCGGTTTGCTCTCTTGAGCCGTGAACCTGTCATTGTGGAGGACTTTCGTACCGAGACTCGCTTCACGCCCTCTGAAATCCTCAGAACTCATGATATCCGCAGCGGAGTTGTCGTGCTTATCTCGGGAACCGATGGTCCAAGTGGAGTTTTGGGCGCCTATTCCCGTGACACACTTCGTTTTACGCCGGCCAGCATCAGTTTTTTGCAGAGCGTTGCCAATGTTCTCGCAACTGCGATTAATCGAAAAAATGCCGAGGAGCGGTTAACCTACCTGGCCCAGTTTGATCCTCTTACGGGGTTGCCCAACCGAAGCCTGTTTCTCGATCGTCTCGGTCAGGCGATGGAACAGGCACAGCGCAACCACGGGCGAATCGGTGTTGTATTTGCTGATCTTGACCGCTTCAAGATCGTCAATGATACGATGGGCCATAGCACCGGCGACAGGCTACTGGTTCAAGTCGCACAACGGTTGCAACAGTGCGTGCGTTCCGGCGACACGGTCGCGCGTCTGGGCGGTGACGAGTTCGCGTTCATTCTCTCCAGCCTGGCTCATGCAGAGGATGCAACCCTGGTAGCGGAAAAAGTGATTGCCGCGCTGTCACAGCCATTCGAGCTGGAAGGCCAGGAAATCTACATTTCCGCCAGCCTCGGAATTAGTATCTATCCCGGAGATGGTACGGATGCGGATGGCCTGCTCAGGAATGCCGACACCGCGATGTTCCAGGCCAAAGAACAGGGACCCGCGATTTATCAGTTTTACTTGCCACAGATGAACGAGCGCGCGGTCGCGCGCCTCAAACTGGAAACGCAACTGCGCGGTGCGCTGGCACGGCGTGAATTCGTGCTTCACTATCAGCCGAAAGTGAGCCTGGTCAGTGGCAAAATTACCGGTTTTGAGGCACTGTTGCGCTGGTGGCATCCGGCGCTGGGGCTGGTGCCGCCGTTCCAGTTTATCTCGGTCCTGGAGGATACCGGATTGATCGTATCCGTTGGTGAGTGGGTAGTCCTGACAGTCTGCGAGCAGATAGGAAGATGGCAGGATCAAGGACTGGTTCCGCATCCGGTTTCAGTCAATCTCTCGGCACGGCAGTTTCAGCAGCAAGATCTCGATGCGGTGATTGAAAAAACGCTCAGGATCACCGGAATCGATCCCCGCCTGCTGGAATTTGAGTTGACCGAATCGGTATTGATGAAGGAAGCCGAGACAGCTGCCAATGCGCTGCAAAACCTGAAAGCTTTTGGTGTGCAAATTTCAATGGATGATTTCGGCACCGGCTACTCAAGCCTCGCCTACCTTAAACGTTTTCCGCTCGACGTGCTCAAGATCGACCGCACATTCATCCGGGATGTTACGACTAATCCTGACGACGCAACCATCGCGGTAGCAATGATCAAGCTTGCGCACAGCCTGGGATTGAGAGTGGTAGCCGAGGGTGTCGAAACCAGGGAGCAGTTGAATTTCCTGATACATCATGGTTGTGATGAGATGCAGGGGTATTATTTCTCACGGCCGCTGCCACTCGAAAATGCTTCGCAAGTGCTGATGGAAGACCGCCGGTTGCTGATAAACTAATCCGGATATCTCGCCAGGCAGGCACAAAAATTATCGTAAGCGGACATGACAACGACATTTCTCTAACAGGTTTGGCGGGGATACGCGATTCACTTCGCAAACCAATTCGTCATCGTCCCGCGATCCGGTGAAATATCCGAAACGACGAATTGGCTTCTCATTGCCTGAACAATGAGGCCGGGACTTGGTTTGCAACCAGCGCTGCCGGGGTTATTTGTTTCAGCAATTCTTATAAAGTTCTTTCCCTATTCTTCAATATTTGTTAACGTATCCATTGCCGGTGCTGATTTTCCGATCCGCGGGGTGAGCAGATGAATTCTTCCACTAGATAAGACAGAATGAGAAAAATTATCTTTGCGACTTGTGTCATGTTTGCATTTGCCGGCGGCGCGTTCGCCCAGTCGGGCGGGTTGAATCTCAGGTCGCAAGCTGCGCTGATTCTGGACGCGCAGCATGGACGTATTCTTTACACCAAGAATGCGGATACGGTGATGCCGATCGCTTCCATTACCAAGCTGATGACGGCAATAGTGGTACTTGATGCGAAACTACCGCTTGACGAAGAAATCATGATAGAAGCCGCCGACATCGACGTTCTCAAAAACACCCGCTCACGTTTGCGGGTAGGAGCAAGTCTCACTCGTCAGGAACTATTGCGGTTGGCACTGATGTCTTCTGAAAATCGAGCCGCCGCTGCGCTGGGACGCGCTTACCCGGGGGGCATCCGTGCATTTGTTGTGGCAATGAATGATAAGGCGTTTGAGCTCGGCATGGGCAATAGCTATTTTGTTGACTCCACGGGACTAAACCGGGCCAACGTTTCAACGGCTCGCGATCTGGCAAAATTGGTCGATGCCGCGGAGGATTACCACATCATCCGTGAATTTTCCACTACCACCGCGCACGCGGTGGAATTTGAAGACGACGATCGCAGCCTGCGGTTTACTAACTCCAACCGTCTGGTACATAGCGGAAGTTGGGATATCGGCATATCAAAAACGGGCTTTCTTAGCGAAGCTGGCCGCTGCCTGGTGATGCAGGCAAAAATAACCGGTAGGCCGGTTATTATTGTATTGCTTGATTCCGCAGGAAAGAATACCCGCATCGGCGACGCCAATCGTATCAAGAAATGGATGGAAACCGGCTTCACTCGCAAGGTTCGCGGTTGAATGGTTTTTCTGGTGCGCCACTGCGACGATTTTCGAGTTTCGGCCTAATCTGACAACTGCATTAACGCGGGAGGCTGTCATCCGGGAATGGAGCCGTTATGCAATTACAGCTGATTGCCGCACTCGTCGTTATTTTCCTGATTGTCATGTTCGCGGTCCAGAATGCCGTGTCCGTCAGCGTCGTATTTTTTCTGTGGCGTGTTGATGCTTCTCTCGCCGTGGTGATTGCGGCATGCTTTGGCCTAGGTGCGCTCATTGGTGCATTGGTGACAGTGCCGACCATGCTGCGTGAGCGAATTTCGATAAGCCGTCTGCGTAAACAGGTCGACATGCTACGGACCGAGAATGATGATTTGCGCGCCACAAAGAAAGATGCCCCTTCTGCGCCATATGGATTCTAGGATGGAGCAGATTTCACGTACCGTAACCTGCCTCACCATCCTCTCGCGTTCAAATAATTATCTGGGCTAAAGCAACTGAAAGGCAAGAATGGCAACAAATGTAGGGGGAAGCGCGGCCACCAGCAAACCTAACGGATGAATCGCCCCATCCTTGAAGGAGCCTTTAAGGATGGAAAAGCCCGCCGGATTGGGTGCATTGGCAATTACCGTGAGGCCGCCACCCGTGACAGCCCCGGCGACGAGCGCGTAACGAAACTCCGCACTCGTCCCCTCCAGCAGAGAACCGAGATAAGTAAGCGCTGCGTTATCGGTGAACGCCGTAAGAAGGGTGGCGCCGAAATAGAGTGTGGTATTGTCCATGTCCGTCAATAGGGGTTGCAGCCACCATTTCTGGTATCCCCCGAGCACAACCAGACCAGCCAGAAAAAAGCCAACCATCAACCCTTCCCGCAGGATCAGTGGATCCTGGTAGCGTTCATAGGCATGGGTAAACCCGATGAAGAAGAGCAACAGTCCTATGAAGACAACCGGGTGATGCGCAAATACTACGACCCCAATCAGAAAGACCAGATGTATAAGCACCACGAGAAAGGGAACTTTAACGCGTGGCGCATCTTCTTCATTCTTCATTTTCGATAATTCGTGCTGAAATAGAAGAGTGGCTGCCAGAGCATTCACCAGCACGGCAAGTGCGGCCTTCCAGCCGAATGTGGTCAGCATGAAAGTATTGTCCCATCCCCATTTGCCGGCCACCATGAGTACGGGCGGCGCGGCGAACGATGTCATGGTTCCGCCGATCGAAATGTTGACGAATAGAACACCGAGGGTGACGTATTTGAGTTGCGTCGAGATTTCCTTGGAGTAATAACGCTGAAGTAGAATCAAACCGGCCAATGTCATCGCTGCCGGTTCGGTGATCAGTGACCCCAGCAAGGGTACAAATGATAGCGTAACGAAATAAAATGCTTTCCCCTCGGACCACGAAATGCGCTGCGCGATAGTTTTTACGCATAACATTGCAAATTGCAGGATAGGACGGCTGCCTGCAACTACCATGATTGCGAACACGAACATCGGTTCGGTAAAACTCTGGCCATTGAGATAAGTGGTTGCGGCGTCTTTACCTTCAATGATCAGCATCACAATGACCAGAATCATTGCCCAGAAGCCGAAAACCACCTCCACCTCGCCCAGAAAATGCCAAGTACCCGCGTGAGCCGGGCGGGTATGCGCCAGCCGCTCGAAGAATTTGGTCGAAAAAGTGTGAACTAGCGCAATGCCAAACAGGATCGCGCCAATAATCTCAATAGAAGTGGGATTCATTCACTGCCTGATTGGCAGTGTTGCGGGGGGAGATCCATGCTCATGGGTGCGAGATATGCGGAGAATCTACAGGCCATATGCTTGTACATTAATCTGGCTGATACAGCATTCTTACTACCGGAAAGTTTGCTGGACAAGTAAAGTCAGCGCCATATATTTGGTTTGCATTCTCTATCGCGTTACCGTTGACATGGAAATTGATAAACAAATCTACCGCAACAGATTTATTTCATCGCATCGAGATTGGCTTGCGCATCCGCATTGCCCTGCGCGGCGGCTTTTTCAAACCACTCCTTGGCCTTGGCCGCATCTCTCGGTACACCTTCACCGGAGTAATACATCACCCCCAGATTATTTTGTGCATCGATATTCCCCTGATCAGCAGCTTTCTGAAATAATTCTATGGCCTTGGCGGCATCTTTTGATACCCCCTCGCCATTAGCATACATCAAGCCGAGATTGAATTGCGCGTCGGCATACCCCTGCGCAGCGGATCGGTGAAACCACGCCGCGGCTGTCTCGGGATCGTTGCTTAAAATCCTGCCCGATGAGTCCTTGGATATGGCTTCGCCGGTGTAGTACATCACACCGAGACCATTTTGCGCTTTTGGATCTCCAGCATCCGCATCTTTTCTTAATTTCAGAAACTTTTCTTCCGGCGTTGGCTCATTTGGGGACGACGGCATTATCTTGTCCATTAGCGCAGACTTTTCTTCCGCCGTTAACTCTTTCTCCAATATTGACGGAATTTCCTTTTCAGACGTAAACTCATCCGCAAGTTTAGCCGGCGGCGCTTCTGTCTTGGGTGTCTCCACCGGCGCTTTTTCGCCACAACCCGCAAGTGTCAGCGAGAGAGCGGCTAGCAATGAAACAGCAAGAATATTCATCGAGTATTTTCCTGCAGCCTGGATCCGCCTCCTGGCGAACTTTCCCCTTGGGGGAGAATCAGGTTGCTCAAGATGTTTTTATGGGTCATAGCGTTCAGCTAAAAAATGTGTGAGAAATGAGTGGTATCTGCCAGATTCCAATTATTTGCCGCGTTCGGGAACGGTGCGAACGCGCACTAAAATTATGGAAGCCCTATAGACTGTAGTACATATCAAACTCTACCGGATGAGTAGTCATGCGAAAACGTGTCACTTCCTCCATCTTGAGTTCGATGTAGGCGTCTATCATATCATTCGAGAACACGCCGCCCCGGGTGAGAAAGTTTCGATCCTTGTCCAGGTTGTCCAGCGCTTCATCCAGCGAAACGCAGGGATTCGGAATGCTCGCCGCTTCTTCAGGGGGAAGATCATAAAGATTCTTGTCCATGGGGTCGCCCGGATGAATCTTGTTCTGGATGCCGTCAAGTCCGGCCATCATCATCGCGGTGAATGCCAGATAGGGGTTTGCGGTGGGATCGGGAAATCGCACTTCGATGCGCCGCCCTTTGGGGCTGTTGGCATAAGGGATACGCACCGCGGCGGATCGGTTGCTTACCGAGTAGGCAAGATTGACCGGCGCCTCAAAACCCGGAACCAGGCGCTTGTAGGAATTGGTGCCTGGATTGGTAATGGCATTCAAGGCCTTGGCGTGTTTGATAATGCCGCCTATGTAAAACAGCGCCATTTCGGAAAGTCCGGCATAGCCATTTCCAGAAAACAGATTTTGCCCGGCCTTCCAGATTGATTGATGTACATGCATGCCGGAACCGTTGTCTCCGACAATGGGTTTTGGCATGAAGGTCGCCGTTTTGCCGTAAGAGTGGGCAACATTGTGCACCACATATTTGAATACCTGGGTCCAGTCAGCACGCTTCACCAGGCTGTTGTACTTGGTGCCGATTTCGCACTGCCCGGCAGTTGCGACTTCGTGGTGGTGGACTTCAACTTCCACCCCCATCTCTTCCAGCGCCAGACACATGGCGGAACGAATGTCGTGCAAAGAGTCGATCGGAGGAACGGGGAAATATCCGCCTTTTACGGGCGGACGGTGCCCTGTATTGCCTCCTTCGTATTTTTCCGCGGAATTCCACGCCGCTTCCTCGGATTCTATTTTTACGGAACAACCGGACATGTCCGCATGCCAGGTGACAGAGTCAAAAATGAAGAATTCGGGTTCGGGGCCGAAATAGGCGGTATCGCCGATGCCGGTCGACTTGAGATAGGCTTCGCCACGTTTTGCCAGGGAGCGCGGATCACGGTCATAACCTTTGCCATCCGAAGGTTCGACCACGTCACAGGTGATGAGCAATGTAGCCTCATCCATGAACGGATCCATATGAGCAGTTTCAGGATCGGGCACCAGCAACATGTCGGAAGCCTGAATACCCTTCCAGCCGGCAATGGAAGAGCCATCGAACGCATGGCCGTCCTCAAGCTTGTCCGCATCAAATGCGTGAGCTGGAAGCGTCACATGCTGCTCCTTGCCGCGGGTATCGGTAAAACGCAGATCAACGAACTTGATTTCGTTTTCCTGAATCATTTTAAGAACATCAACTACCGCCATATTTTTCTCCAGACCGGAATTCAGTTATTCGATAAAGATACGTCACAAGGCGCACAAAATGGGAATTATATCAGTACGAACGTCGTCATTACTTCAAACGAATCAAACATTGTGCCAAAGGGTGCGATCAAATTATTAAAATAGGGCCGTATAGCGGTGGGGTAGCCATACTGAATGACGGGCTTGCACCGAAGTGCCTTAGGTTACACGTGCTTCAAAAAGGAATAACATTGCATCTTTCAATCATTGCTATCTGAAGTTCATATGGAAACCATCACTGCAATACTCGAAAGGGCACAACAACGTGCCAAGGAAATGAATTTACCCTATGAAGGCGCATTACTTCCTGCTGAAGCACTGACATTGTTGCAGGAAGCCCCCGGCGCCAGATTGGTGGACGTCCGCTCCCGGGCTGAATGGGATTGGGTGGGACGAATTCCAGGTGCGGTGGAAATCGAATGGCAGTCCTACCCCGGCATGCGTGCCAACCCGGACTTTCTCAACTATCTCTCAAGCCAGGTAGATAAGGAATCCATGGTGATGTTCATCTGCCGCAGTGGCGGCCGCTCGCATCAAGCTGCCGCTATTGCCACCGACTCGGGTTACGCAAATTGTTACAACATTCTAGAAGGCTTTGAAGGTGACAAGGACGCAACCGGTCACCGTGGCACCAGAGGTGGGTGGAAAGCCGCAGGACTGCCGTGGGTACAGGGTTGAGTCAGAAATTGGGAATCAAGAAACCGGTAAATTGTTTCTATCCTGATACAAGTCTACGCCGCCGACCATTTGACCAACCCGGAATAGGCGGTAGCCAGCACAATGATCCCGAATCCAATTCGATACCACGCAAATACAGTGAAGTCATGATGGCTGATAAAACGCAACAAGCCCCGTACCGCCAATAGTGCGCTGATGAACGAAGCCACAAATCCCACTATGAATACGCCAATATCGTCGAAATGCAATATGTCGCGATGTTTGTAGACATCGTAGAAAGTGGCCGCAAACATGATGGGTATCGCCAGAAAAAAAGAGAACTCGGTCGCCGCCTTGCGTGACAAGCCAAAAAAGAGGCCGCCAATAATGGTTGCACCCGAGCGTGAAGTACCGGGTATCAGCGCGAGGCACTGCATCAATCCAACCTTCAGCGCATGTTTCCAGTCCATGTCCTCAACCCGGTCGACATCGACTACATGCTTTCTGCGCTCAGCCCAAAGAATCAGAATTCCCCCGACGATAAACGCCATTGCCACTGGAACCGGATGAAACAGATATTGCTTGATCGTTTTGATGAACAGGAGACCCAGAATCGCAGCGGGCAGAAACGCGATGAAAAGATTCAACACAAAGCGGTTCGCATCCTCGCTTGAGCCAATGTTCCTCACTACACCACCAATCTTGACGCGATACTCCCAGCATACCGCCAATATTGCGCCCAGTTGAATCACAATCGCGAATACTTTGCCTTTCTCGTCATTGAAGTCGAGCAAGTCGCTTACCAGGATTAGATGGCCGGTGGAGGAAATCGGGAGGAATTCGGTCAAGCCCTCGACAATGCCGAGGATTAAGGCCTTGATGAGCAGAAGCCAATCCATGCGGCGATTATCCGGAGAAAAGCATTTGACCCCGGATAGGCATGCATGAGCACAAGTGAGTCAGGGTGTTACTGGACAATGGGAGTATCCGATAGAGAATGGTTGTCGCGATTCGATCGGGTGATAATATTTTCGGTATTATCGCACCGAACTCTCGCTCCAGGCTAAAGAAGACCTCAAAATATTGAACTTCCAGTCTCCGGGCAGGCAGTTTCAGGAATTGTTGATCTGTTGTGATTTTGCTTCCCAAAACCATCTCCCTGCACATTAAACCTAAATCCGGCCAACTCCCGGACTTAGGTTACATGCGCTAAGGCAAATTATATCTTGCTATAAATCTCCGCCCCCTTCGTCACGAACTCGATGGCTTTCTCTTCCATGCCCTTTTCGAGAGCCTGATTTTCGCTGACTCCCTGACTGGCGGCGTAATCCCGCACATCCTGGGTTATTTTCATCGAGCAGAAATGGGGCCCGCACATCGAGCAGAAATGCGCGAGTTTGGCGCCTTCCTGCGGTAAGGTTTCGTCGTGGAACTGCTTGGCCTTGTCGGGATCGAGGCCGAGGTTGAACTGGTCGTTCCAGCGGAATTCGAAGCGTGCCTTGGACAGTGCATTATCGCGTATTTGCGCACCCGGGTGCCCCTTTGCCAGGTCTGCCGCGTGAGCGGCAATTTTGTAGGTGATGATGCCGTCCTTTACGTCGTCCTTATCCGGCAGGCCAAGGTGCTCCTTGGGGGTGACGTAACATAGCATCGCCGTGCCATACCAGCCGATCATGGCGGCGCCGATTGCGGATGTGATGTGATCATAGCCCGGCGCGATGTCGGTAGTGAGCGGGCCCAATGTATAGAAAGGCGCCTCCGCGCAATATTCCAGTTGCAAATCCATGTTTTCCTTGATGAGATGCATGGGTACGTGGCCAGGGCCCTCGATCATTACCTGCACGTCATGTTTCCACGCCACCTGGGTTAGTTCGCCAAGGGTTTTCAGTTCCGCAAACTGGGCTTCATCATTGGCGTCGTAGATAGAACCTGGACGCAGACCATCACCAAGAGAGAAACTGACGTCATAAGCCTTCATGATTTCGCAGATTTCCTCGAAGCGGGTATACAGAAAACTTTCCTGGTGATGCGCGAGACACCACTTAGCCATGATCGAACCGCCGCGTGAAACAATGCCGGTCAAGCGCTTTGCCGTCATGGGAACATAGGCAAGCCGCACACCCGCATGGATGGTGAAGTAGTCCACGCCCTGTTCCGCCTGTTCGATCAAGGTGTCGCGAAAAATTTCCCATGTAAGATCTTCCGCCTTGCCATTCACTTTTTCCAATGCCTGATAAATCGGTACCGTGCCAATGGGGACTGGACTGTTACGGATGATCCATTCACGGGTTTCGTGGATATTCTTTCCAGTCGAAAGATCCATAACCGTGTCGCCGCCCCAACGGATGGCCCAGGTCATTTTCTCGACTTCCTCCTGGATGCTTGAACCCAGCGCAGAGTTGCCGATATTCGCATTAATCTTCACCAGAAAATTGCGCCCGATGATCATCGGTTCAGACTCGGGATGGTTAATGTTGACAGGGATGATGGCGCGGCCGCGGGCCACCTCGTCACGTACGAATTCCGGTGTGATATGCTGTGGCAGGAGCGCGCCAAAATCGTGCCCCGGATGCTGGCGTGTAAGCAATTCCCGGCGCTGAGCACCAAGATGTTCGCAACGCTGATTTTCCCGTATGGCGACGTATTCCATTTCCGGCGTGATAATGCCGCGACGGGCATAGTGCATTTGTGTTACGTTCGCTCCGGTCCTTCCGCAACGTGGCTGGCGCTTAAGATCGAAGCGCATTTCCGCCAACTGGGGATCGGTCAGACGTTGCCTGCCATAAGCGGAAGCGGGGCCGGAGAGAACTTCCGTGTCGTTCCGTGCGTCTATCCACTTCTCGCGTAACGGCGGCAAGCCGGAACGGATATCTATTTTTGCCGCGGGGTCGGTGTAGGGGCCGGAAGTATCATAGACATAAATCGGGGGATTCTCCTCCGTGCCCATATTGGCGGGCGTATCGGATTGGCTGATTTCCCGCATCGGTACCTGAATATCCGGGTGGGACCCTTGCACATAAACTTTGCGGGACTGGGGCAAAGGCTTGATCGCCCCTTCATCAACATGGGCGGTCTTGCTTGAAAACGGAGAGGGGAATTGGGCTGGATTTAAAACTGTTGCATTCATAGTACGCTCCTTTAAGTCTTTAGGTGCCATAAACGAGCGGGACGGCTAATCCCAGCTTCCCTACGGCGGCATTACCCGTATCAGGTGTTAAGGGACTATCTCACCGGTTTGCCGGATGATTCCGGAAACGGACCCCTAGCTGCTGCTGTGAAGCTAATGGAAATGTGGAATAATTGCAAGTCTGTGATGACAATTTATATAGGGCTGGACATGGATCTCGAACAAATCCGGTTTAATATGGTGGAACAGCAAATTCGCCCCTGGGATGTGCTGGATCAGGAAGTTCTCAAATTATTATTTGAGTTGCGGCGTGAGGAGTTTGCCCCCCCGGCATACCGTTCCCTTGCGTTTGTCGATATGGAAATCCCGCTGGGATACGGTGAAGTGATGCTTGCTCCCAAGTTTGAGGCGCGCATTTTGCAGGAACTCCAGGTTAAAGAGACTGACAGGATTCTGGAGGTCGGCAGCGGCAGCGGCTACCTTTCTGCCTTACTGGCAAAGAAAGGTGAATATGTCTACAGCGTGGAAATCGTGCCGGAACTGAAAGCCATGGCGGAGAAAAATCTTCAGGCTCATGAGATCGGCAATGTGACGGTGGAATTAGGCGATGCAGCCTGTGGCTGGGCCGAGCATGGGCCTTATGACGTTATCGTGCTGACCGGCTCCACGCCGGTTTTGCCGGAGGCGTTTCAGCAAAGCCTCAAAACCGGCGGGCGCTTGTTCGCGGTGGTGGGTGATGCACCGGTGATGCAGGCACTGCTCGTCACTTGTGTAGCGCAGGGAGAGAAAACAGGCTCATACAATACAGTGGGTCTGTTCGAAACCTGTATTGCTCCGCTAAAGAACGCAAAGCAGCCGGCGAGATTCACATTTTGATCTTCCAGATCAACTTCGCGAATTGCGTGCCCGCTTGACGGACTTATTAGCTGGGCTCAATCGGGTGATGTTCTTCTTCTCCCGGCAGAATAAGACAATCTGGATCAAAGTGAAGATTCCGCAATATATTTACGCGTTATTAATTGCTGGCGCGGCTTTTCATACCCCGCTTCATGCGAGTGACCTCATGGAAATTTATCGTGAGGCGTTGGAACAGGACGCGCAATATAGCGCCGCACGTGCCGCGCATCAGGCGGCCCAGGAGAAATTGCCGCAGGGCCGGGCCGGGCTACTGCCTACCATCACCCTTGGGGCCGTGCGTCGGAGACAGTATATCGATGTAAGCACCTCGACGGGGGCTGGAGGCATCGTGACCAATCCGGCCCCGGTTACCATTGATCCTTCCAGCGTAACGCTTACGGCAACTCAGCCGCTTTATCGGAAGGAAAATTTCGTCATCTATGAACAATCCAAGATTCAGGTTGCGCAAGCGGATTCTCAGTTCATTATTGCAGCCCAGGAGCTGATCCTGCGTGTGGCGCAGGCTTATTTTGACATTCTATTGGCGCTGATAAATCTGGAAGTGGCGGAAGCTCAGAAGAAAGCCATCGGAGAGCAGCTTGCACAGGCCAAGCGTAACTTTCAGGTGGGAACAGTTACCATTGTCGACACCCACGAAGCCCAGGCGCGGTTTGATTTGTCCCTCTCGCAGGAGATTGTCGCCCGGAACGATCTGGAAGTTCGAAAACGCGCACTGCAACAAATTATCGGCCGTTTGCCGGACAACCTGGTGCGTCCAAATGAGAATTCTGCCAATTCTGCCGATCTGCTCAACCTGAAGTATGCAAACATGCAGGATTGGATCAGCGTGGCGGAACAGAATAATCTTGCCATGAAAGTTCAGCAGTCAGTGTATGAAATCGCAAAACAGGAAGTGGAACGAGCCAAGGCAGGACACTATCCGACCGTTGATCTGGTCGCGCTATACAGTGATCAGAAAGGTGTCGGGGGGGCAGTCACCGGCCGGCCAATAGATCTGACAACAAAAGAAATCGGGATTCAGTTGAACTTTCCGATATTCCAGGGTTTTGCAGTGCAATCGCGCGTACGCGAAGCGCTGGCCACTCAGGAGAAGGTATTCCAGGATCTGAACAATACCCGGCGCAACAGTGTGCTTCAAGTAAGTCAGCAGTATCTTAATGTTACCAACGGCATTGCGCAGATGAAAGCATTGCGGCAGGCGGTAACATCCAGTCAAAGCCAGGTGGATTCCACCAAACTCGGGCAGGAAGTAGGTGTGAGAACCGAAGTGGATGTATTGAATGCGCAGCAATTGCACTATTCCGCACGACGGGATCTTGCCCAGGCGCGTTACAATTTTCTTATGTCCAGGCTGAGATTGGAGGCGGAAGCGGGTGAACTGGATGAGGAAGACTTGAGGCAGATAAATGATGTCTTGGTAAGTAAAGGTACTCTCGGTGTCTCCTCTTCCAATGGGCGAGATCCAAGTTCAGTGTCTCATGTTCAATAACACTAAATCCGGTAGTTGACCGCTCGTTTAATAGGTTAGTATTATGATTAATAGCAATATCTACATATTGGATGAAGTCAGAGCAAACGCGGCATAATAAGACAAGCAATCCGAAAAATCCCATCCTCAATGGTGAAGGCTGCAATAAAACGGGAGGTCCGCTCCCCCACGTTGACAGCCATCGTGAATGGCGCCACGACCCTTGTGGCGAGTTATTTAGTCATTTTGATTGTGCCTGCAACACGCTCATGGAGGATTTATTCAAAGGTTCTCAAGCCCCTACCATGAACGATCCAGCCATCTCTGATCCCTGCTGGAGTCAGCCGCCTGTCCTTGCCAGCGGGGAGCGGTTGGCGGGCGTGCGCGACACGCGTCCAACAGATGCTGACAAAGGTGTTCTGGATGCAAAGACGTTCCACGCAACCGAAATCAATCAATTATTTGATTCTTGTAATCATGCCGTTACGCATGCCGGACAATCGGTACTTTACCGGTCGCTGGCGCGTCCAGCAACCGACCCTGCGCTAACTCGAAAAAAGCAGGAAGCGTTGCGTGAGCTTGAGTCAAACTCCAGTCTGCGGGAAGCGCTTCATCATTTCTTGAAAGCAGCGGCATCGGAAGAGCGCTCGTTGTATCAATTACTTTACGGTACCTTTACCGGTGGTCTCGCTATCGATAATTCCAGAAGCGGGAAAGATGAAATGGAATTTAGCGGTTACGGTTACCACCAGTTTGCTGATGGTACCGGCTTTGTTGTCGATCTGGTCGAGGCGATGGACACGCTGCCACAGCCGCAAAGTCCATATCTGCGAGACTTGTTTACGGTCATTCGCGACTTCGGGACCTCTCGTATTTACTCCCTGATGCGGGGACCCGTTTATCCTGTAGAAGGAAAGTTCAAGACGCGGGAGGAGAAACCGCGTTTTTTACCCGTTCCGCGCTTCACACCATCGATTATCAAGCCGCTTCCAATGCTGTTAACATTGGCGGTGCTTGGCGTAGCGCTTTATTTCTTCCAGAGTATGCTCGCCAGTTTCGGAATTGCTTATCTGGGATACGGGATACTCGTGCTGGCTGTGCCGGTTCTGCCCGTCCTCCTGCTCGCAATCGCGGCATCCGATCGCGATTCCGTTATCTATCCATTGCGCAAGCTGTTCAAGCAGAGCCCGGAATTGGCGCGCGCACTGGATGCGTTGGGTATGATTGACGAAATCGTATCGTTTCATCGCTACTCGCTTGCCTTTGGCGGAAAGATGGTGCTGCCAGAGATAGTCGAATGCGAGCGGCATTCCCTCAGCGTTACGGAAGCGAGAAATCCGCTACTTGCCGGCACGAATCCGGACTACGTGCCGAACGATATACTGCTTGATGATAAAGGACGGTTGCTGGTTATCACGGGACCTAACAGCGGTGGCAAGACGGCCTATTGTAAAACCGTAGTCCAGATTCAGTTATTGGGCCAGATCGGTTGTTACATCCCCGCAGCTACCGCACAGCTGGTACTCGCGGAGCATATTTTTTACCAGGTGCCGGATCCGGGCCGATTGGATGAAGGGATGGGCCGCTTCGGCCATGAATTGAAGCGTACACGCGAGATATTCTTCAACTCCACGGCGCGCAGTCTCGTTGTACTGGATGAGCTGTCGGAAGGAACAACGTTCGAGGAGAAGTTGGAGCTTTCCGAATATGTCCTTGCAGGCTTTCACAAGCTTGGAGCAAGCACATTACTTGTTACCCATAATCACGAGCTATGCGAGCGCTTGCAGAACAAGGGAATTGGCCGTTACCTGCAGGGTGAATTCTTGCCTCAAGGCCCGACTTATCGTTTGGTTCCAGGTGTGTCCCGGGTCAGCCATGCTGATCGTGTGGCTGCCGCCTTAGGTTTCAGCAAAGAAGATGTGGAGAAGCACCTTGCAACGCGCCCCGCTGACTGATGAACGTGCTTATTCTGATGCCGGATCGTGGATATCGTCGAGTCCCCCGGTTTAACGATTCTTGTTTGATATACGCCCTCTTTTGCCGGTTATAGGGTCGAATTGAGTATTTGCGGCATGTGGCATCCAAGCAATCGCGGCTTATAGGCTCTTGGGTCAATTCGGGAGCTGAAGAAAGGTTGAGTATGATGAAATCATTGGTTACAGGCGCAAACGGCTTTGTTGGTTCGGCGGTCGCGCGCTGTTTACTGGACGCCGGCCACGAAGTGCGGTGCCTGGTCAGGCCGGGAAGTGATCGGAGAAATCTTCATAAGTTACCTGTTGAAATTTCCGAAGGTGATTTACGTTCCGCTCCATCGTTGAAGCGCGCGGTTACTGGTTGCGATAGTTTGTTTCATGTTGCCGCGGATTACCGCCTATGGGTGCCGAATCCCGAAACCATGTATGACATCAATGTCAAAGGAACCGAGGCGCTGATACTCGCAGCAGCGGAGGCCGGAATCAATCGCATGATATACACCAGCAGCGTGGCAACGCTGGGAACGCATCAGGATGGGACCTCCGCCACCGAAGACACGCCTTCCAGTCTTGGGTCGATGACCGGGCACTATAAGCGGTCTAAGTTCATGGCGGAACAGATTGTTCAGCGGATTACCGATGAGCATAAGCTGCCGCTGGTTATCGTCAATCCGTCTACGCCGATAGGGCCGCGCGACATCAAACCCACGCCGACAGGACGTATCGTGGTTGACACCTTATGTGGCCGGATGCCGGCGTACGTAAATACCGGTTTGAATGTCGCCCATGCCGATGACATCGCATATGGTCATCTGCTGGCTCATACGCATGGAAAATCGGGGGAGCGCTATATCCTGGGCGGTGAAAATATGACTTTACTGCAAATACTACAGGCAATCGATGAGATTAGAGGCAAGCGGACAAAGCGATTCAATATTCCCGTCCAGATGATTTTACCCGCTGCCTGGCTAATGGAAAAAATGGCAATGGTGACGAATGTTGAGCCGCGTGCGACGGTGGATAGTTTGCGCATGGCAAAGAAAATGATGTTTTACTCCAGCGAAAAAGCTGTACGGGTGCTGGGTTATCGCTATCGCCCCGCGGTGGAGGCGCTTGAAGATGCGATGACCTGGTTTCAGGATAATGGTTATTGTGACAGGCATTGATGATCGCCAAAATATTTCTGCTATAGAGCAGGATGCTTGGGAAACGTCAAAAACAGGGTCGATTTGGTAAAAATCCTGGATTATCGAAAAAGTATGTCAACATACAGGCGGAGCAGATTCAGGCATGTTGTCTTCAGTCTTCCTGCCGCAATTGCGGGAACAGGATGACGTCTCGAATACTAGGGCTATCGGTGAACAGCATTACCAGGCGGTCTATGCCGATACCTTCGCCCGCGGTAGGGGGCAGGCCGTATTCCAGTGCGCGGATGTAATCGGCGTCGTAATGCATTGCTTCGGCATCGCCTGCTTCCTTGGCACTGGCTTGTTCCTGGAAGCGTGCTGCCTGATCCTCGGAATCATTCAATTCGGAAAAGCCGTTTGCGATTTCGCGTCCAGCGATATAGAGCTCGAACCGGTCAGTTATCTCAGGATTGACATCATTGCGCCGTGCAAGCGGTGAGACTTCCGCCGGGTAATCAACGATAAAAGTTGGCTCGAATAGTAAATGCTCGGTGGTTTCGTCAAATAACGATAGCTGCAGGCCACCGATACCATCCCCCGTTTTGTGAGTAATGCCAAGCGCCCGCAACTTGCTGACCAGGAATGCGCGATCACCGAGTTGCGCATCGGTATATTCCGGGTGAAATTTCTGGATTGCCTGGGTAATGGTAAGGCGTGCGAACGGTTGTGCCAGATCGATTTCCCGTCCCTGATACGTTATATTAGTGGCGCCTAAAACTTTTGTCGCTATTTCCCGCAGCATGGTTTCCGTGAAATCCATCAGATAGGTGTAATCCCGATAAGCTTCATAAAATTCAAGCATGGTGAATTCGGGATTGTGCCGGGTAGAGATGCCCTCGTTACGGAAATTGCGATTGATCTCAAATACTTTTTCCATTCCACCGACCACCAGACGCTTCAAATATAGCTCCGGCGCGATGCGGAGATACAATTGCATGTCCAGCGTATTGTGGTAAGTGACAAAAGGCCGTGCCGTCGCGCCACCGGGGATAGGATGCATCATCGGTGTTTCCACTTCCAGATAACCATCCGCTGTAAAAAATTCGCGAATGGACTGGATGATTCTGGATCGCGTGATAAAGACCTTGCGGGTATTTTCGTTCGTGATCAGATCGAGATAACGCTGGCGGTATTTCTGTTCCTGGTCGGTCAGACCGTGAAATTTTTCTGGCAAGGGGCGTAAGGACTTGGTCAGCAAGCGCAGAGTTGTGACGCGCACCGAAAGCTCGCCAGTCCGGGTTTTGAAGAGCGTGCCTTGAGCACCCAGTATATCGCCGAGGTCATAATGCTTGAAAGCTTCATGTACCTCCGCGCCGGTAATATCATTGGTGATGTAAAGCTGGATGCGCCCACTCATATCCTGGAGTGTGGCGAAGCTTGCTTTGCCCATCACCCGCTTCAATACCATGCGTCCCGCAATGGTCACGAGCCTGGGTGTTGCTTCCAGCGTTTCGTTATCGTGCTCGCCATATTGCCGATAAAGGTCGGATGAGAAATCTTCGCGGCGAAAATCATTGGGAAAGGCGTTACCTGTTTCACGCAGCAAAGTCAGCTTAGTGCGGCGCTCCTCAACGAGTTTCGTCTCCGTCTCTACTCTGCCGAGTGATTCATCCACGCCTTTCTCTGAAATACCGTCCGTCGCCATCACGCCTCCTATACGCCTTGCTTTAAACTTGCTTCGATGAAATCGTCCAGTCCGCCGTCGAGCACCGCCTGGGTATTGCCGGTTTCGATGCTGGTGCGCAAGTCTTTGATGCGTGACTGGTCCAGTACGTAGGAGCGGATCTGGTGTCCCCAGCCGATATCGGTTTTGCTGTCTTCTATCGCTTGCTTTTCGTCATTGCGTTTACGCAATTCCGCTTCGTACAGCCGCGATTTCAGCATGGCCATCGCGTCTGCGCGATTGCGGTGCTGGGAACGGCCGCTCTGGCATTGCACCACGATACCCGTGGGATTGTGGGTGATGCGAATGGCAGAGTCCGTTTTATTGATGTGCTGACCTCCCGCGCCGGATGCGCGAAAAGTGTCGACGCGCAAGTCCGCCGGGTTGATTTCTATTTCGATGGTTTCATCCACCTCGGGATAGACAAACACGCTGGCAAAGGAGGTATGCCGGCGATTGCCGGAATCGAACGGGGATTTCCGCACCAACCGGTGCACGCCGGTCTCGGTGCGAAGATAGCCATAGGCATAATCACCTGATATCTTGATGCTTGCGCTCTTGATGCCCGCAACTTCACCGGGCGATTCTTCCATCACTTCCACGCTGTATCCGCGGCGTTCACAAAAGCGCAGATACATGCGTTCCAGCATCGCTGTCCAGTCCTGTGCTTCAGTGCCGCCTGAACCGGCCTGGATGTCCACGAAGCAATTATTAGGGTCCATCGGATTGGAAAACATGCGGCGGAATTCCATTTCCGCCACGATCTTTTCCAGTTGCACGATATCGCTGTCGATGCTCCGCAGCGTGGCATCGTCATCTTCCTCTCTTGCCATCTGGAACAAGTCTCGCGCATCATGCAGTTGTCGCCCGACTGTTTCCAGGGTGATGACAACGTCTTCCAGCATTTTTTTTTCGCGACCCAATTCCTGGGCACGTTTATTGTCATCCCAGATGGCGGGATCTTCCGTCAGCCGGGTAAGTTCGTTCAGACGTGTTTGCTTGGTATCGAAGTCAAAGATACCTCCGTAATTCTATCGCCCGGTTGTCGAGATCGGCGAGTTGATAGGAGAGGGCGTTAAGTTGTTCCGCTTCCATAGGAGAGAGCCGTTTCCAAAAGGACCAATTATACAGGAAGCAGGGAGTGCATTTGGGGGTCCCCTTGTTTTCCGTGTAATAACTGACGGCTGAAGAACCTCACTCAGTCTAGTGGAGTTTGTGCAATGTATTATTGAGTCTATATTCGCTGCTTTATCGCTTGAGAACCCACATGGATACTAGAGCGAGTACCACGCTAACAGCGAAAACAGGTCATCTGTTGACGCGGTTTCCCGAACATTCAGGAAGCAGACAGAACAGTTATATTAATCGGCGGTTTACATGCTCATCCCTACACCAGTATTGGATCACAAGCCACCACTAAATATCGTAAGAACTATCGCCATTAGCTGAAATCGAGCAAGCATTCACGCCTCGAAACTCGTATTACAGAGAAGACAGTAATGCTCATTTAATCATTATCATACCGAATTACCCCCGTGTCGTTACTCGTTTTGCGTACCGTCACTTTTTGCACGTAAAACGACGGGATCCCAAATAGGAGCTTGTTTACTTGACTTTCTGATCTATCTTATGGGCATAGTGTTTCCCGTAAATCTTGCATGACCCAACGCATGAGTCTGCTGCTCCAGCAAATCTCATATCGTCTTTGATCCTGGAGCTGCCTTACAAAGCTCATTCCTACAACCGAGCCATCCTTGTCTAGCGCGACTGTATTTGTTGCAGAAAGATCTTTCAGGTCTGGAGTGTTCTCGCCAGTCGCTACTGCCACCCATAAAGAACCGAGCCTAACCTCATACTCTGATGCTGGCGGCAGCACTACTGATTGCCACCCCGATGCAGTTCTCACGTCAAGCAATCGTAACGTAATTGCTTGTTCGCTGTTGTTTCGAACGTATAGTGTACGTCCCGTCAGCAGTCCGAGGCCCTGCCTTTTCCTCGCGTACTGTTGAAGCGTAGGCACGGTAACCTCGGTTTGCCTTGGTTCCTCGGTAGCGGCATCCAAGCTTCGCGGCGATAACTGCACCAATGCTGTAGTCGCTATTAAACTCACGAGGAGTCTGTGACTGACCCCCATTACATGATCTCCTAGTCAGTTTTTGACGTGTCTTTCTTCTCAGATCTGCCTAGTAGGTATCCTGCGACTGTCCCAAGCAAACCTAGCGCTGGTGCGATATTCTCGACAGCATATCCTGCAGCAACCAAAAAAAGAACCCCAGTAACAATGACTAGAAGTGCGACGAGCCGAATGACCTCAGTCGCTGCCACCTTCGCCACTTGCAGTAGATATGTCGAAACGATCGCCATCAGAAGGCCGAAGCCCAAGACAGCAAACGACGTTAGCGCTTCTCGAGACGTAAGATAGCTGCCATACGAGAAGGGTGCTGAGTAATGTGCTGGTGGCGCGTTCTCGGCATTAGCGATTGGTGTCTGTAATATCACGTATATAAGAAGCACGCGGCACATGAACGATATATACAAACGCACAGACGCTCGATACTGCGATTTCATTTTGTTTCTCCCTTCACGATCAAATTGACTTCATCCTGCACCATCTGAGTCGCGGGCCCGAGTGCTAGATCCGGCTTGACGCGCTCGAATAGGAGCCACAAATTTTCCAAGGCATGAACGCTCGCAGAGGCGTTATTCTTCTCTTCGGCTGATGAAAAGGTGAGTGATTTGAGATACCTGTGTGTAAACTGCTCGACAAAGTAGCGTCGCAGCCATAGTGGGGGATGTTCACCATAACGCTCTGCAAGCTTTTGCTCGAATTTGCTCGGATCGCCCCCCGCCTCGCCAGGGACCAAGTAATCACTGACGATGCGCAACGTCTCCTTAAAATCGTCCTCGCTTAAGTCAACCGTTTGACCGCCTCGATTGAGCTGAGTCGCTTGCTCCAGCATTTCCAATGTGCGCAAAAAAAACAACGCGCCAAAAACGGTAGGCGTGCGGACGCTCTTCTCTCTTGAATCTGAATTCGCTACGTCAAATAAGATATCCATGGCGATGAAATCAGCCTCGAGCTCTTGCCCCCACGATTCCCGTAAAGTACGCGCGTCGGTCGCTCCGATGGTCGAATGGTTACGTAGGATGTGCGCGTATTCGTGTGCCACTGCAAATACTTCCATGCCAGTCAGGTTCGCTTCAAGGAGATGCATCACCTCTGGGTCAATCGCGACGCTCTCCTGCCGTCGCGCTATCATCAGAAACTCAGTCAAGGCCTGCAAAAATACAGATGGCAAATCCGGTTCATCCCGAATTGCCCTAGCGAACTTATTTGATGCCTTACTCGCACCAGCGCCGATGACCGTTGGAAAGACAATCTTTGTTATTTCGTGCGCGAATGAAAACAGACGCCAGTTTACTGTAATGATACGATGATCAAAGGCCGAAGAAGTGACGTAGCTAGAACCGCACTTGAACTGAGTTTCAGCGCTAAGCTCAGGCACCCGGAGAATTTCAGCGCTAAGCTCAGTATTATCAAACGTGCCGAGTAGAACTGTTGCCGCTTTTTGCTGAGATATTGCTTTGACAGTTGGTGTCTCTTTAATTTGACTAAACAAGCTATTCAAAATCTTTGATGCGATTGGATTTTCGTACCTCGTGGGCAATTCAACCGCCATTGCTTCTACAATTTCCGGCATCTTTGGATCTAAGCCTCGTCCTCGTAAGTCTTCTTCAGTCGGCCAAACTATCCGGATCCGTTCGTTCTTTTGCATGGTTTCCAGAAAGCATGCCACTCGATCAGTATCAGAGAGGTATGTCGCTCGCGCTTTTGGCACAAGCACAGATGCTGGTTCGACAGAGGTATTTTGGGACATTTTAAAGCCGCGTCTTGATTGAGCATTAGCTAATTTCTCGAAATCAGCCCTTCCGAGGAGGTCGCGCATTTGTCGGAGATGTTCTCGGACACGTTGGCGATCTCCAGCTCTCGCATTTGCAAGTGCGGCCAACATGAGGGTGCCTACTGATGGGGAGATTGCCACGGCTCGCGTAGTTAATTGCTGAGCCTGCGGCAAATCTTTGTTGCGGCGGACGAGATATTGAGCTAGCGCCAGCATATGGGCCGCCTCGTGAGGGTGGGACGCCAACTCCAGTTCCATCTCACGTTGAACTAAGTCTTGGTCAGCAATCTCGTGTAAGACTCTCTGGAGATTCGCCCTTGCTTGGTCATACTGAGGATTTAATGAAAGAGCTTTCTTGAAGTCTGCTAAAGCCAATTCTGGTGCCCCAGAGCCCCACCGTACCCAGCCACGATTGTTGTAGGCAATGGCATTCTTAGGGTAAACGGATATCGCTTTATTACAGGCAGTAAGCGCCTCATGCGCTCTATTCCACTTGTCGAAAATAATGCACTGATTCTGCAAGCCTGCAAAACTAAGGGGATCTTTTTGTAAGATGTAATCAATATCGCGCAGTGCTTCCTCGAAACGCTTTAGGTGGGTGAGCGTGGTTGCCCTATTTACGCGTGCTTTCTCGTAGTCCGGATTGATCTGCAGGGCAACGGAAAAATCTTTGAGTGCTTCCTCGAATTGTCCCCTTTGAAGTTTAGACCAGCCGTTCTGATTGGCTGCCATCACAGGCGACCCGTTTATGAGCGTCTCACATTGCTCATGCCCGATCTGATATTTCTCGCAGAGCGTTTGAACGTCAATTGACGTATCAACCGACGGCGTGTCACGAGCCGCCTCTTGAGCAATGCCATCAGCGGCAAACAGTCGGAATGCTGCAATCCATCCGAGCAGGAAGACGGACAGATAAAGTGCCCCGTTGTGCGTACTCACGTGCATATGAAGAACCCCGGGGGTGAATAGCTCGCGTCAGCATCACGCGATTATATATTTTTAGTATAGATAAAACTTATAGGATTATTGGCCATTTTTCTGAAAAACTTGTCGCAGTATTGCAATTGCCTCATGACACCTTGTACCGATTATTTGAGCATGATGGCGGCATTGCCGTTTATATTTACCACCGTTGTCTGCGAGTTGTCGCAGATGACATCACCAAGTTTCCGCACTCGGCGCTGAAATGGCTCAGTTTCTTATTTCCGCCTACGGACTTCAGGACGACATCGCACCCAACCGCAAGGTTGATCCAAGACCCCAAATTTCCGATGCAGCGAATCCGCGGGCTCGCACTTGGGTGACCTGCTCTCCGTAATTAGCTACTCGGCGCAGTAGAATCCTGGGTTGCCAATGAGTATTGGGCTGCAAATTTGGCTGGTGTATGATTGCCAAGCGAGCTATGCGGCCTTAATCCTTTCGCCATGCTTCGATCAGAACGCACGCTTCATGCAAGGTTGAGAACCAATGGTCATTCAGGCATTCGTCCCGAAAATCCCCGTTGAAGCTTTCAATATAGGGATTCTGCCTGGGCTTACCAAGCTGGTGAATTCCAGCCCATGATCAACCTTGATCATCTGTGGCAAAGGACAGAGCCGTCGATGCGATCCAATACGCGCGCCACACGCTCTCCCAAAATTGAGGTATCCACCTCGATGACGATACTCTCCCTGGTACAGTCATCGACCACATTCAGACAGCGTGCGCCTGACGTCAGCCAAACCGTCATGCACAAAATCCATTGGTACTCCTCCCATTTTTAGCCGCAGCTACTTTCAGGGGGGATTACCACCCCATTTGTGTCGGGTTTGGGTTATAAAGAGAGCAGTGGGACGCTTGGTGATTAAAAAATTGAGATGGCAATGCAACCGTCAGGCCTGCATCTGAATACCGGCGGGATTTTTCTAATCAGCACACCCTGAACTTCTACAACGAGTGTCAGGAACTCGTCCGAATGTTTCATAAATTGACATCCGGGCCAAGCGCTTTTGCATGAAAACGCAGGTGGTCTTCGATAAATGTGCTGATAAAAAAATAACTGTGATCGTAACCCGCACGCAGGGTGATTTGCGCCGGATAATTGACTGTCTTGCAGGCGGCGATAAGACGCTTGATTTTCAGTTGCTCGATCAGGAATTCATCCGCGTCACCCTGGTCGACCATCATTGGCAAGTGTTCCGATGCCCGTGAAGCCTCAATCAGCAATGATGCATCATAACCCCGCCAGTTCTTTACATCATCGCCCAAGTAGTGGCCAAAGGCTTTCTTGCCCCAGGGACTGGTCGTCGGATTGGCGATAGGCGAGAAGGCGGATACCGACTGATAGCGCTGTGGGTTACGCAAGGCAATGACCAGCGCACCATGCCCGCCCATGGAATGTCCGCAAATCGATCGCCGATCATTTACAGGAAAATGCTGTTCAATCAGGGCCGGAAGCTCATCGACGACATAATCATACATCCGGTAATGGTGACTCCAGGGCGCCTGGGTTGCGTTCACGTAAAAGCCTGCGCCTAATCCCAAGTCATAGGCGGCGTCCGGAGCGCTTGCAACGCCGTTTCCCCGTGGGCTGGTATCCGGAATAACCAGCGCAACGCCAAGTTCTGCCGCGGCACGTTGAGCACCGGCTTTGAGGGTGAAATTTTCATCGGTACAGGTTAATCCCGATAGCCAATAAATCGCCGGTACTTTCTTGTTATGGCTTATTCCGGGTGGGGAAAAAATGGAAAAATTCATTTCGCAATTCAGCGATTCTGAACGGTGCCTGTAGCGCTTTTGCGATCCGTCGAATAACAGATGGGATGAGAGGAGCTTCAATTCCGGCATATCCTGAATCCTCAATACGTAGTTCAGCCGGGGAAACTTCGGCAAGTCCCCGATTCTGCCAGCAGGGCGCGACCTGGTTTTGTGGGATGAGCCAAGCGCGTGCTGATGATTTATCGGTTGAAATGAATCACGGTACGAATGGATTTTCCCTCGTGCATCAGGTCAAACGCTGTATTGATATCGTCGAGCCCCATGGTGTGAGTAATGAAAGTGTCGAGCTCAAATTCTCCATCAAGATAGCGCTGCACGTAGCCTGGAAGTTCAGTGCGGCCCTTTACTCCGCCAAACGCCGAGCCACGCCATACACGTCCTGTTACCAACTGAAATGGACGGGTACAGATTTCCTCACCCGCACCGGCAACACCGATTATCACTGACTCACCCCAACCTTTGTGGCAGCATTCCAGTGCGGAACGCATGACTTTGACGTTACCGATACATTCGAAGGAAAAATCCACGCCGCCGCCAGTCATTTCGATAATGACATCTTGAATCGGCCTGGTGTAATCCTTGGGATTCACTATATCGGTGGCGCCCAATTGACGTGCTATCTCAAATTTTCCCGAATTGATGTCGATCGCGATAATGCGCCCGGCTTTAGCCATTACCGCCCCTATTATCACGGCCAGACCAATACCGCCGAGCCCAAAAACCGCAACGGTGTCGCCTTCCTTTACTTTCGCGGTTTTGGCAACGGCACCCAAGCCTGTCGTTACACCGCATCCGAGCAGACAGACCTTTTCCAGGGGTGCCTTCTTGTTGATTTTTGCCAGTGAAATCTCGGGTATCACCGTATATTCGGAGAAGGTTGAAGTGCCCATATAATGATAGATGGGTTTTCCATTCTTAAAAAAACGCGTGGTGCCGTCTGGCATCAGCCCTTGCCCCTGCGTAGCACGTATCGCCTGACAAAGATTAGTCTTGCCCGATTTGCAGAATTTGCACTCGCCGCATTCGGGAGTGTAGAGCGGGATAACATGGTCGCCCACAGCCACGCTGGTCACGCCCTCCCCCAAAGCCTCGACGATGCCTCCTCCTTCATGACCGAGGATAGCGGGGAACTTGCCTTCGGGATCGTTTCCCGACAGGGTGAATGCATCCGTATGACATACCCCCGTGGCCACGATACGTACCAGTACTTCGCCTTTTCGTGGGGGCATCAGGTCAACTTCTTCGATATTGAGCGGTTGTCCCGGGCCCCAGGCAACCGCTGCCCGTGTTTTAATCGTTTCCATATCGTCTGTTCTCCGTTTCTTTTCTCGCTATCATGGCATCGCCGCATGAAATGAGTATCGAACAAATATTCGATATCCAGCACTGTTTTGATGGTTCGTGGCACGTTATAGCATGTTGTGATTCGCATGAACATTGCTTTTTCAGGTAAGCCGTCCTATGATGAATTCGAGGTTGGTTTGAATTTCCGTCCTCCCTGAGTGGGTGATTATCTTACAAACTTTTAGGAGATCATGATGCGACGAATCTACTTTCTTGTTCCCGATATCGCCATTACCAAACGTATTGTCGACGAGTTGCTTCTGGCACGAATCGACGAGCGGCATATCCATGTGGTCGCAAAGCGCGGTACAGAGCTTGAGGATCTGCCGGAAGCCAATCTCCTTCAGAGAACCGATTTCATTCCCGCCGTGGAACGTGGACTCGCGCTCGGCGGGTCGGCCGGCGCACTCGCCGGATTGGTCGCACTAGCGCTTCCTCCCGCCTCAACAGTCATCGCGGGGGGTGTTCTGCTGGCGAGCGCACTCGCCGGAGCGGGAGTGGGCGCATGGGCAGGCGGCCTGATAGGCGTAAGCACCGCCAGTTCGAGGATCAAGCAGTTCGAAGCGGCGATTGAGGCGGGTCAACTACTGGTTCTGGCCGACGTGCCGAAGAGCAGGGTTGAGGATATTGAGGCCCGTATAAAAGCGCATTTGCCTACTGTGGAGATTGAGGGAACAGAACCGATCATACCGGCGTTCCCCTGATCAGCGGATCAGGGGTTACCAGGGTTACATGGGCAGCTCTTGAAACTGTCGCATAAAGCGGCGATCAATCCGGTCTTTCCATTGCCAGAAATGCGTGGAATGCGCTGCCATGCAGCCGTAAGAGGCGACCGCACGCCCGTCTGCGGTGCCGATGAGACTCAGGCTGTAGCGTTGTGGCTGGTAGTCTCTGGGCCCATGGCCTGACAGATACGCGCGCAAGTTACCCCCCAGCGTCTTTGCCATGCGTACGGCAAAGACGCCCGACTTTGGCAATTCTTGATGTTCAATGGCCGCTACATCCCCTGCCGCAAAAATCCAGGGATAATTTATTGTCTGCAAGGTGGGTTTGATTCGAAGGAAACCTTCGGGTGTGGTGTCCAGGCCACTTTCAGCGAGCCACGCCGGTGGCGCAGTCTGCGTGGCCCAGACGATGAAATCCGCGGTCAACAATCGTCCGTCATTAAGGCGCACCTTATCCGGCGTCACTTCCACCACTTGGGCGTTGGTGATCACGGTCAATTTTCGCTCCCGCAGCAGCCTGGTAAGAATACGCTGTGCGCGCAAATTGTGTCCCGGTAACAGGTGTGGTCCACGCTGAATAATAATGAATTCAGCCTTGCCCCGAAGCTGTGAATGCATGGCGAGCGCGAGTTCCACTCCGCCTGCGCCGCCACCCACGATAACGATTTGCGGTGGATGCATGCTGTTCCGCGCGGCAGCCTTGACGCTCTCCCAGCCTGCCAGCAGGCGCGACACGGGTTTGGAGGGAATCACTCGTTGATCTATCCCCGCTATGGTGCTCATGCAGGGTGTGCCGCCCACGTTAATGGAAATCAGATCGGTGGGCAAAGGTGATGTCCCATCGCCAATCAGCACGTGCTTCCGCCCGAGATCCAGTCCGCACGCTCTTGCATGGATGAACCGCGCACCAGCGAAACTACATAACCGCCGCAAGTCGATGTGCATTTCCGCCCAGCCATAAACGCCGCCTATATGACCGGGCAGCATTCCAGAGTAGGCTGCGTGCTCTATGTCGCTTACCATGGTCAAACGAACATCGCGTAGCGGTTCTTCGCCGAACTTTCGCAGTAACAGGACGTGGGCGTGCCCGCCCCCTATGAGCGTCAGTTCGCGGGAGCCAGGAAGGCTATGTGAGGGGGTGGCAACAACAGTTGAAATAGCTTGTTTCCCGCATCAAGGTTTTAGTTTTGCCCATGCTGGTTTATCATACTTGGTTCGACTGGAGGATTATCAAGATGGCAGGGCTAAGCAAAGATACCCCCAATCCCACTGAAATAAAATTACATCGAAAGTCCAGGTTGTTGGAAATTTCTTTTGGAGACGGTAAAACCTTCCGGATTCCCTGTGAATTTCTCCGGGTTTATTCGCCTTCCGCGGAAGTGCGTGGGCATAGCCCGGGGCAGGAGGTGCTGCAAGTGGGCAAGAAGGACGTGAACATCAATCATATCGAACCGGTGGGTAATTACGCAATCCAGCTAACTTTTTCCGATGGTCATAATACGGGTCTGTATTCATGGGATTTACTCTATGACTACGGTCTGCATCAGGATAAAATGTGGCAGCGGTATCTGGACCGAATGGAAGAAGCGGGTGTAAGCCGCGAGCCGGTTACGAGTGCGCGGGCATCGAATAAGCTACCCGAATCAAGATAATTTGAATTGTCGCACGATAAAAACGTGTATTTTCTATATAGAAACTGAAAATTTATGACGAAAACTACCCATTTCGGCTTCGCAGCCGTTCCTGAAACAGAAAAGGCGCGCAAGGTCGCAGGTGTATTCGATTCGGTGGCGGAACGCTACAACCTGATGAATGATCTCATGTCAGCGGGTATGCACCGGTTGTGGAAGCGTTTTGCCGTGGAAACAAGCGGGATCAAGAGAGGTGGCCGGGTACTCGACATTGCTGGCGGCACCGCTGACTTGAGCGCGTTGTTCGTGGAGCAAGTCGGCGAAGGTGGCGAAGTCTGGCTCACCGACATCAACAATGCCATGCTCACGATAGGCCGCGACCGCCTGCTGGATGAAGGCGCGGCTGTATCGGTAGCGCAGTGCGATGCGGAAAAACTACCGTTTCCAAACGATTATTTCGATTGCGTGAGCGTGGCCTTTGGTCTCAGAAACATGACTCGCAAAGACGCGGCATTGAAAGAAATGCTGCGTGTACTCCGGCCCGGCGGATGTGTCATCGTGCTTGAGTTCTCCAAGATATGGAAACCGCTGCAACCACTTTACGATATCTACTCATTCAAGGTACTGCCGGCAATGGGTAAGCTCGTTGCCAAAGATCAGGATAGCTATCGCTATCTCGCTGAATCCATTCGTGTACATCCCTCTCAGGAAGAATTGAAACGATTGATGCACCACGCAGGATTCGAGCGCGTCGAGTATTTTAATCTGGCTGCCAGCGCGGTTGCGCTGCATCGTGGCTACAAATTCTAGTGCAGTGCGTCCGCGCACAAAAAAACACCCCCGGTATTGATTTGAAAGCACCTCAGTAAGGTTTCATTCCCCGTTATCCTTACCCGCTTTCTCGCGTTTAGCGTCGAAACTGGCCCTTGCACGCTTCGATATCCTTTTCACAGGGCTATATGTGTGTAAGCGTACATACGAATCTGATCACGATATCTATTATTTATTCCTCGCTTACCTGCTGCTTGAGGCTACGTGAGCTGAGTGCCCGCGCAGGTGTCAATTCTATTTAATCAGATTAAGTCCTTTTCTAGGGCTTCCAGGGGATGACTGCCGCCCGTCACGTCGTACTTTTGTTTGGCGAAATTTTGATAGACCGGTTTCCCGGCCAGGAGGCCTTGGGTGGTGCGCCGTTCAATGTGGCCTGGCATTTGCACGCTTTTGGCAGTGTGCCGATCCTGGTCACCCGGATAGGACAGGATGATGTGGGCGCACGCTTATTGCAGGCCCTGGAAAGCGCCGGGTTTTCGATACATGGCATCCAGCTTGATTCCATATACCCCACGGGTGTAGTGGATGTAACACTTACCGCTGACGGTCACCGGTTCGATATTCTTCCCGATCGCGCTTATGACCATATTCATCCCCGCTTGGCTCGAATGACCGCTTTGGCCGCAAACCCGGAACTGGTCTATTTTGGGACATTGGCCCAGCGTGCCAACTCGCATCGAGCCCTGCGCCATCTGTTGCGCGCGGCAGGGGGGCGGCGCTTTTTTGATGTTAATTTGCGTAATCCCTGGATATCCGCGGAGAAGCTGGACTGGTCACTGCAACATGCGGATTTTGTCAAAGCCAATGATACGGAGCTTGAAAGTATTACGCGGCTACTCGACCTGGAAGCGGCATCCGCCAAAGTCCAGGCAAAAGCGCTGGTTCAGCGATATCAACTGCGGGGACTGCTCATAACTTGTGGCGCGGCAGGCGCCTGGTGGCTGGATGATTCGGCACAGCTGACAGAGATGGCGGCTGATCCCATAGCGGGTATTCGTGACACGGTAGGTGCCGGTGACGCATTCTCCGCGGTTTTCATGCTCGGGCTGCTGCATGACTGGAAGGTACCGGTCACCTTGCAGCGGGCACATCATTTCGCCGGAGCCATATGCCGGATACGTGGCGCGATTCCAGAGCACCAAGATTTCTATAAGCCATTCCTTGAAGAATGGTTGGAGCACGGATGAAAGAATTATATGTGTTGATGCTAAGTCTCCATGGGCTGATTCGGGGGAATGATCTGGAACTTGGACGCGATGCGGATACCGGCGGTCAAATCCTGTACGTCGTAGAGCTGGCTCGGTCACTTGCTCGTCAACGACAAGTAGGCAAGGTCGATTTGCTGACCCGGCGGATAGAAGATTCCGCCATATCGGCGGACTACGCCTGTCCTGAGGAGATCCTGGGCGATCACGCCCGGATTATTCGCCTTCGATGCGGGCCCCGTCGCTACCTGCGTAAGGAAAGTCTTTGGCCTTATCTCGATCAACTGGTGGATCGTGTATTGCTTTTTCTGCGCGAGCAGAAGCGCTTACCCGATGTCATCCACAGCCATTATGCCGATGCCGGCTATGTTGGAATGCAGCTCTCTCAACTGCTGGGTATTCCGCAGATCCACACCGGTCACTCACTTGGGCGCAGCAAACAGCAGCATCTGCTAGCGCAAGGCCGTAAACCGCAGGCATTGGAACGTCAGTTTAATTTTCACCGGCGCATCGCTGCCGAGGAGGCCGTATTGCAACAAGCCAGCTTGATCATAACCAGCACGCCTCAGGAGAGTGCCGAGCAATATGGTTTATATACTAATTATCAGCCCGAGCATGCGGTTGTTATCCCGCCCGGGACCGATATATCGCGCTTTGCCCCGCCCAGCCGCCGGATTCCTCTAGAACCGGAGGTCGCCAGACTCATTGACCGTTTCCTGGTGCAACCGCGAAAGCCTCTGATATTGACGATTTGCCGTCCGGAAATGCGAAAAAATCTCGGCGCTTTAATCGCCGCATTTGGCAGTTCACCTGCACTGCATGAAAAGGCTAATCTTGCTATTGTGGCCGGCAACCGCGAAGACATCCGCAAACTTGAGGCTGCCCAGACTGAAGTGATGACCAATCTATTGCTCGATATTGATCAATACGATCTGTGGGGTAAGGTTGCCCTGCCAAAGCAGCATAAACCCATCGATGTCGCTGGATTCTACCGGCTTGCAGCCCAACGCCGAGGCGTATTCGTCAACCCGGCGCTCACTGAGCCGTTCGGCCTGACTTTGCTTGAAGCGGCTGCTAGCGGTCTTCCGATCGTGGCTACCGAGGATGGTGGACCGCGAGATATCGTTGGCCATTGCAAAAATGGGATGCTGGTTAATCCCTCGGATATTCATGCGATAGCGGGGGCAATCGAATACGTACTGGCTGAGCCGCGTCGTTGGCAGCGCTGGGCGCGCAACGGTATTACAGGAGTAAAAAATCACTATACCTGGGATGCGCACGTCAAGAAGTACCTGCACGTTTTATCCCGTTTGCTGCACCACAAGCGAAAGCAAATCCGGCGGGACATGGCCATATACCGGCCGCAACGGCATCCCCTGCCATTGGTCTCGCAGATGCTAATAAGTGATATAGATAATACCCTGCTCGGAGATCGCGCCGCCCTACGCCGTTTTCTTGCCACACTGCGCGCCACGCCGCCCAACCTGGGTTTCGGTATCGCGACCGGACGTACATTGGAAAGTACATTGAAAATATTAAAGGAATGGGGGGTGCCATTACCAGACATACTTATTACAGCGGTCGGCAGCGAGATAAATTATGGTCAGAAACTTCGGCCTGATATTGGATGGCAGAATCTGATCAGATACTCATGGCGCCGCGATGCGGTGGAAGAGGCGCTGCGTGAAGTACCCGGACTCATCCTGCAATCGCCAGAGAATCAGCGTGAATTCAAGCTCAGTTACAATGTCGACCCCGAGGCGTTGCCGCCAATTTCTAAAATTCGCGCCTTGTTGCGCGAGCAGAAACTGTCTGCTAATTTGATCTACTCTCGTCAGGCTTTTCTGGATATTCTGCCTTTGCGTGCCTCCAAGGGACGAGCAATACGCTATCTTGCTTACAAGTGGGGATTGCCATTACGTGCTTTTCTGGTAGCAGGTGATTCTGGTAACGACCATGAAATGCTGATCGGAGATACACTCGGCGTCGTCGTTGCCAATCATAGCCCTGAACTTGCGAGTCTGAGAGGAAACGAACAGATTTATTTCGCTAATGCCCGTTATGCGGATGGAATTGCAGAGGGTATGTCACACTACGCATTTGGTATTCCCATCCTGGAGACCGCGAATGATCCAAAAATTTGATGCCTGGGCCGTAGACCATCGTGATGAGTTACATGCACTTTTGCGTAAATGGTTCGAACTGGAACGTCCGCTTCTTCTGCGCTCGGATTTGCTTGAGGCTTTTGACCTGGTGCGTGATCTTCATCCCCAGCCTCTTGTTAACACTCCCTTGCACGAACTGATCAAGTATCTGCAGGAAGCGATTTGCCGTCCTCCCATGGTCTACCTGGCGCTACGTGAGGGCGCGGGGCACTGGTCCTACGCGCGCATTCACCAGCAACGACTGGTACTCGAGATTATCAGTGTTTCCGATTATCTCGCTTTTAAGGAGTTGCTGTTGCGTCCGGATAGCGCACATGAACCGGTATTGGAATTGGACTTTACCCCTTTTAACCGCAATTTTCCGAGACTTAAGGAAATCAAGTCGATTGGCCAGGGTGTTAGGTTTCTTAACAGGCAATTGGCTGGCACCCTATTCACTCAATCCGGCACAGGAACAGCCAAATTGTTGCATTTTTTGACAGTGCACTCCATGGATGGCCAGCAACTCATGCTCCATGGCAACTTTGCCGACGTAGCGGCGCTGCGTACGGGTTTGCGTCGCGCGCTTGATTTGCTCGATACCTATACTGAAGATGCTCCCTGGCAGGCGATTGCCGAGCCGCTGAGCGGATTGGGCTTCGCACCCGGTTGGGGCAACTGTGTCATGCGGGTAAGTGAAACCATGAATTTATTGGTAGATATTCTTGAAGCGGCCTCGCCGCAGATACTTGAGAATTTTCTGGCGCGCATTCCAATGATCTCCAGATTATTGATTCTGTCACCACATGGTTATTTCGGGCAGGACAACGTACTGGGATTGCCGGACACTGGCGGTCAGGTCGTATATATCCTCGATCAGGTACGTGCGCTGGAACGGGAAATGAGCGAGCGTCTCATTTTGCAAGGGATAGGGGCACAGCCCAAAATCCTGATATGCACACGTCTGATTCCTGAGGCGGGAGAAACATTGTGCAACCAGCCGCTAGAAAAAGTCCACGGTACTCAGAATTCCTGGATCGTACGCGTACCATTTCGAAAGGAAAATGGAGAAATTATTCGACACTGGATATCTCGTTTTGAGATCTGGCCCTACCTTGAGAATTTTGCCCAGGACGTTGAACGGGAAGCGCTGGCGCAGCTGAGTGGCAGTCCCGATCTGGTGATAGGTAATTACTCGGATGGTAATCTGGTCGCCTCGCTGATTTCCAAACGAACCGGTGTAACGCAATGCAATATCGCACATGCATTGGAACAGAGCAAATATCTCCATTCCGCCTTGCACTGGCGGGAGAATGAAGCCCAATACCATTTCGATTGCCAGTACACGGCGGATCTCATCGCGATGAACAGCGCGGATTTCATTATTACCAGCACCTATCAGGAAATTGCCGGTACGCCTCATACGGTTGGCCAATATGAGACCTACCAGAACTACACCATGCCCGGCCTATATCGGGTCGTAAACGGTATAGATCTTTTCGATCCCAAATTCAATATTGTTTCCCCGGGCGCCGACGCCGAGGTGTATTTTTCGTATCTTGATCGCGAGCACCGTCTGCAATCCCTGTTGCCCGATATTGAACGTCTTTTATATGCCCCTGATCCCGGCGTACCGTGGCGCGGGCATTTCAATGATCCAGCCAAGCCTCTGATATTCACGATGGCGCGTCTGGATCTGGTTAAGAATCTCACTTCGCTGGCAGCATGGTTCGCGCAGTGTCCGCAGCTATCCGATGCTGC
Organism: Nitrosospira multiformis; assembly: GCF_900103165.1. Taxonomy (NCBI): domain Bacteria; kingdom Pseudomonadati; phylum Pseudomonadota; class Betaproteobacteria; order Nitrosomonadales; family Nitrosomonadaceae; genus Nitrosospira; species Nitrosospira multiformis. The sequence goes on along the minus strand of NZ_FNKY01000001.1, from coordinate 3,391,749 downwards.
CAATCTATTGATAATCGGCGGGCATATTGATCCGGCCGCTTCCGCTGATAGCGAGGAACGCGCTGAAATCGACCATATGCATACCATCATGGATGAATATAAGCTGGAAGGACGGATGCGCTGGCTCGGTACCCGCCTGGAAAAGAATCTGGCTGGCGAACTGTATCGCCACGTGGCCGACAGGCGTGGCATTTTTGTACAGCCGGCCCGATTTGAGGCATTCGGTTTGACCATTATCGAGGCGATGGCTTCTGGTCTTCCGGTATTTGCCACTCGCTATGGCGGTCCGCGAGAGATCATTCAGCATGGGATTTCAGGCTATCATTTCGACCCCAATGACGGTTTAGCGGCAGCCACCGCCATGGCGGATTTCTTTGCGCGCTCAGCGGCCGATCCGGATTTCTGGAATAAAGTTTCCGAAATGGCTCTGAAACGGGTCGAGTCACGTTATACATGGCGTATTTATGCGGAACAGATGATGACTTTGTCGCGTATTTACGGCTTCTGGAAATTTGTCAGCAATTTGGAGCATGAAGAAACCGCACGTTATCTCAATATGTTTTATCATCTGCAGTTTCGACCCATGGCACAGGCGCTACTCCCAAATCAGTGAGAAACCTGCTTTTCCGGCCTGTGGCTTGAGTGACGGATTACGGGAAAATCCCTATCCCCTGAAATGTAGTGATTCTAATTTACATGGAACACTACCTTGATAAGCGGATCATTCGCTTATGTGCTCGACCTGGCTGCAAACGCCGGAGCTGTTGCGCGACCTTCGCATGCGAGAAATTATTCGTTGATTGAATAGTAGCGAATGCTGAGTTCGGCGGGTTTTATTTCTGGCACGGCGACGCGATTCCGGCCGATCTTTCGCTGCCGGCCATGCCGGATGTGGCGATGCAACAGGCGCGCAAGGCTGCGCCGGTGCATGAGAGCACCGGGCAATTGACTTTGTTTTAAGGGGATCTCTCTCAGGTCGAGAGCGCGGTCAGACCGTTTCTAACGGGATTGTTATAGCCCGGTTGCGGACTCAAGCAGTTGCGTGTTGGCTGCGTGATTTTGATTGAGCTTGGCAGCCATTTGCCGATGCAGGGCTGCTGTTTTTGTGCTTGCTTCCACGCTTTTCTCGAAATCACGGATCAGCGCCGAAGTGCGCGACTGGAGGTCTTGAGCTTGACGACCATAGAGATAGCTCTTGTTTTCATATTGCTCCAGTAGCTCTTTCTGCTCTTTCATCTTTGCCTGCATCTGCGCAGCAGTATTCTCATAGTATTTTGCAAGGAACTCATGGTCGCCGCGAGTGACGGCATTCTGAGCGGCAGCGCGGATTTCCGGGGTGTCGATTGGCTGGGCTGCAACAACCGATGAGCTTGCCGAAACCAGGACACCAATCATGGACAACGCTGCGACGACATTTCCAAATTTTGTTTTCATGGTGGCAAATCCAAATAAAGTAGGAATGATTTCATCCTACCCCAGTCAATGCCCTGAGTATATTGGGGAAACCCTGGTTTCTTCCTAAGTGTTTCTCTTAGGAAAAAACTTTGATCAACCAGGGGGCTGGGATTGACCGCAGTGATTATGCTATGCGTGAACGCCGGATGATGTCCATTTCAAATGCGGGTTGTTGAAGTTATTGATGTCAGATATTGTTTTACCACTTTCCATGTAAGCATATGTCAACTCTTCACCATAGTTAACCATCAGACATTCAGAAGATGAGATTCCTCATCCCTATTTTTTTCCTCTGCCTGCTGTACGCTATTCCCTATGTTGCACAGAGCAAAGAAGATACCTCGAAGGCAGCTCGATCCATCAACCAGCTCCAGCAGGAACTTGAAAAGATTCTCGAAGACACACGCACGCCAGGGCTGTCGGTTGCGATCGTACATGGAGATGGTCCGGAGTGGATTGCAGGCCTTGGCAAAGCCGACGTGTCCAATAATCGACCAGCGACACCGGAAACGCTGTTTCGCATTGGTTCCGTCTCCAAAGCATTTGCTTCGCTATCGATCCTCAAGTTAGCCAATGAGAACAGACTTTCCCTGATGGACCCAGTGCACAAGTTGGTTCCCGAGGTGTGGTTCGAAAATCATTGGGAGGCGGACAATCCGGTCAGAGTCGTCGATTTGCTGGAGCACACTACCGGCTGGGACGACCTGCATTTGCACGAATATGCGAAAGACGCCTCAAAGCTTGATTTGCGCGAAGAACTTGATTATGGTCGCCGCTCACGAATTTCCCGTTGGCCGCCAGGAACTCGCATGGCATATAGCAACTCCGGATCCGCCGTTGCTGCTTATATTGTCGAGAAGCTCGCGGGACAACGATTCGAAGATTTTGTCGCGCAAAACTTCTTCGGCCCTATCGGCATGAAAACAGCGACATATTTTCCGCCCACATCGGCGACTCTTACGGCACTCTATCATCTCGATGGTAAAACGCCCTATCCCTACCGGAACATTCTCTACCGTCCATCAGGCGCGATAAACGCTTCTGCCAAAGACATGGCGGCTTATCTCTCGTTCTACCTTCACCGCGGCACCGTAAATGGCGTGCAGGTGATGCCAGCCGCCTCCATTGATCGTATGAGGGTTCCAACGCGCACCTGGGCAGCCCGGGAAGGGCTCAAAAATGGATATGGACTCGGCAGTTACTCCAGCGTCCAGGATGGATTCGTTTATCACGGGCACAACGGCGGTGTCGATGGTGGTTTAACAGAGCTGGCCTATTTACCGGACTCTGGTGTGGGTTATTTCTACAGTATCAATACGGGCAATGGTGACGCCGCCATGAAAATCGGTGAGGCTATTCGGGCATACATCACACGGGAATTACAGAAACCAACTTTGCCCACAGTTGCCCCCCTTCCCGCGAATGCCAGTTCCTACGCAGGTTGGTACATCCCAAACTCGCCGCGCGCGAAGATTGATTACTTTGCCGAGCGCCTGATGGGCATGACTCATGTCGGCGTTGAGGATGGCAGACTACTTCTGGCTTCGCTGATAGGACCAAATCTAGTCTTGATCCCCTTTGCTGGCATGCAATTTCGCCAACTCTCTGACCCGATTGCCACAGCCGGGTTGCTGGCGCCGAATGGAGAGGGAGAATTCATTCAGTTGTACGGAGGAATGATGACGATGAAGCGCGTCCCCACTTGGATCGCCATCACCGAAATCGTGCTTGCGGCGTGGATTGCATTAGCCTTGATCTCGGTGCTCATCTATGCGCCTTTCTGGGTGCTGGGATGCATCCGGAAAAATTTCTTTCAGCCGGCGGAGCGCGCTATCCTTGGCTTCCCATTGTTTGCCGTGTTGAGTGCCGTGATTGCGGTTGCCATAGGTTTTTTCGTATTCAACAGCGGTAACGTAATATCGCTTTTAGGAAATTTAACTATCTGGTCTGGCGGCATTTTCCTGGCAACTATTGTATTTGCTATCGCTTCCCTAACCAGCGGCCTTGTCTTGTGGCGTGCGCCAAAGCCAGGAATTCGCAGGGCTGTCCGCTGGTATTCAGCATTTGTTATCTCAGCGATGCTGGTTTCCACCGCATACCTTACCTATTGGGGTGTTATTGGTATGCGCACATGGGCGTGAAGTACCTGTTAAAAAGCATCCACTTTTGGCTCAAATCCGGTGACTTGGGGATGCCTGCCCTCTCGTTCTCAAGGCACCAGGAAATCATGGGCACCGTGAAAATATATTGCCCTGCTGCACCACGAATGGAAGGATGTGTCGACAGTCCATGCACACCAGCGTTTTTTTATTTCCCTTTCCGCTAAATGCGCTGTATGGCAGCCATCTGATGGGTAGACTGTTTCCGATTTGCCCGGACTGATTCTTTATTGATAGAATGAAAGTCCTATGTTTCATCGTTACATCTAACCGGTGCCCTGTTTTTGGGGTGGCATGAGCAACCTTGATGGAGAAGAAAGTAAACCATCGAAATGTTTTATTAGGTGCGTTTCCCGCATGCGTTTCCTTTGTACCTGGATCGCCTTCGCGGATTTGCGGGGATACCTTCTCTTTCCACCCAATTCTCGCTATATCCCCGGTAGAGGAGCGTTGCCAGCTGGCATTCCAGGTTCTGTGGCTGGTAAAAGATTAGCTAAGGAGTATTTGTGAGATTTGTGAGCATGAGAATTATAAGTGTTGCAGTAATCACCACGTTCGTTTTCTCGTGGCCGGTTTTTGCCGCATCGCAGCAACCAGGGCCACCACAGTCACAGCAACCATCAGCATCACAATCATCGGATATGCATGGTGATGGCTGGCAGCTTGTTCGCTCGCTTGAGCTCGGAAACTCAGGAAACTACATCCATTTTGTCCTGATTGATAGCAAGCGGGATATGGATACGGCGGTGTATGGCGCCGCACTTAGTAAAATATGCCGGTCAGCATCCGACTTCTGCAGAGTGAGATTCTGGAATGAGAAACGCCTTGTCCCCGATACGGTTTCTTTCACTCCCGCCCAATTTAAAGGATTGAGAGCGGAATACGTATTCAACCGGGCAGGGGGTGTTCAGGAGATGCGATATGCCTGCACCGTTTTGCCAGATAAAAACCAGTGTTTTTCTCATTGATGAATATAGGCCAGTTACGATATTTTTCTTGTCGATTTGCTTGCCAACCATCGTGTAATCACTCAGTGCCAGTGAAGTTCCAGTCAAGGGGAGAAGTTTTATGCCACGCCAGTTAATAAGTTCGGGTTCCACGTTTGAACAGGAGATCGGCTATTCAAGGGCGGTAGTGGATGGCGATTGGATTTTCGTCTCCGGCACGACCGGGTTCGATTATAGCAAAATGATCATTTCAGATGATCTGGCGGAGCAGACCGAGCAATGCTTTAAAAATATTCAGGCAGCGCTGAGCGAAGCGGGATCCCATTTGCGGGATATTGTCCGGGTGACCTATGTATTACCTGACGCGGCAGACTTCCCAAAATGCTGGCCGACCTTGCGCAAGTATCTTGGAGAGGTTAGGCCGGCGGCCATGATGATCTCAGCCGGTTTGTCCGATCCTCGAATGCGTATCGAGATCCAGGTGACAGCCCGTCGGGGTTCTGGCGCCTGACGTGTAGATTAATGGTGGTTGATGAAGTATTTTTGAGGTTGGGTGTTGCTAACAATAAATTGATTTCCAAGGAGGAATGAATGGCCGCAAAAACGAACAAGGTATTTATTAGCTTCGCACTCAGAGATATCAAATTGCGCGATCAGCTTCTCGAACAACTAAATAAGGAACAAACAGCCTTCTCGTTTGTGGATATGCCGGTCAAGCAGTCGTGGGAACCCGCCTGGAAAGAAGAGTGCCGGGATAAAGTTACCGGCTGTGACGGCGTGATCGCCCTTATTACAAAAAACGTTGTCAGGGCGGACGGGCAGCTGTGGGAGATACGCTGTGCCTATGAGGGTAGAATGCCCGTGCTGTTACTTCACGGTGACGCCGAGAAGCTGCCATCCAAATTACCTGATCCCGTGGGGGAGCGTGAGATCGAAGCGTGGAACTGGCCCGCAATTTCATCCTTCCTAAACAGACTGTAAGCGACTATCATGCGGGCGGCCCAAAGATTTAAGGAAATCGCCCGCAAAAAGTTTCGGCTGGTTCATTTTCGTTGCCTCTTGAACCAGCCGGTAAAGCGCCTTGTCCGCAGAATCTGCGCTTGCGCAGATGACATTTTTTGCTTCAATTTTATGAATCTGACAGGGCGCCCTCGCTAATCAGAAGCGCTCACACTGTGCCGGCTCGCTTTTCAGGCTGCCCGGAACTTTCGCCAGAAATATGGATGAGACATCGCAATAGATCCATAAACAATGGGATGTATTCAGTGCAGCACACGCAAAGCCGCGACCCTTTGTTCGATCTTCTGCATCATTCCGCGGTAGGCCGGCGCATCAACCCCCCCGAACCGCCGCTTGAACTCGGCCTCGGGCATGAATTCCGGTAAATCCGACCAGACTGGCATCAAATCCGAATCTTTCAATCCTGCCGCAACGCGGCGTTGGAGTTGCTGTGCGGAGGACTCGCTTGCCACGGCCTTTTCACCAAATTTTGTACCCGCCCGGTCAGCGGCGATATCATTGAATGAGAAACCGCTCCCAGAGCGGGAGTCTTCGACCTCCTTGTACAAACCAATCGCATCGGCTAACGTGGTATCGGCATAGGCTGCAATAGAGGCGGATACCATGAAATGCTTTGCAAAGTCTTCTCGTCCATCGATTGTAACCGTCCGGCGCGCCGGACGAGGCCAGCCCGCCGCTTCCGGAAGGATCCGTTCCAAGGAAATGCCAAGCACGTAAAATGTCGTAACTAAAATCAATGCGCGGTTTTCTGCCAAAACTTCCCCATTTACCGAGCGTTCGCCTGCAAGACGCACCAATGGCGGCAGAACTTCCGCGAGTGACACCGCTGCACCATGCCGTCTGCTATTTGCGGCCAACAGGGATTGATAACGGAGCAGCCGCTCACGCTCAACTTTGTCGATGACTGACGCTCGGACTTCATCAGAAACCCCACCCTCCCAACGATAGAAGATGCTCAATTCGTCGGGTGACATTTTAACCAGCCGGAGTGTGTCGAGTCCGGTGCGGTATTCCGGGCTATCCCGTAGCCAGCGTACAAGCTGGGGTAAAAGCATGTCCGTAAGCGCGTCGGGCAGCGAGAGTTTCCCGATATTCACCGACTGAAGTTGCGGGAGCTCGGTTGTTTCGATCAGGGTTGCTTCAAGATTCAGGTAGCCGTCAAGTGGATATCCATTCAACGGAAGACTCAGACGGATAACGGCATTGCGGTCAGCGAGCGCCAGCTGTGCGCTGCCTTTCCCGAAACGGTTGGCTAGATAGTTTGCGGCTAGATCAGCGTCCGCCGGCATTATCCTGGCCGAGGCCAGCATTCCGGGGCGGACCCAATCACGATGTGCATCGACGATCTGTTTCGCACGCTCCATGTGTTCCGGGGTAAGGATGACCCGGCGGTCGACGCGAGGGTGGTCTTCCACGGCAAGAATTACCAGCGTCAACACTGCCAAGGGGAGCGCCAACGCCAGGGTGATAATAAAAAGCGACAGTTTTCGCATGACTATCTAACAGTGATGTTTTCCGGAGCCAGCATGGTGCAGATGCGCCAAAATAATCATTCCGGAGGCCGAGAACAGCCTCTCATTGCTTTAACTCTAATTTTTAAAGTATAGGTAGGTATGCGAAATGGCCAGCTAAGAAATAATGGACCTGCAGGTGAAAACTCGTCTCTTACCAATACGGCCTGCCCCAATACGGGTTGCCATAATATCCATATCCAAAATAGGGATTAAAGCCGCCATATCCCCCATAGCCCCATCCCCCATATCCTGGATAACCGTATCCATAATAGGGACTGGCCAGATAGATAGGCCACAAATAAATGCCTTTGGACACCAGCAGCGGCAACCGGACGGTTTTCTTGCCTATGGTCCGTTCGATATCACCTTGCAGTGTTCCCGCAACGGTTATTTCCTTGTCTTTCGCATAAACTGCGGGATCAAGAAACTCGGTGCTTTTAATGACAAAGCGTCCCTCACTGGACTTGTTTAGTTGCGGGCGGCCGTAGTAATTAAGAGGATAGGACAATATTTGTACGAGGGTGAAGTCCTGCTCGTTTTCCACATCGATAATGACTCCGCCCCATCTGACAGATGTATCTTTATAACTGTTCAGATTTTGGCTCGCCTGGCTATAAGAAATATCCTTTACAGGGACATCTTTAACCGCAGACGGCAACCCGGCACAAGCGCTCAACAACAAACAGACTAATAACGAATACTGTCTCATGTCTTTTTCCCCTCAATTATGAGAATACCGGGGATATCCGCCCCGGTTTTATTATCGGGTTTATCCGCAATTCCAATGAGCATGACCTGGAACCGGAATACCAACGAATACATACTTCATAAGACAGTTATAGCAGATGATGATTCCGGCATCGGATAATAAATAGCATGGCATCAGTATGGTTATTTCAATCGCTTAGAAAATCTATCATGATCCTGTTGACTTCGTCAGGTGATTCGTTCTGGATCCAATGGCTCGAATCCCGAATTCTGTGAACACGTAAGTGGGGCGCCACGCGCTCGAGTCCTTCAAGTAGGTGGATTCCAAGCGCCGGATCAAGCTCTCCCCAGATCACAAGCGTTTCCGCATTGATGGGTGTGGAAAGTGCAATTTTGCGCATATTGGCTATCGTCAGATTTGCGCGGTAGTAATTGAGTGCCGCGGTGAGCGCGCCTGGCTGCGATAGCGCTTCGATATACGCTTCGATATCCTTGTCGCTGAAGGCTCCTTTCCGGGCCGGACGCAGCTTGAACATGTCGCGTACCGCCTTGAAGTTGTTTGCTGAGAGCGCAAGCTCGGGTAAGCGTGGCAAAAGAAAGAAGAGCATATACCAGCTCTTGAACATTTGACGTGGGTGCCGCACTTCCTGGGCATAGATTTTGAGGTGTGGAGCATTGAGGATGGCGAGCCGGTCCACCAGCTCGGGGTGCTTATCCGCAAATGTCCAGGCGATGATACCGCCCCAGTCATGTCCTACGATATGCGCACGGGGGTACCCGGTTGCGCGGACCAGTGCGGCGACATCCGCAACAAGGTGGTCCAGCTGATAAGCATTCTGCTCGGAAGGCCTGCCCGAGAGGTTGTATCCGCGCATGTCCGGTACCCATACGGAAAAGCCCGCAGCTGCCAGCGCGGGAATCTGCCGCTGCCAGGAACGCCAATTTTCCGGAAAACCATGGAGCAGGATGACGGGTGGTCCCTCACCGGCCATAACGACGTGCAGGTCTATGCCGTCTCCGGTGACGCGCTCGTGCCGAAGCTCTATTTCTTCCAATGTACTTCCTCGCGCACTGTGATCCTCCATCCGAGGCCGATAAAGATTATCTGAACCCCTAATAGCCGCATGCAATAGGGTACGAAACAGGAGCAAGTGAATGAACCTTGATATCGATCACCGCATCCGTCATTTTGTGGTAAACCAGATATCACCATACCAGGCTGTTGCCGTTGTGCGCGTGTTATCGGTGTCGGTCATGATCGCCACGGCGTCGACGCGGCCAGGCTCTTCACCAAACAGGCGTTTGAAATCGGCGCGGACATCGCGTTTCTCCCTCACCCATTGATTGAGCCGGGCAGGGCCGGATTCCACCGCGATCATACGCGCATTATGGGTAAAAGCGTTAAGCCAGCTGCTGTCGATAGCCCGACTGTTCGACCACACATAGTTGATGGCGCGTGTGCGCCAGAACATCAGTCCACCGGAGAACACCACGTAGACGCGCGCAGGATAATCATCACCAGCGCGGGTATGCTCATCGGCCCCCGCCAGTATGTTACCGGCTTGCCACGTCCAGTTGAGGATAGGTGTCTTGCCGAGGTCGATATTTACCTCGCGATACAGTCCCGACGCGGCGGCCATGCTGTCGGCGCGCAGGGCGGTTTGTCCATCCTTATTCTGGAATGAATAGCGGGTCTCGCCAGCGAAAGCTTTAGATTGCCAGCCACTCAGATCACCCCGTGAGAAGCGGGCAATATCAACACGATCACCCTCCGCCCATGACAGCACCGGGAAACAGACCATTACCCCGCACAGCAATTGGTATGCGCGTGTATCCATGCTTATGGTGTCCTCTCGAACAGGGATTCAATGAGAAAGGCATCATCGAAGTGCCGGCGTCCGACGAAAGCGGTGGGATGACGTCCCCACTGGCGCATTGCGCCTGGCGACCGGATGCCCATTGGCCACAAAAGAAAACGCTCGGTACGCTCTGTTCCGGCGATCAGGCCATATGCACCGAACAGGCTGCGATAGCCTTCATCAGCAGGCAGGGAGCGCAGCACATCATATTCTTCCCACGCCAGCGGTTGTGCTGCTGGCAATAATCCGGGTGGCGATTCATCGTAGTAGAGTCTCTGGATGAAGTGGGTATGGCTGGCGATACGCAGCACCAGCGGCTGCCGTTCACGCGCTGGGGGCGCGGGTTGCGGCAGCATCGGAGGTTCAAAATAAAAAGCGGGAAGATCTTTACGCAAGCGTAGCCGATGGCTCGGAAAGAATTCGTGATAGCAGCCGCAATTATGGATGGCGTCGTAAAGCCATGGTTCCCCGTCCGGACCCAAGGTTACCCGCCAATTGATACCATCGAGTTGTCCCGCGTAGATATCGTTGCCGGGGCGCGCCGGGAACCAGACAATGTAGTTAAGCTGTAGCAATACCTGATCGCCGAGACGGGTGTGTGAAACCTTGCGGTACAGCGTCGGACGGGTAAGGTCTATTACCGGTCCGTTTTTCCATTGCAGCATGCCGATCTGATCATTCTCATCAACGACATCTACTTCCCATAGCGGGGCATATGTGTCGAAAAGCTGATCAAGAGCAGCATCTGTCGGCAGCGGGATGCCGAGCGGATCAAGCGAGCGGCGTAGAATCTTGGCTGTTTGCCAGGGGTCGAGCGGGACGTGGGACGGTGTGGCGGATGCAGGCACCCAACGCACCAATCTGCCGGCTACCGGCAGGGAGGCCAATTCTGTGGAAAAGGTATTGCGTGTTTTGTTGTGCCAGGCCGAGATGCCGGCCGACATAATCGGTGCAGTGAGCGGATAGAGACCGAGCACCTGCCACCAGGCTACATAGTCATCCTCAACGTGAGCAACATTGCGTAACCGGGCGCGGCGCTCCGATTGCGTAAGATCGGCAGCCATCAGCTGTTCGCGACAAGTGCTGAGTTCGTAGAGTAGAGAATCTTTGGGATAGTCCGCTATGGGTGCAGATAGATTGCGCAGTTCCAGCGCACGTGCCTGGGCGTCAAGCTTGGCCATATGATCGATCCATGCCGGCCAGTGTGCGGGCTCGGTTAGTTCGTCACGCAACGATGCAAGCAGGCGGGTTGTGCGCAGATAAGGGAAACCTCGAACCGGTGATGAGCCATGGTCGCGTACCGCCTCACGATCAATGATTGCATCGATTTCCTGATACAGTGCGCGGCAGGTAGTCAAAGTATCGGCTATCGATGTAATGGGAGGGTTTCCCACGGTAACGCAACCGGTCAGGAACAGCGTGCCAAGCAGCAGAACTAATTTTGCCGCAGCCGGAATAATGCACCTCGAATCGCTGCAATGATCCATCGTTTCCTCCGCTGCACGTTATTGTGCTTTCCACTTTCTTACATCTACCCCAGCTTTGACGATCGATGCGCACTGAGTCAAATTGGAACGATAATGGTGTGTGAAGTAAGGGTGTTGATTATTACACCCTCGGTACGATAAAGTTTATACAAAGAAAGGGAATGCTACCGCTTATTTGACTTTTCATCGATTGCTGCATGCGGGGTGCGGCAGCGCAGTCCGTGACGATTGAGGAACTTGTTTCCATTATCACAATCGAACCCGGCAGGGAGCGCCTGCTCAATCGCTTCAATCCGGTCTGATCCCGCGTCAACCTGGGTTTCCGGTGGCTATCATCTCCATCGGTCCAGTGGCCGGTAATTGAGACGATCCATTCTCTGCTGCTCTGGCCGGACTGTTTTTGGTTATTTTTTTGTCGGGAAATTTCTTACCCGGGATTGAATATGTATTTGAGCGCACGAAAAGTTATAATGCCTGTTCAACCAGTTTTCAAAAAATCTGAAAAATTAACGTCTATGCGTTCTATGCCAAAATTGCTTTTCCAAAGAAGTCCCAACCTATCCGGCGACGATGTGGCTGCAAAGCGTGAGGAGATACGCGCCTATTTTCATGCCACGCTGGATCGTTACGAGCAGCTTTTTGAGACGCTGCATGGTGATCAAGCCTATTTTAAAAAACCGATATCATTGCGTCACCCGCTAATTTTCTACCTTGGCCATACGGCAACTTTCTTTGCTAACAAACTGTTGCTTGCGGGACTGGTGGCGGAACGAATCAATCCCAGACTTGAATCCATGTTCGCAGTCGGGGTCGACGAGATGAGCTGGGATGATCTGAATACCACCCATTACGACTGGCCGTCCGTTGAAGAGGTGCAAACCTATCGCAATGCCGTTCGCAGCATTGTCGACCGGCTCATCACCGAAACACCCCTTACCTTGCCGATTGGCTGGGACCATCCCTGGTGGACTATTCTGATGGGGATCGAGCATGAACGTATCCATCTGGAAACTTCCTCAGTGCTCATCCGGCAGCATGCGCTTGAACATGTCAGACCGCATCCCGCATGGGAACCTTGCCGGAAGTCCGGCCAGGCGCCACAGAATCAATTAATCGATGTGCCGGCGGGTCTGGTTTCTGTGGGCAAAAACAAGGCCGATCCTGTCTACGGATGGGACAATGAATATGGCCGTCATAGTGCGGAAGTTGCGGCATTCCAGGCTGGCAAATATCTGGTGAGCAATCAGGAATTTCTGGCTTTCGTTGAAGCCAATGGTTATGGCATGGAAAGCTGTTGGGAGGAAGAGGGCCGTGCGTGGCAGCATCATACACGCGCAGGCTACCCTACCTTCTGGGTCAGGCATGGTAGCGAGTGGCGGCTACGCTTGATGACCGAAGAAATACCGATGCCCTGGGATTGGCCGGTGGAAGTGAACTATCATGAGGCCAAAGCCTTTTGCAATTGGAAAGCCGCGACAACCGGCCAACCGTTCAGATTGCCAACAGAAGATGAATGGTATCGGCTTTATGACGTAGCCGGGTTGTCGGAGATTCCGCAAACCGAACCAGCGGCTGCCAATATCCATCTCGACCACTCCGCTTCCAGCCATCCCGTCAATGAATTTCCTCAAGGAGAGTTCTACGATGTGGCCGGTAACGTCTGGCAATGGACCGAAACGCCGATTTATCCGTTCGAGGGCTTTGACATCCATCCACATTACGACGATTTCACTACACCCACATTCGACGGACGACATAACCTCATGAAGGGGGGTTCCTGGATTTCATGCGGCAACGAGTCGCTCAAGAGTGCCCGTTATGCCTTTCGCCGTCATTTCTTCCAGCATACCGGGTTTCGCTACGTGGTGGCCGATGCGCCAGCCGTTCAACACGACTCTCACTACGAAACCGATAAGCTGCTCTCGGAATATGGCGAGTTTCATTATGGCGATGAATATTTTGCCGTTCCCAACTTCCCGAAGGCATTGGCCGAACTGGCGATTGCCGCCATGGGTGACAAACCGGCTCATAAGGCGCTGGATCTTGGTTGTGCTTCCGGACGAGCCACTTTCGAACTGGCACGGCATTTTGACGATGTGACCGGTATTGACTTCTCTGCCCGTTTCATTGGCCAGGGCGTCCAGCTTGCGGGCCAGGGCGTGCTGCGTTATACACTGACGGATGAGGGCGACCTCGTTTTTTATAAGGAACGTACCCTGACGGGCCTTGGTCTTGATGCTGTCAAACATAAGGTAAAGTTTTACCAGGGCGATGCCTGTAACCTTAAAACTCTGTTCAGCGGCTATGACCTGATCCTTGCCGCCAATCTGATCGATCGTCTTTATGATCCGGCCAAACTTCTCTCAAGCATTCATACACGGCTTAACCTGGGGGGGCTGTTGATGATTGCCTCGCCTTATACATGGCTGGAGGAGCATACCAGGAAGGAAGCATGGATCGGCGGATTCAAGCGGGATGGCGAAAGCTTCGGTACCCTGGATGGTCTGAAAGAAGTTCTGGGTAGTCATTTCAGATTGATTCAAGGCCCGCGAGAAGTGCCATTTGTCATTCGTGAAACCCGGCGGAAATTCCAGCACACGCTTTCGGAAATGACAATTTGGGAGCGAATTGTTTGAGTGGCAATGACGTTTCCGGCCATGATTTCAACCGCGACATCAATCGCTCAGGTACTGCCAGCCTCAAGTATGACGGGCGGCAAAGCATGTTTGGCACAGCGGAGGTCATTCCGCTATGGGTAGCGGACATGGATTTTGCCGCCCCCCCGGCCGTAACCCAGGCGCTTGCGAAACGTGCTATGCATCCGGTGTATGGCTATACCGTCTATCCGGACAGTTTGTATGAGTCGTTGATAGACTGGTTGAGGCGCCGCCATGGCTGGGACGTGCGGCGCGAGTGGATCATGATGTGCCCTGGTGTGGTTCCATCGCTGTATGCCGCTGTGATGGCTTTTGCCGAGGCGGACGGGCCGGTCATCGTGCAGCCGCCAGTGTATTTTCCTTTTTTTTCAGCCGTTACCGGCACCGGCAGACAGCTGGCATATAATTCGTTGCGCCTGGCGAACAACCGTTACACCATGGATTTTGATCATCTGGAGCAATGTGCGGCAGGAGCCCGCCTGCTACTGCTATGTTCGCCGCATAATCCGGTCGGCAGGGTATGGAGTACGCGGGAGCTTAAGGACATTCTGCGAATAGCGAAGAAGCACGATCTGGTAATATTTTCAGATGAAATCCATGCCGATCTGATCTACCCCGGAAACAAATATCATGTACTTTCCATGCTGGCGGAGGCATCGGCCGGGAGTAGCGTTAATGTTGTAACCGCCGTTGCACCCAGCAAGACGTTCAATATTCCAGGGCTGAATCTTTCCGCTCTGATCGTGCCTGATCCGGAGAGTCGCAAAGCACTGACCCAGGTGTTTGACACCATGCACGTCAGCGCATCCAATCCATTCAGTGTCGTCGCGTTCGAGGCGGCCTACCGGGAAGGTGGGGCATGGCTGGATGAGTTGCTGATTTATCTCCGGCAGACGCGGGATTACGTAGCGGAGTATCTGGCTACCTATCTTCCGGATATCCGGCTTATTGAATCGGAGGGCACCTACCTGCTATGGCTCGATTGCCGTGCGCTGACTGCCCGATTGGGAATCAATGATGCACAATTGCGGCATTTCTTCGTGCATGAAGCCGGCGTGGGCATGAGTCCCGGTACACTGTTCGGCGAGACAGGCAGCGGTTTCATGCGCATGAATATTGGCGCACCGCGCCATATTATCCAGGTAGCTCTTGAAAATATCAGGGAAGCGGAGCAAAGAACCAGGCAAGGAATGATGCCGGCCTGAGAGGCATCCCTGCCAGTCTACGTTTATTGGCAGCTCCGTCGCGTCCCCTTTATCCCATTTTTCAGAAAATATCTCTTCCCCTTCATCCTGAATCCGGCAGCTGGACAGGTGGAGTTTGCGATTTCCGGGGCGCAGCGGGATTTTTGATTTACCTTAACGGCATAGATGGCTTTTCTTGGAACTTTATCCCGGTCATGGTTTGTAAATTTCCGGTCCTGGTTTGCCGGCATACATGAGTACAGCGATCCATTCCCATCGCGGCTGGGTTGCGGTTTTCATCACCATATGCATCTGGACCGGCTTCATTCTTGTCACGCGTCATGGCGGCACAGGCACCCTTACCAGCTGGGATATCACGTCGCTGCGTTTTGGGGTTGGCGCGCTGATTGCGATCTTTTTTCTGCCACGAATAACACTGCCGCCGCTCAAGGTGATCATGCTGTTTTCCTTGTTTGGCGGCATCGGGTATGCAGTTGTCGTTTATGCCGCATTTCGCATGACACCCGCGGCGCATGCCTCGGTGTTGTTGCCTGGTGCATTGCCTTTCGAGACAGCCATCATTGCATGGTTATGGCTTGGGCAAAAACCATTAGGGCGGCAACGCACTGCGCTTGCCATTGTCTTTGCCGGCATCGTATTGACAGCCGCCGATTCATTCTCGCGCGGCCCGGAACTCACTGGTTCGCAAATTCTTGGCGACCTTCTTTTTCTTTGCGGTTCATCCTCATGGGCGGTTTTTACCCTGCTGCTTGGCCGCTATGCGATACAACCGCTTGCCGCGACGGTAGCCACCACGCTGGGTAGCGCCATCGTTTACCTGCCAGTCTGGTGGTTTTTTCTTCCCAGTACACTTGGGCAAGCCCCCGCTGGCGAAATTGCGCTTCAGGCAATATATCAGGGTGTGCTGGTGGTCTTCATCGCGATGCTGTTCTATACCTTTGCGGTGCATCGTCTTGGCTCCCAAACGGTAGCATTGCTGATGGCTTTTGTGCCTGTCATATCGGCACTCGCCGCCGTGCCTCTTCTGGGCGAACCGCTATCTTTGCTCACGTTGGCGGGGTTGGGAGCCGTGACGGCAGGGGCTGTCCTGGGAACACGGACGCCGTTAAGTAAAGATTAAGAACGTGAATGCAAGTAAACTAACATGCTTCGACAAAGGCATACCATGCCCAGTATGTGGTTGCATGAATACTAATCTTAAGGGTCTGAGCTTCGGATTTATGATTAATGCAAGAACTGCGATTGCTTACCGGTTCGCAAGCGCTACCTTTGAGATGAGCAGTCAATGTCAACGATGACAGACATTACGCTTTCTTCTATTTCCTCCGTCAGCGCCTTGTCCGGCGTCGCGCCGCTAACCCTGCCTTCCGCATGGGCCGCGCAAGTCGAGTCGCAACTTTTGGCTGAAGAAAAGGTACTTGCCTGGCTGGAAACTGATCTTGATACGCAACTGCATTTTTCTTCCGGGCTGGTGGTTGTGACCAATCAAGCCCTGTTGGCTAGTCCAGGGGCGGCTCAGGAAGGCGCAGCCTGGCGGAGGTGGGTTTACCAGCCAGGGCTGAGACTGATTCATCACGATTATTCCGGCGTTGGCAGTCTCGAACTTGTTAACGCGGATTCACGGCTTGCCTGCTGGCGTTACACCCTCGGCGGCGACACTGCGGCCGCGCGTCTGATCGAACATTTTACAGAGCAACTGGATTACCAGCTTACTGGAGAGCCGCTGCAGCCATCCGTGGATGTTGTATGCCCCAAGTGCCAGAGAATACTTGATGCGCCGTTATTGCCGGGTGAAGAAGCGTGCGTGGCGTGCAGAAGAGAAATACATGTATCGCCCTCGACCTGGACGCTGTTTCGTTTATGGCGTTTTGCCAAACCTTATCAATGGCGGTTGCTCACGGGTTTTCTGCTGACGCTGGGCAGTACGGCGGCGACGCTGGTACCGCCTTACATGACCATGCCGCTGATGGATAACGTGCTGATTCCCTATCAGAACGGCAAACCGATCGATACCGCTCTCGTCACGTTTTATCTCACCGGTCTGCTCGGCGCCGCCTTCGTGGCGTGGGGGCTGGGCTGGACGCGAACTTACATGCTGGCGCGGGTTTCTGAACGTATCGGTGCCGATCTACGCACCGCAACCTACGACCATCTGCTCAAACTTTCGCATGCCTATTTCGGCGGCAAACGTACTGGCGACCTGATGGCGCGCATCGGCTCGGAAACCGATCGCCTCAATGTTTTTCTATCGCTGCATTTGCTGGATTTCGCTACCGATGTGCTGATGATGGTCATGACGATTATCATCCTGGTTTCGATCGATCCCTGGCTCGCGCTGGTAACCCTGATGCCGCTACCTGTCATCGCCTGGCTGATCCATCTGGTACGCGATAGATTACGCACCGGGTTCGAAAAGGTCGATCGCGTCTGGGCCGAGGTCACCAGCGTGCTTGCCGATACCATTCCCGGCATACGTGTGGTCAAGGCGTTTGCGCAGGAGAAGCGCGAGGCGGCGCGCTTTCGCGCAGCGAACGACCGTAATCTGGAGGTTAACGACCGGGTCAACAAGGTCTGGTCAGTGTTCACGCCTACCGTGACCCTGCTGACCGAAGTCGGGTTGCTTGTGGTGTGGGTTTTTGGCATCTGGCAGGTATCGAAAGACCAGATTACGGTGGGTGTGCTCACCGCCTTTCTTGCCTATATCAGCCGTTTCTATCTGCGGCTCGATTCGATGAGCCGCATCGTCTCGTTTACGCAGAAAGCGGCGGCCGGCACCAAACGTATCTTCGAAATCCTTGATCACGTTTCCAGTGTTCCGGAGCCCGTACACCCCGTGCATCTGCCTGTCGTCAAAGGCCGTATCGAGTTATGCGGCGTCGGGTTCCGCTACGGCACCCGCAGTGTGACGCGTGACATCAGCATCACCATCGAGCCAGGTGAAATGATCGGCCTGGTAGGGCACAGCGGCTCGGGCAAGAGCACACTTGTCAATCTGATCTGCCGTTTCTACGATGTTACCGAAGGCGCGATTTTGCTGGATGGAGTAGACATCCGCTCGTTGCCGGTCGCCGAATATCGCAAGCACATCGGTCTGGTGCTCCAGGAACCTTTCCTGTTTTTTGGAACGATTGCCGAGAACATTGCATATGGCAAACTGGATGCGAAGCGGGAGGAGGTTGTTGCCGCGGCCCGTGCCGCCCATGCCCATGAGTTCATCCTGCGTCTGCCACACGGTTACGACTCTCTGGTCGGTGAGCGGGGGCAGGCACTCTCGGGAGGTGAACGGCAGCGCATATCCATTGCTCGCGCACTGCTCATCGATCCCCGCATTCTGATCCTTGATGAAGCCACTTCTTCTGTTGACACAACCACCGAAAAAGAAATCCAGAGAGCGCTCGAAAATCTCGTGCGTGGACGCACAACTATCGCCATTGCTCACCGTCTTTCCACCTTACGCGACGCCAATCGGCTGATCGTGCTCGACCGTGACAGCGTTATCGAAACCGGCAATCATGCTCAACTGATGGCGCAGGAAGGTCATTATTACGGCCTCTATCAGGCGCAGGCGCGCAATGTCGACACCGAGGATGATTTGCGCAGACCGGATATTGATCGCAAAACCGAGGATGGACGAGAATGATTGACAGGCTGAGTTACCGGCTGAGCCGGAATGCCTTCGGACGGCTGGTGTTTACCGGAACGGATGGCGAAGCGCATGAGGGGGTCATTCCCGTGCGCGCGTTTCCGATCACTGCCCCGGATTATGGTATTGCGCTGATCGGCCAGCATGGTCATGAGCTGGCGTGGATTGACCGGCTGTGCGATTTGCCGGATGGGTTGCGTACGCTAGTCGAAACCGAGCTGGCCAGCCGCGAGTTCATTCCCGAAATCAGGCATATTCACGATGTATCGAGTTTTGTCACGCCAAGTACCTGGCAGGTGGAAACGGATCGGGGCAAAACATCCTTTATCCTCAAAGGTGAGGAAGACATCCGCCGGCTCGCCCCGCCAGCCCTGCTGATTGCGGATAGCCACGGCATTCAGTTCCTGATTCGCGACCGTTTTGCGCTCGATTCTCGCAGCCGCAAGATTCTGGACCGATTTCTCTAGCAGCCCGTCGAACTAAAGTAAATCGGCTGCAAAAGCCGGGTGTATAAGCATCGGGCTGGTTCATACTTCACCGCTTTTTTCCGCACATAACAATTATTGGCTTCCAGAATCTGTCGTACCAGTCATCTTTTCGCGTTGATTCTTCCATTCGGGCAGACTGCCGGAATAGACCGCCTGTCCTATTCCTGTTTCATACTCGGCGCTAATTGATAGTAGCCGGATTGTTTGAAACAACCACCGCCTGGTCTTTTTCCTAACGCCGGCTTGATCGATTATCGCCCTGTCTCCATCTGGAGACGGAAAATATTCATTATGTTTCAGTTGGTTGATAATAATCTGATGATTTTTTGTCAATGAACGACGACATCTTCACGCTAATTTCATAAAACCATTTCATCCAATCGATTGTTTTATAAGATTAAATTTATCTGGCATGACGTATGCTTAGATTGTGTCGATCTGCTCCCGTATATGGGTCAGCTTTTAGAACTACAAGAAATCTATCATCAGGAATATTCAAATTTCTCAACAGCGTTTGCGACCTCAAAATAGTGAGTGGGTTTGTCAAAAACGATGTGCGGCAAAAGAGTCGCATTAGCAGCAATCAATCAACTCTGATGAGCAAACTAGGGCCTGTTAACACTTATTTTGCATCCGCGTTTTTTGTGTAGCAACCCGAAGGGACGGGACGGATTTCATCCAGCCCTTCGTTACTCGTCGCTTACGGAGGCCTGCTCCGCCGCGCGGCTCATGCCTCGTGCTGGATGAGATCCGTCGCCGTCGCGGGTGCGAAATAAGTGTTAACAGGCCCTAGAGAGGCTGCCGAATGACAGCCTGTCCCGGGTATGGCTGGAAGAATTCAATATGAATGACCATCCGAAATCTTTTCAGGAATCCGTCGATGTGCTTTCAGAATAAATTTACTAAAGCTGTAAACCATTTGATGCCAACCGCGTTTAACCCAGTTTCAATCCATGTCTTGCGCAATTTTATGCTGGCTCGTCCAAATACGAATACTGACCATGAGGTTGAAAGGGACATTAAATTTCTTGAGATACGGCATCTGAATGGGCCCAACATCTGGACCTGCCGCCCGGTACTTGAGGCAATCGTCGACATCGGCGAACTCGAAGACTTTCCATCCGACACCATTCCAGGGTTTTATGAGCGTTTATCTTCCTGGCTTCCTTCACTGATCGAACACCGCTGCAGCTATGGAGAACGGGGCGGCTTCCTGCGCCGGCTCAAGGAAGGCACCTGGCCAGGCCATATTCTCGAACACGTTACGCTTGAATTGCAAAACCTGGCTGGTATGTCTGGCGGTTTCGGCAGAGCTCGTGAAACTTCGCGGCGCGGCGTTTACAAGGTTACCGTTAGCGCCTGGCATGAGGGTATTGCGCGCAACGCCTTATTCGCGGCTCGTGAGCTGGTACTGGCGGCGATGGAACACCAACCACCCGGCAAGCCCTATGATGTCAAGGGTACGATTGAGCGCCTGCGCGATATGGTCGATTCGCTCTGGCTGGGGCCATCCACCGCATGCATCGTCGAGGCCGCCACCAGCCGCAACATTCCTTCCATCCGCCTTCTTGCCAAAGGCAATCTGGTGCAGCTCGGCTATGGTGCGCGCAGCCAGCGTATCTGGACAGCCGAAACCGACCGCACACCGGCGATTGCGGAAAGCATCTCGCGTGACAAGGATCTGACCAAGTCATTGCTCCGGTCCTGCGGCGTTCCTGTTCCCGAGGGCCGCATTGTCGATAGCGGCGAAGATGCTTGGGAGGCCGCACAGGATATCGGTTTGCCGGTCGTCATCAAACCCTGCGACGGGAACCATGGGCGCGGTGTTTTCATTGAACTGACTACGCGCGAAGAGATTGAACCGGCCTATCACGCAGCATTGGCACAAGGTAGCGGTGTTTTGGTTGAACGCTATGTTCCGGGTACCGAACATCGCTTGCTGGTTGTTGGCGGCCGGCTCATCGCCGCGAACCGGGGTGACTCGGTATCGGTTACCGGCGATGGCAAGTCAACCATCAGTGAGTTGATCGCTCATCAGATCAATTCCGATCCGCGCCGTGGAGCGACCGAAGATCACCCGCTCAACCTGATCAGCATAGATGGCGTAACTATCATGGAGATTGCCCGTCAGGGCTTTACCATCGACTCGGTACCGCCGGCTGGGCTCGACGTCCTGATTCAGCGTAACGGCAATCATGCTTTCGACGTCACTGACGAAGTGCATTCGAGTATTGCCGCGGCCGCTTCACTTGCAGCCCGTATTATTGGATTGGATATTGCCGGCATTGATCTTGTTGCCAGAGATATCTCGCGGCCACTCACCGAGCAGGGCGGGGCTATTGTCGAAGTCAATGCCGGCCCCGGGCTGCTGATGCACATTAAGCCCGCTGTAGGTACTCCTCGTCCGGTGGGTAAAGCCATCGTCGATCATCTCTTCCCGGATGATAACGATGGCCGTATTCCTGTCGTGGGGATAACAGGCAGTTACGGTAAAACCACTGTAGCGCACCTTGTCGCTCAGTTGCTTGCACTCACCGGCCGGCATACGGGGCTGGCTTGTGGCGACGGATTTTATTTCGACCACAGGCAGGTTTATAAGGGCAATCATGCCAACTGGAAGTCAGCCAATAATATTCTGATGAATCGCTCGATTGAAGCGGCGGTTTTTGAGAATAGCGGCGATGGTATTTTGGGTGAGGGTCTGGCCTACGATTGGTGTCAAGTCGGTATCGTTACCAATGTTGACATTAGCCGGCATTATGGCCGCTACGATATCGAGACACCGAAACAGGTTTTCGATGTTCTGCGCACTCAGGTGGACGTAGTGCTGCCGGCGGGCGCAGCGGTGCTCAACGCAAGAGAGCCGATGCTTGTCGAGATGGCTGCGCTGTGTAATGGCGAGGTGATCTACTTCAGTCTCGACCCTGAGCTGCCAGTCATCAATGCGCATCGTACAAGTGGCACAGAAAGTGTGGGGCAGGTACACAGCAACCGTGCCGTTATCGCTCGTGACGGAAACATTCTGCTCGTTACCGGCTTCAGTGAAATAACACTGGCCAGATTGGCTGACGTGCCAGTTACGCAAGGAGGGCATGCGACGCTGGAGATCGAGAATGTTCTGGCGGCGGTGGGCGCTGCGTGGGCGCTTGGTATCGCGCCCGCTCTCATTCGTAATGGAATTGAGAGTTTCCCGGGCATTCAAGACAGAAAAAACCTTGCCGCCGAATCAATGCTCCCGAATGAATAAACCTGAATCTGGCACTTGAACGCTTGCTTGTTAGCATAAATCTTTGATTTATAAAGTATATACTTTTTTTATTTGATGTCACATTTTGGTCGAGTCCGTCCAACTACCGGATTCAGGATAAATAAAACAGGAGAGCTGTAATGGAAGTATCACGCATCCGTGCATTGCGCGGACCCAATTTATGGAGTCGTCATACGGCTATAGAGGCCATTGTTTCTTGCGGGGAAACAGACTGCCATCCTGGCGAACTAGCGGGTTTCCTGGACCGGTTGCGGGAACGGTTTCCGGAAATTGATCTGCTCCGGCCGGCATATCATCATGGGGCTTTGACTATGGCGCACGCGTTCGAACGTGCCACACTTGGCCTGCAAGTGCAGGCTGGGTGCCCGGTGACCTTTAGCCACACCATGGAGACGCTGGAAACCGGCATTTATCAGGTTGTTGTCGAGTACAGTGAAGAAGCGGTAGGCAGGCTCGCCATCGAACTTTCACAAACCCTGTGCCGCGCGGCAGCCGAGGATATTGCCTTCGATCTGGCCGATGCGGTGTGCCGTCTGCGTGCATTGAATGAGGAAATACGTCTCGGGCCGAGCACGGGCGCGATTGTCAGTGCCGCTGTTGCACGCGGTATCCCCTTCCGCCGTCTGACTGACGGGAGTATGGTGCAATTTGGCTGGGGCAGTAAGCAGCAGCGTATCCAGGCCGCTGAAACCGGCCTGACGGGGGCTGTAGCCGAGTCGATTGCGCAGGATAAGGAATTGACCCGAACGTTGCTGAGCGCCGCTGGTATTCCTGTGCCATCAGGCCGGCCGGTAGCGAACGCGGAAGATGCCTGGGCCGCCGCTTGTGAAATCGGCGGGCCGGTGGTCGTCAAGCCGCAGGACGGCAATCAGGGAAAAGGCGTAGCCGTAAATCTTGTCAGCCGGGAGCAGGTGGAAGCGGCTTACGCGATAGCGGTGGAAATTAGCGGCGACGTGCTGGTGGAGCGTTATATTCCAGGGCACGATTACCGCATGCTCGTTGTCGGCAATAAATTGATTGCGGCCGCGCGACGCGACCCGCCTGAGGTTATGGGTGATGGCATGCATAGCGTTAGACAGTTGGTGGAACAGCTCAATAGCGACCCGCGGCGCGGTGAAGGCCATGCGAACTCACTGACAAAAATCCATTTCGACGAAATTACGCTTGCTCACCTGGCAGCCAAGGGTCTGTCGGCGGAATCCGTACCGTCTGAGGGCACCCGTATTTCTCTCCGGAATAACGCTAACCTTTCGACTGGCGGAACGGCTACCGATGTGACAGACGATGTTCATCCCGAGTTTGCCAAGTGCGTGGAAGAAGCAGCTCAAATGATCGGCCTGGACATCTGCGGCATTGATGTCGTCTGCGATAGCGTGTCGAATCCGCTGGAAGAACAAGGCGCCGTCATCGAGATCAATGCTGCTCCAGGTCTCCGCATGCATTTGCAGCCTTCGTTCGGCAGGGAGCGCGCGGTAGGAGAAGCGATCATCGCCAACATGTTCAAGGATGGCGATGATGCGCGCATCCCGGTCGTTGCCGTGAGTGGTACTAATGGCAAGACCACTACCGTTCGTATGATCGCAAGCATCCTGGGTTATCAAGGCCTGCGCGTGGGCATGACCAGCACCGATGGTGTTTACATTGATGGCCAGCGTATCGATACCGGCGATTGCAGCGGCCCGAAGAGCGCAAAAAAAGTGCTTCTCCATCCCGACGTCGATGCTGCGGTGTTCGAAACGGCGCGTGGTGGTTTGTTGCGCGAAGGACTGGGGTTCGATCGTTGCAATGTGGCAGTGGTGACCAACATCGGCATGGGCGATCACCTCGGTCTCTCGTATATTAATACCGTGGAGGACTTGACCGCTGTCAAAAGAGTCATTGTGCAAAACGTGACAGGCACCGGTGTCGCCGTACTCAACGCAGCCGATCCCCTGGTGGCTGGCATGGCAGCCCACTGCCCTGGCTCAGTGACATTTTTTGCCCGCAATCCCGAAAATCCGGTAATTGTC
The DNA here is from genome assembly GCF_900103165.1 of Nitrosospira multiformis. Lineage (NCBI taxonomy): Bacteria > Pseudomonadati > Pseudomonadota > Betaproteobacteria > Nitrosomonadales > Nitrosomonadaceae > Nitrosospira > Nitrosospira multiformis. The sequence goes on along the minus strand of NZ_FNKY01000001.1, from coordinate 3,367,330 downwards.
AAACACCGCGCCCAAGGCAATCGTGTCATCTATCTCGATGGCGATTCGATTGTTGCTTCGGACGCCGATGCCGAACACCGGATCCCGCTGGGTGGGGTTCCTGTCACGCAGAATGGTACTATTGCGTTCCAGATCGATAATGCAATGGCTGCCGCGGGGGCAGGTTGGGCGCTTGGTCTGGATTGGGAGATCATCCGTGCCGGTTTGGCCGCTTTTGTCAGCAACATGCAAACCGCGCCAGGCCGTTTCAATCTCTTCAATCACCGCGGCGCCACACTCATTGCCGACTATGGCCACAATGCCGATGCCATTCGGGCTCTCGTGCACGCCATCGATAGCATGCCAGCCAAGCGGCGCTCGGTTGTCATTAGCGGCGCTGGAGACCGGCGCGATGAGGACATCCGTCAGCAAACCGAGATTCTCGGCGATGCTTTCGACGAGGTGGTACTTTATCAGGACCAATGCCAGCGAGGCCGCGCCGATGGAGAAGTGCTTGGCCTGTTGCGGCAAGGTCTGGAGAACGCGAAACGCACGCGTGACGTCAAGGAAATCCGCGGTGAGTTCGTAGCCATCGATACCGCCTTTGCCAACCTGAAAGCGGGCGAGCTATGTCTTATTCTTGTCGATCAGGTGGAAGAGGCGCTTGGATACATCACGAAGCGGGTTTTCGCTGGCTGATATATTAAAGTCCTGTTCCGGCTCTTCCGGAGAACGGGCCGACTCCTGTGCGTCCGGCGGCGGGCGTCGTTCCAATATATTTCTGTCGGTCTGATCGCATGGAGGTATGACTTTTCCTGCGCGTGCGAGAGTTTTGCACCACAAAGCGTGACAGATTATTGTCGACCGTATGCGACTATTATCGCTAAATAGTCGAAAATGAGTCATTTTCTTCTAACAACGAAGGTCCTTGCCGTCCGCCACCCTCTACTCGGTATCACCCGATCTTGCCAACGCATTTACCTTCCATTGCCCAATTGTCGGTTTCAGAGTTGAATTCGCCAAACTCTTCGCCTATGGTTAAAACGACTGTGTTTTAAATTCAAGCTATACACACCGACGGATAACATCAATTTAACACGGGCGAGCCGGTAAGAAGGATGTTTCGGCGTTCAGCATCCGGAAACTGGTTGCCTCGCAGCGGGAGGTCATCGAGATGTCTGTCCTCGAAAATCAGCTCATTGATGCAGCATTTCGTGGCGAATGGGCAGGACCTTCCAAACTTCCTGATCTCACTTCGTTGACCCCGCCCCAGCAAGCCGAAATAACCATTCACGGCGGTTTTCTACGGAAACTCCTGCTTAACTTGGTTAATTCGCATGCGAGTATGAATCCACCACGTGTGTATGGGGTAAAACTAAGAGGCGCAATTATCAAGGGTGAAATCGATTTAAGCGACTGCACAGGCATGAACGGTGCGCCACTGCCGCCGCTGCTGCTGGAGCGCTGCGTTATTCACGAGGGATCCAGTAAAAAATATACTATCGTCTGCAATGGCACCAAGGTAGAAGAGAAAATTGTTGGCGTAATAAATGCCAGCAATGCGCGGCTAAACCGCCTCTCACTTCGAGAATGCCGTATCGACGGACGTGTTGACCTGACCGACGCTACACTCTACGGCGATCTCGATATTAGCGATCTTGAGGCGCACAATTCCGATTGTTATTGCCAAATTTCTCTTCGCCGCTGCCGTGTTGATGGGTCGGTGATTGCCCAAAGGGCTCGCCTCAGAATTCGGCATGGCCAGTGTACTGAGTTCGGCAGGCCGGATTATGCGCTCAATCTCGTTAGTGCAGAGGTTTATGGCTCTGTTTGGCTCCAGCCGGGCTTTTATGCCGATGGTGGTGTAAGCGTCAGAGGGGCCCACATAAGCGGCAACATCTGGGCGGAAGCCGCTGAGTTTGTCGCATCGAGCGAGATCGCGTTTCGAGCCGAATCTCTACAATGTGACAATGCCGTTGTCTTACGTGGAAGTGACGTCGTCTTATATGATGAGAAAGCAGGAAAAGAGTGCAAGTTAAAGGGGACACTCAGCTTTAAGGGAGCTAATATCGGCTATCTCGATCTCCGCGGTATCCGTATTGTTGGATCGCCGAAGAGACCGAAAGCCGATCAGAAGAATTTGAAGGAGAGCTCAACCAATCAAGAGATTATAAAGCAGGTGGCAGTCGCTCCAGACTCTGCTGTCGACCTTAGCCTCGCGCGCATACGGGATAATTTTGATTTTGGCAACATGTCTTCCAAGACAGGTAAAACTATTGTTGAAGCTTTTGTTGAGGGTTGGATAGATGCCCGAGGAATGACTGTCGGTGGGGATTTGAAGTTGGCCGATCTGGAGATTGAATTGCCGGACAAGTGGGAGAAGTGGGCAATTCTTGCGTCCAATCTTAGAATCGGCGGCGATTTGATCCTCGATAGCATCAATTCCTCTATTGATCTGACCGGTAGCCATATTGAGCACAATCTCAACGTAGAGAAATCGGATATGGTCTCGCCAAATGATTCAGAATATGGGTTGCAAGCACACAACATAACGATAGGCAACGACTGCGATTTGAAAGCCATATCCGGTACTGTCAATCTGGAATTGTCGCGTATAGGCGGCGGACTGAAGGTGAACGCAAATGATCTTGCCGCACTGAACGCGAAGGATACCGAGGTACGCGGCTCTGTATCGATCAGCGGAAGCCTTAAGCCATCGAAAGAAAGTCAGTCTCTATGCTTCGATGGTGGCAGTTACCACGGCGAGTTCCGTATTGCTGATCTTAACTTCGACGGCGGCAATTACCACGGCGAGTTCTGCATTGCTGATCTTGAGTTTATTCAGTCCAGATCAGACATTCTCATCTCTATGAGTATCGAGGACGCTTGCATAGATCGTGACCTCTATGTGAAGAAGGTGTCGGCCAACCGTGTTGAGCTAATGGAACCAAGCGAAGTCCGAGCCGCCAAGCTTTCGTTTTATCCCGGCTGGAGACTAGTTGAAGCGCTGTGCCCACTGGAAAATGGGAGCAAGGCGGCCATTGTCGCTTTTCTACAGAGTGGACAGAGAGATATACCGCTTTCTGGGCAATCTGCGCCGATTCACAGGATGAATAGAGATGGCCTGCTCAAGCTTGAGTCCGACAAGGTAGTTCTGGATTACCTGAGATTCTTCTGCGCCTACGTATGGGGCGGCGAGGAAGGGAGGGAAGGGCCTTTCCTCATCATTGAGTCGGAAAATGTGCTTGGCGACGCTCAATTGTCGTCACCAGTATCTTTCGACCAGGAACCGTTAAAGGGAGGCAAGGATAAAGGGTGGACCTACAGTACCCATATCGGTTATGGCGGGTATCTGTTTCGCGCTACGCTGCATGTGGCGCCCAATGGGATTGTAACAATGACGGATGATGAGCAGCTGGTCGAGATCAAGGGGTTGCCATCGGTAACCTATGTGCCGCACATGCGTATTTTCACTCCTGCACTCAGTCCTGGTCCCAAAGCCCATGTCAAGTCTGGTGTGGATGTTAAGTTTGGCACCAGTATCAAGCCAGATGGGTCGGTATCATCATTCTGGTTGCCGCTGATTTTCGATCCAGACTCAAGCTTCTTCGTTCCACCTGCCAAAGTCGTGGGTATGTTGCATCAACTGGGGGAATGGAAATTGCCGGAAGATGTAACCACTATTGCAGAGATCTCGCTATGCGGCCTCAAGGCCGCAATGCTCAGATATCATTCTTCAACCAATTCTTGGGGTCAGAATATAAAGCTGCGGCTCGAGGGGTTTGTATATGATCGTTTTGAGATAATTGAACCCCTAGGCGAGACACCCCTAGGCGAGGCATCCCTAAGCAAGACGCTCGGGGAAGCAGGCGCCGACCGCACCATGGAACAAGTTCCCCCGGGATGGTTCCCGGTATTGCGTGCACGGTTACAGGATGTTGTATCTGATACGCAGCAGCGTGCAAATGATTACTTTAAATGGTTGTATCTACAGTATGACCAAGTCACCCTGATACCTCAGGATGATCCCCATAAGGATCCCCATAAGGAACTACATAATCGCGCAAGTAAGAATAAGAACTTTGAACCACAACCCTATGAACAACTCGCCCGCGCATTGCGTAACGATGGCAGGTTTGAGGCTGCTAAGCACATCACACTCTTGAAACTCTCGCTCGAGCGCCAGGCAATGCCTTTGGGATTGAATAGGGGGATTTTTTATATTATGGAGAGATGTTTCAATCATGGTCTGTTTCCTCGCAAAAGCGTGTTCGTGTTCTTGGGGTTATGGATAGCTGGTACAGTTTTTTTCTATACCGCAAATAACCAGCCTATCATTATCAATATCCCACTTTTTTTTGAAGAGAAACTTGATGAGAAGCCTATAGTATTCGGGCCTGATAGGCCTATACTTGTGCTTCATGCCCCTCCTGTGAGTACATTCGTCTTACCTGATAAACGCACCGGAGAGGTCGCCCCGATGGAGGGACCTCCGATGGCGATGAAGAAGGCTTCAAAACTTGGTGCCGTCGCAGAATATGATCAAATGGTCTTTGAGCGATCTTGCGGTGATGAAGTCGATCCATTGTGGTATGCGCTGGATGTACTTGTTCCACTGCTGGACCTCATGCAAGAGGATAAATGCTCGATTACCATGCGAGAAGATGGTTGGTGGTGGCGTGTAATCGGCAATATCTATGAAATATTGGGCGCAATCGTGACACCCATCATGTTGCTCAGCGTGTCAGGCCTGCTGCGTCGATATGTGGAGGACTGAGGCTTGGTGTACGGCACAGCTCCCATCGTGATCGTTATCTGTTTGAAATGGTCGGGGTTATGTCTAATCGGAGCAAGTGGGCAATGAGTGGCACCACTTCATCCTTGGCGATCTTGAGAGTCCCTTCGATTGCAATTTGACAGGATTAATCTAAACTGAAGTCGGCCAAAAGATTAATGAATTCAATCTGCTCAGTGCCGTGCTTAGTACCATGTGTTGTTGCTAACCAAAAAGGAGAAGAATCATGGCGGGAGACAGCATTTATCGAATAACAGAAATAGTCGGAACTAGCAAGGTATCCTGGGAGGATGCCGCCAAGAATGCTATCAAGGCTGCGTCAAAAACTTTGAGAGATTTGCGGGTTGCTGAAATAGTCAAACTTGATATGGTCATTGAGAATGGCAAGGTGACCGCGTACCGTGCAAGAGTGAATCTATCTTTCAAGTACGAAGCCAGTAGTAAAAAGTCTGACAAATAGTCCAATTCAATAAAAAAAGGCGCGTAATCCGCGCCTTTTTTTATCCCTGCTTCATATCTTGTCTTTACACAGCGGTGGCGGTTTCTTCCTCAAACTGAAGTTTCACCTTGTTATCGGCATCTATATCCACCATCACTCTGCCGCCGTTGGCAAGACGTCCAAACAGCAATTCATCCGCCAGGGCGCTGCGTATGGTGTCCTGGATGAGCCGTGCCATGGGGCGGGCGCCCATGTGAGGATCAACGCCATTCCTGGCGAGATATTCTCTCAGCGCATCGGTGAATATCGCCTCCACCTTCTTTTCATGCAATTGCGTTTCAAGTTGCATCAGGAACTTGTCCACTACGCGCAGAATCACATCCCGGTCTAGCGCAGCGAAGGAAATGATCGCATCCAGCCGGTTGCGGAACTCAGGCGTAAACATGCGTTTAATATCCGCCATTTCGTCACCCGCCTGCGCCGACTTGGTGAAGCCTATGGAGGCTTTACTAAGCGATTCCGCCCCGGCGTTGGTGGTCATGACAATGACCACGTTGCGGAAGTCCGCCTTGCGGCCATTGTTATCCGTCAAGGTACCGTGATCCATCACTTGCAGCAGGATATTAAAAATATCCGGGTGGGCCTTTTCAATCTCATCCAGCAGCAATACCGAATAGGGTTGCTTGATGATGGCCTCGGTGAGCAGACCGCCCTGGTCAAATCCGACATAGCCAGGCGGTGCGCCGATCAGGCGTGACACTGCATGCCGCTCCATGTATTCCGACATGTCGAAACGATGCAGATGAATGCCTAAGGCGTAGGCCAGCTGCCGCGCCACCTCGGTCTTGCCGACGCCAGTAGGGCCGGAGAAAAGGAACGAGCCGACCGGTTTTTGCGGGTTGCCCAGGCCGCTCCGCGCCATTTTGATTGCCGTCGTCAATGCATTAATGGCTTTGTCCTGGCCGAACACGACAGTTTTCAAGTCGCGATCCAGCGTTTTCAGGGTATTGCGGTCGTCGCTGGAGACATTCTGTGCCGGGATGCGCGCAATCCTGGCGATAATATTTTCGATCTCGTGCTTGCTGATCACCTTGCGCTGCTTTGATTTGGGCAGGATACGCTGTGCCGCGCCGGCTTCATCGATGACATCTATTGCCTTGTCCGGCAGGTGCCGGTCATTGATGAAGCGTGCCGCTAATTCCGCGGCGGTAGTGAGCGCGATCGCGGTATATTTGACGCCGTGATGGGCCTCGTAGCGGGCTTTCAGGCCCCGCAGGATGGCCACGGTCTCTTCCACGCTCGGCTCAGGCACGTCGATTTTCTGAAAACGGCGGGACAAGGCGTGATCCTTTTCAAAGATTCCCCGGTATTCGCTGTAAGTGGTGGCGCCGATGCATTTTAGCTGGCCCGTATTAAGTATCGGCTTGAGGAGGTTGGAGGCGTCCAGTGTTCCTCCGGAAGCCGCGCCAGCGCCGATCAGGGTGTGAATCTCATCGATGAAAAGAATGGCATTGGAACTATCGAGCAGCTGTTTCAACACTGCTTTCAAACGTTGCTCAAAGTCGCCACGGTATTTGGTACCGGCTAGCAGCGCACCCATATCCAGAGCGTACACCTGATGGTGCGCAAGCACATCGGGAACGTCATTTTCTATGATCCGGCGCGCCAGTCCCTCGGCGATAGCAGTTTTACCCACTCCCGCTTCACCCACTAACAGAGGATTGTTCTTGCGACGGCGGCACAGCGTCTGTATCAGGCGCTCCAGTTCCTTCTCGCGTCCGATCAAGGGATCGATTTTTCCCGCAAGAGCCTGCGTATTCAGATTCACGGCGTAGCTTTCCAATGCGCCGCCCGCACCCAATTCCTGCTCGGTATCACCATCAGTTTCGGTTTTGGCGCTACTGCCTTGCGGCACCTTGCTAATGCCATGCGAAATATAATTCACCACGTCGAGCCGCGTCACGCCCTTCTGGTGCAGAAAATAAACCGCGTGAGAATCTTTCTCGCCGAATATGGCCACCAGTACATTGGCGCCGGTGACCTCTTTCTTTCCAGAAGACTGGACATGCAGAATCGCGCGCTGGATGACCCGCTGAAAACCGAGCGTAGGCTGAGTGTCAACTTCACCGCTGCCGCTCACCGTCGGTGTATTCTCGGTAACGTGTTCCGCCAGCAGCCTGCGCAAGTCATCGATGTCAACCGAACAAGCGCGCAGCACCTCGGCGGCGGTAGGATTGTCAAGCATGGCCAGCAACAAGTGCTCCACCGTGATGAATTCGTGGCGCTTCTGCCGAGACTCGACAAACGCCATATGTAAACTGACTTCCAGCTCTTGGGCAATCATTTCATGTCTCCTCCATCACGCATCTAAGCGGATGTTGATGCTGCCTTGCAAATGTGACCACCTGCTCAACCTTGGTGATAGCGACATCATTGGGATAAACCCCGCAGACTCCAGCACCGTCTATATGAACTTTGAGCATAATTTGTGTTGCCTGTTCTCGATTCATGGAAAAAAAAGTCTGCAACACAGTTATTACGAAATCCATCGGCGTGAAATCATCATTCAGCAATATTACTTTAAACATGGGTGGCGGCTTGAGTTTACTCTTTTTAGCCTCCAGGACAACATCCCCATGATCTCTCGTTGCCATATCATGACTTCCTATCTCGTTTGCTCATCAGTTAGCGCGTTACTCGTAACTATAACTGAATGTGCCTCCACTAACATATTTGATGATTACACCGAAATATTCAAGTACCTTGAGAAAATTTTTCTATTGCAATTCTATAAAATAAGTGAATGACTACTTGACTTGAACAACAGATTTGCGTAAAACGGCTCTTGGCGTTTGGCTTCAAGCTCTCTGCAGTACCGGTTACAGCCGTTTTGCGGTCTTGAAACTCAAACAGTGTTCGGGTTTCCGGCCCGGTTTTTTTATAGGAAGCAATAATGGCAACAGGTACAGTGAAATGGTTCAACGACTCCAAGGGTTTTGGTTTCATCACCCCGGATGATGGTAGCGAAGATTTATTTGCTCATTTCTCCGCAATCAATATGTCCGGGTTCAAAACTCTCAAGGAAGGTCAAAAAGTGAGTTTCGAAGTCACACAGGGTCCGAAGGGCAAGCAAGCATCAAACATTCAGTCTGCCTAGTGATCCACTGCTGGCGCGGTAAAACGGCGACCAGCTTGTAATTACAGGATTATACAAAACCCCTTGCCGTTAAAACGGCAAGGGGTTTTTTTCAAGCATGCAATTACGAAGAGGATCAGGTCATTCTGCTGATCAATGCCTCGCCGAATGCCGAACATGAGACTTTCTGGGCATCGGACATTTGGCGTGCAAAGTCATAAGTCACCACGCTATCCTGGATGGTTCTCTCCATCGCGCGAACCATCAGATCAGCGGCCTCGCTCCAGCCTATGTGCCGTAGCATCATTTCCGCCGACAGGACGAGCGACCCCGGATTAACCTGATCCTTTCCCGCGTATTTCGGCGCGGTGCCATGCGTTGCCTCGAATATCGCAATCGAGTCGCTGAGATTGGCGCCCGGCGCTATGCCGATGCCACCCACCTGCGCCGCCAAAGCATCGGAAACGTAGTCACCGTTCAGATTCAATGTGGCAATCACATCATATTCCTCCGGGCGCAACAAGATCTGTTGCAGAAAAGCGTCCGCGATGACATCTTTGATAACGATCCCGCCCTTGTCTTCGGGCAATTTCATCCATGGCCCACCGTCCAGCGGGATTGCTCCGAACTCCCTCGCCGCCAATGCATAGCCCCAATTCTTGAACGCACCTTCGGTGAATTTCATGATGTTGCCCTTATGCACCAACGTGACCGAGCGGCGCTTGTTATCGATCGCATACTGTATGGCCTTGCGCACCAGACGTTCGGTACCTTCACTGGATACCGGCTTGATGCCGATTCCAGACGTTTGTGGAAAGCGTATCTTGGTGACACCCATATCATTCATCAAAAAATTGATGACCTTTTTCGCATCCTCCGACCCGGCTTCCCATTCAATACCCGCGTAAATGTCTTCCGAATTCTCGCGGAAAATCACCATATCGGTTTTTTCCGGATTCTTTAGCGGGCTTGGTACGCCCTGAAAGTAACGCACGGGGCGCAGGCACACATAGAGATCAAGTTGTTGGCGCAGGGCCACGTTAATGGAACGGATGCCGCCACCGACCGGTGTAGTCAGCGGTCCCTTGATGGAAACCACATACTCCCGTGCAGCCTCCAACGTTTCATCGGGCAGCCACACGTTTTCACCGTATACCTGGTTCGATTTCTCGCCGGCATAAATTTCCATCCAGGAAATCTTGTGCTTGCCGCCATAAGCCCGGCTTACCGCCGCATCCACGACTTTTTTCATCACGGGCGTAATGTCTACGCCGATCCCGTCACCTTCGATGAACGGAATAACAGGGTTATCCGGCACACTTAAGGAAAAATCTTCATTGACCCGGATTTTTTCGCCTTCGGCCGGCGTCCTGATGTGCTGGTACATGGTGTCTCCCGATAATTAATAATGAATGGTGCAAGGATTGCGCGAGCAAAAACATGCAAACCAGCCATTTTACTCGTGTTTTGGAGAGAAGCGCTAACGTGTGTATGCATTGAACCCAGATAATCCATTAGGCGGCTCTGCGAGCCTACTCGAGTGCTGACGGGCAGTTTGCGGCCATTTTTGCCGCTGTTTTTGCCACCAGCGCGGCGTCCATAGACCCAGCTATGGATTTCTCTCAACCGGCAAAACTGTCTCGCAACCTGCCTCGCCATCATCTCGCGTCCTAATGGATTATCTGGGTTGCAATCTACCGTTTGAAGATTGATATCCTCCATAACTGGGATGTGGCAAAGTGCGCGTGACGGGTACTGAAATTTTTCGGCGGCTCTTCATCATTATTTCTTTCTGCCGGGTAGTGACGATAGAATACGGGCTGGGCGCCCTTGCTTCTTTTTTAGAATATGGAAGTCACTCAAGAGATTATGATCTGGAAGCCCAATGTCACGGTAGCGGCGGTGGTGGAGCAAGATGGAAAATACTTGCTGGTCGAGGAGCAAACCAGTAGCGGTGTATTGTTCAATCAGCCAGCGGGACACCTTGAGCCGGATGAATCCATCGTTCAGGGAGCGGTTCGGGAAACTCTGGAAGAAACCGGTTATACTTTTGCTCCGCAATGGGTGCTGGGAATTTACCGCTGGCACTCTCATGCCGACAACGTTACCTATCTGCGCTTTGCTTTTGCCGGTTCTGTCACTGACCATGATCCCGATCGTCCGCTGGATGCAGGAATATTGCGCGCAGGATGGTTTTGCGTCGATGAAATCCGCGAAATGACCGATCGTCACCGCAGTCCGCTGGTGATGAAGTGTGTCGAAGATCATTTGGCAGGTAAGCACTACTCTTTGGATATCCTTACTCATTACGATTAAATCTGAATTCGCTGGAAGCAATGGGTAAACAACGTGTGGTGGTCGGCATGTCGGGCGGAGTGGATTCATCCGTCGCCGCGCTGTTATTGAAACAGCAAGGCTACGACGTCGTCGGTCTTTTCATGAAGAACTGGGAAGACGATGACACCAGCGAGTATTGTTCATCCCGGCAGGATTTGATCGATGCCGCCTCGGTAGCGGATATCATCGGAATTCCTCTGGAAGCGGTGAACTTCTCGGCGGAATACAAGGAGCGTGTATTCAATCAGTTTCTTGCCGAATACAAAGCCGGGCGAACGCCTAATCCGGATGTTCTGTGTAATGCCGAAATCAAGTTCAAGGCGTTTCTCGACCACGCGGTCGGGCTCGGCGCTGACCATATCGCTACCGGTCATTATGCGCAGGTACGCGAAATAGACGGTCTGTTCCAGTTGCTGAAAGGCGAGGATGGGACGAAGGACCAGAGTTACTTTCTCTATCGTTTGAACCAGCAGCAACTCTCCAGAACGCTATTTCCGATTGGCCATCTTTACAAACGCGATGTACGTAAAATCGCCAGGAATCACGAATTACCGAATTTTTCCAAGAAAGACAGTACTGGAATCTGTTTTATTGGGGAGAGGCCGTTCCGGGAATTTCTCAACCGTTACGTGCCGCATGAACCGGGAGAGATACAAACACCGGATGGCACCGTCATGGGGAAGCACGTCGGGCTGATGTATTACACCATTGGCCAACGGCAGGGATTGGGCATCGGCGGGACAAGGGACGGCGATGGCGAGCCCTGGTTCGTTTCAGCCAAGGATATGGCACGGAATATCCTGACCGTGATCCAGGGCCATGATCACCCGGATTTATTCCGGCCCGCGCTCAATGCCGGTGACCTGACATGGATAAGCGGCCGCGAGCCGCATTGCAACTGGGTTTATGCTGCCAAAACCCGTTATCGCCAACCGGATGCCCCCTGTGCTATCGCGCATATCGGACAGGACCAATGCAAAATTGAATTTGCCCAGCCTCAATGGGCGGTGACGCCGGGACAATCAGTCGTCGTTTACGAGAGCAAGGTGTGTCTTGGAGGAGGAATCATCACGGATGAATAATCCATTTTCAGTTCCTGCTTTTCATTCCGCTTTTCATTCTCTTGGCGCCGTCTCCATGAATGGAGTCCGCTTTTCCAGTCTGTCGGAGAGTTCTGCGAGATTGGGTGACGTATTGCGCCATTCGATTTCGGAAAAGCGAAAAGCCAGATACCCCAGTGTGCAGCCCAGCGCGATGTCGGCCAGCGTGTAGGTATTGCCATCGCACCATTTTTTGTCATCCAGTTCCCGGGCAGCTGCTTCCAGGCCTTGGGTGACCTTTGTCAGCTGGCGCGAGATCCATTCCGCGCTTTGTCCGGTGTCAGGCCGTTTGCGTTCAAGGAATACGGCGGCGGCGGCATCACAGATGCCGTCCGCCAGCGCCTCCCAGCGTTTTACCATAATGCGCTGCCGGCTGGGCTCGGGAATCAGACGAGAGACGGGATTGACACTGTCGAGATATTCGACGATTACACGTGAATCGAATAAAGAAGAGCCATCGTCCAGAATGAGTACCGGTATCTTTCCAAGGGGATTGTGATTCGGCACGTGACTACTCGCGTTCCATGGGCTATCCACTTCAAAATCATAACCAATACGTTTTTCCGCCAGAACGATGCGCACCTTGCGCACGTAAGGACTGGTAAGTGATCCTATAAGCTTCATGACATCCCTTGGCGGCAATTTTATTCAGGTACGTATTATATCGGCTTTCCATACCGCATGGCGTAGCCGGGGTGCTATGTTAAAATGCGCCGGCAGGTGAAATTCAAGAGACTCATAGCGTTTAGCATTATGGTGCTAAACAGAAAAGTGAGTAGTCAATCGCCGCATTCAGGATAATATGAACTCGTCTTTTCTCACCGCACTTTCCCCCCTAGACGGACGCTATCACGGCAAAGCTGCGGATTTGCGACCTTATTTCAGTGAACTTGCACTGATTCAATACCGCGTTCAGTTGGAAATCGAATGGCTCAAGGCATTAAGCCATGCCTCCGCCATCGCTGAAGTGCCGGCTTTTTCTGCCGGCACCATCGCGCAACTTGACAGTCTTGCGGCGAATTTTTCCGAGGCCGACGGGGAAGCGGTCAAGCTGATCGAAGCCCGTACCAACCACGACGTAAAAGCCGTCGAATACTGGCTCAGGGAGCGCCTGGCCGAGAATGCTGAAATTGTGCGGGTTGCGGAATTCATCCATTTTGCCTGCACTTCGGAGGACATCAATAATCTCTCTCATGGATTGATGCTGGCGCACAGCCGTGACCGGGTGATGCTTCCGGCCTTGGAAAAGATCATCACCCAGCTTATCCGGATGGCGCATCAACTGTCTGATACGCCCATGCTTTCCCGTACGCATGGTCAGCCCGCCACCCCTACAACGGCAGGCAAGGAACTTGCCAATACCGCTTATCGTCTGCGGCGTGGGCATGAACGGCTTGCCAAGGTGGCTATTCTTGGAAAAATTAATGGTGCGGTGGGCAATTACAATGCCCATTTAGCGGCTTATCCGGATTTCGGCTGGGAAAGATTCGCCCGGGATTTCGTGGAAAAACTTGGCCTGGAGTTTAACCCCTACACCACCCAGATTGAACCGCATGATGCCATGACCGAACTGTTTGATGCCTACGCCCGAATTAACACCATACTGCTGGACTTTAACCGTGACGTGTGGGGGTATATTTCATTAGGCTATTTCAAGCAGAAAACCCGGGAAGGCGAAGTGGGCTCATCCACCATGCCGCACAAGGTCAATCCGATCGATTTTGAAAACTCGGAAGGCAACCTGGGTGTCGCCAATGCGCTGCTGCGGCATTTAAGCGAGAAGCTGCCCGTGTCTCGCTGGCAGCGCGATCTGACCGACTCCACCGTACTTCGCAACATGGGAGTGGCATTGGGACACACGTTGCTGGCCTATGACTCTTGCGGCAAAGGCCTGGGCAAGCTGGAAGTCAATCCGGAACGCTTGATGAAAGATCTGGAGGATGCCTGGGAGGTATTGGCGGAGCCGATCCAGACAGTGATGCGCCGCCATGGAGTGCACAATTCTTACGAGCAGTTGAAAGAATTGACGCGTGGCAAGGATGGCATCAACAGGGATACCCTGCATAAATTCATTGATGGTCTTGCCATTCCCGAAGCCGAGAAAAGCCGCCTGCGGGAAATGACGCCGCAGAGCTACATCGGCAACGCGGCCATACTAGCCCGAAGAATCGGGAATTAGAGATTTCTGCCTCGTTGTTTATGTCCCGCAGACTTTTTTCAAGTGTTTCACGCTATCCGTATTGCGCTGGCATTATCGATACGACCAGGGTTGGCTGCCGAGCTGCAATCATGATCTTGAAATTGGAAAAACCATCCCGATATAGTTTAAATTGAAATGAGGAGAAACTATGGCAGATACACAACAACCCAATCCAGACCAGCCCGAATTGACTGTCACCACAGACCCAGTGAGCGCGGGGGCTAATGAAAACACGATAGCGGAACCGGCGGTGGAGACGATGCCGAGTCTGGAACAATTACTGAAGAAAGCCGAACTTGACGCGCAGGAACATCATGATGCGTGGCTGCGTGCCAAGGCGGATGCCGAGAATATACGGAAACGCGCCCAGATCGACGTTACCAATGCCCATAAATACGCCATTGAAAATTTCTCCACTGAACTGCTAGCGGTAATGGATAGCCTGGAGGCGGCGCTTGCGGTGGAAAATGCGACGGTTGAGAATTTCAAAAGCGGCATGGAATTGACTCTCAAGCAACTCACCGCCATTTTCGATAGATTCAATATCAAGTTGATCAATCCGGCGGGTGAAAAATTTGATCCGCATCTGCATCAGGCCATGTGTATGGTGGATTCCAGCCTTGCTCCCAATACCGTCGTGCAAGTAATGCAAAAAGGCTACGTTTTGAATGACCGTGTAATCCGGCCTGCGCTGGTATCGGTTTCGAAGGCCAAATAGATTTCTGGACTTGAAATTCCGGCCTGAATCCCCATTTCACGCATTAACGATTATTCGGCACAAACTACTACTACAAGGATCAAATCATGGCAAAAATTATCGGCATAGATCTCGGCACCACCAACTCATGTGTGTCTGTCATGGAGAATGGCAAGCCCAAGGTAATAGAGAACTCGGAAGGTGCGCGTACTACGCCTTCAATCGTCGCCTATACGGAAGACGGTGAGATTCTGGTGGGCGCTTCCGCCAAACGCCAGGCGGTCACCAATCCGAAAAACACGTTGTTTGCGGTTAAACGGCTGATTGGGCGTCGCTTTAACGAGGACATGGTGCAACGAGACATCAAGATGGTGCCCTACAGCATCATCAAGGCCGACAATAATGATGCCTGGGTGGAAGTGCGTGGCAAGAAGGTTGCACCGCCGGAAATTTCCGCGCAAGTGCTGAAGAAAATGAAAAAAACCGCTGAGGATTATCTGGGTGAGACGGTAAACGAAGCCGTCATCACGGTTCCCGCCTATTTTAACGATTCACAGCGTCAGGCGACCAAGGACGCCGGGCGCATCGCCGGGCTCGAAGTCAAGCGCATCATCAATGAGCCAACCGCGGCAGCCCTGGCTTTCGGGATGGATAAAAAAGAAGGCGACCGTAAAGTGGCGGTATATGATCTGGGCGGCGGCACGTTCGATATTTCCATTATCGAGATCGCGGAAGTGGAGGGCGAGCACCAGTTCGAGGTGCTGGCCACCAATGGTGACACCTTTCTTGGCGGAGAGGACTTCGACTCGCGCATCATCGAATATCTTGTGGATGAATTCAAGAAGGAAAGCGGCATAGATTTGAAAAAAGATATGCTTGCTCTGCAACGCTTAAAAGATTCGGCGGAAAAAGCCAAGATCGAACTCTCATCCAGCCAGCAAACCGAGGTCAACCTGCCCTACATCACGGCGGACGCTTCCGGCCCCAAACATCTGGCGGTGAGAATCACCCGGGCCAAGTTGGAAAGCCTGGTGGAAGAACTGATCGAGCGTACCGTGGAGCCTTGCCGCATTGCTATCAAGGATGCTGGCGTGAAGGTTTCCGACATTGAGGACATCATTCTGGTGGGTGGGCAAACCCGCATGCCCAAGGTGCAGGATAAAGTCAGAGAAATTTTCGGCAAGGAACCGCGCAAGGATGTGAATCCGGATGAAGCGGTTGCCGTAGGTGCGGCCATTCAGGGTGGCGTACTGCAGGGCGAAGTGAAGGATGTGCTGCTGCTGGATGTGACGCCACTGTCGTTGGGTATTGAAACGCTCGGCGGCGTAATGACCAAACTGATTCAGAAAAATACCACTATTCCAACCAAGGCCCAGCAGGTATTTTCAACCGCCGAGGAAAATCAGACCGCGGTAACCATCCATGTGTTGCAGGGTGAGCGGGAACTCGCATCCGGCAATAAGAGTCTGGGACAATTCAATCTGAGTGATATTCCTCCCGCACCGCGCGGTATGCCGCAAATCGAGGTGACATTCGATATTGACTCGAATGGCATACTCCACGTATCGGCCAAAGACAAGGCCACCGGAAAGGAAAACAAAATCAAGATCCAGGCAAGTTCCGGTCTGTCGGATGACGAGGTACAGCGCATGGTCAAGGATGCCGAGGCGCACGCCGCGGATGATCACAAGGCGCTCGAACTCGTTACCGCTCGCAACCAGTGTGACGCGATGATCCACTCAGTGAAAAAGACATTGAAGGAACATGGCGACAAACTGGACGGCGAGGAAAAATCCAGAATAGAAGATGCGCTGAAAGATGCGGAAGAAGCGTTGAAATCCGACAGCAAGGATACCATTGAAGCCAAGACCCAGGCATTGGCCGAGGTCTCGCATAAACTTGCGGAGAAAATGTATTCGCAAGAACAGGCTCAGCAAGCCCAGCCTGGAGCGGAATCAGCGCCCCATGGGGGTGGGGGCGGTGGCGAGAAGCCCGTAGAAGGCGAAGTGGTGGATGCCGAGTTCGAGGAAGTAAAAAACAAGAAGTAAAGAGATACTGATACATCCAGGCGCAGGGGTCGCGGAGAGATGAGCTATCATTCTTCTGCGCTCCCTGCGCTTGGCATTTTATCGGAAGAAAGCAGTAGAAATGAATCTCCTGCGCTTCCATTTTTAAGAAAATCCATATGAGCAAACGCGACTACTATGAAGTGCTGGGCCTCAACCGTGACTCCAGCGAAGATGAAATAAAGAAAGCTTATCGCAAGCTGGCGATGAAGTACCATCCAGACCGTAATCCGGATAGTCCAAAGTCGGAGGAACACTTCAAGGAAGCCAAAGAGGCTTACGAAATACTTTCCGATCCCCATAAGCGCGCGGCATATGACCAGCATGGTCATGCAGGTGTGGATCCCAATATGGGTGGCGGCGGGGCTCAAGGATTTGCTGACGCATTCGGCGATATCTTCGGCGATATCTTCGGTGGACGCGGCGGGCACGCCAACGTCTATCGCGGTGCCGATTTGCGCTACAACCTGGAAATCTCGCTTGAACAGGCAGCGCGCGGAACGGAAACCAAAATCCGTATTCCCACCATGGAAATGTGCGGAAGCTGCCATGGCAACGGTGCCAAGCCTGGCACTTCTCCCACCACGTGCCCGACTTGTAATGGGCATGGTCAGGTAAGAATGCAGCAGGGATTCTTCTCAATCCAGCAAACATGTCCCAAATGCCATGGCAGCGGCAAATTTATTTCGAGTCCTTGCGTGACATGCAATGGCGCGGGACGCGTCAAACAACACAAAACGCTGTCGGTAAAAATCCCGGCCGGGGTGGATGAAGGCGACCGCATTCGTCTATCCGGGGAAGGCGAAGCGGGGGTCAACAATGGTCCGTCCGGAGATTTGTATGTGGTGATTCATTTATCGCAGCATTCCGTTTTTCAGCGCGACCATAACGACTTGCACTGCGAAATGCCGATAAGTTTTACCACCGCTGCCCTGGGTGGAGAAATCGAGATTCCGACACTCGATGGCCATGCCAAAATCAAGGTGCCGGCGGAAACACAGAGCGGAAAAATTTTCCGTCTGCGCGGCAAGGGGATCAAGGGTGTACGCAGCAATGCATTGGGGGATTTGCTATGTCACGTTGTGGTGGAAACCCCTGTCAAGCTCACCGCCCGTCAAAAAGAACTATTGCAGGAACTGGAATCGCTCAATCAGCAAGATGACTCCCGTCACAGTCCCCGTGCGAAATCCTGGATGGACAAGGTACGCGAGTTCTTTGCGGAGTAAATCCTATCTGGTGGATATATGGCGTTAATATTCCTATACTGCCAGAATAGAAATTGAGAAGACAAAGGATGATATGGGCCTGCTGATATCCCAGTTGTTTACAACCCCAACAGCGGATCCCAAGCTCGAAGCATGCTTGGTGAGTGACGCTGCCCATATCACACCTGGTGCCCACGGTGAGCATGTCAAGAAAATTCAAACCGCATTAAACCAGTTAAGCAGAGGTCCGGGTAGAGAAAACTTCAATTTGGACATCGATGGCTCATATGGTCCAAAGACCGCAGCCGCGGTCAAAGCATACAAAAATCACCCGTCCCGGCGAATCCTTCAGCCTTGGCAAACGAGTGCAGACGATATCGTGGGCAAGAGGACAATCAAGAGTCTGGATACGGAAATGGATATCCTTGAAAATGAGAGTCCTGCACAAGATAGATTCGTTTCAACAACACTTGCTGGTGCCCCTCATGATCACAGCAAGTGTCCCATCGGCGGATTTCGACAAGGGCCGAACGGCACGGTGTCTTTCCAGGTGAATCACTTTGGAACGCCAGTCAACCCAAAGGGTGGCGGCAGGAAGATCAACCTCGGTGGCGAGGGCGAGACGAAATACCTTGGATTTGAGGATTTTCTACCCAACTTTTTTCCAGGGCCTGTACGGCCGCTAACATCGAGTCTTCCTGATCAATGTGCAAGCGACATCTGTTTGAGAGATGCTCCTATTTCAAAGGATGGTTCTTTGGAGAAAGGTAAGAAAGAGATTATGCGTATTGCTCAGCCGGGATGCCGTCTCACCTTTTGCGGGGATGTGGCCAGGTTCAGGCTAAGCCTTCTGTCATTGGGGACGGTAATTGAGCACATTGTTATGGCCGACCCTCGCTTCCCTGGAACCAACTCGGAAGCGCTCGTAATCAGGATGCCATAATCCTGTTGTGGCGGCTTCTCCCGCTATGATTGCATCAGGGAGCCTGCTACCATTCTTCGCGTAAGACCTTCTCCGCCCAGAACAAGCCGGAAACGCTTTTGTTATCCGTAATCTTGCCTGTTTTTACCCATTCCAATGCCGTAGCCAGCGTGAGGGTAAATATCTCCAGATGTTCGCCTTCATCAAGGTTTGCGCCTTGGAAACTGAGCTCTTGGGCAAAATAATATATTAACCGCTCATCGGAATAACCGATACAGGGATGCAAAGTGGCGAGATATCGCCAGCTTGCCGCCGTATAGCCCGTTTCTTCCAGTAACTCCCGCTGCGCGCATAACAGTGGATCTTCGCCGGGATCAATTTTTCCAGCAGGCAGTTCGTAGAAATCCCGATGCAACGGATAGCGATGCTGACGCTCCAGCACCAGCTCACCATTATCGAGCAGTGGAATGATGACGACCGCGCCGGGATGGGTGATGTATTCGCGTACTTTCACTTTGCCGTCAGGCAGGCGAGCCTGGTCCTGATACACGTGCAAAAGTTCGCCATCAAACACCTTCCGGCTATTGATCGGCGTTTCGGTAAGATCCATGGGTGGCTTGGGCATGAGATAAGGAATACTCCGGGATGAATCGTATAAGCGATTCATATTATGCTGGAGGGTGCAAAGAGAGAAGCCGGCTCGTCCAAACACTATCATTGTGCTATCAGCTTGACATTATACAACCCCTGATCGGCCCGGCGAGCAAACAGTATGAGCTTCATGATGCCGGTATCCAGCGGTGTTCCAAGCACGCCAGTGCCGGATCAAATTCCGGGTCACGCCCTGAATGGCGAGATTCACGGCATTTTCCCGCCGGATTTATCAGGGTGGCGATTTACTCGCTTTGTGCGCTATCAGCCGTGCCGGGGGGAACCATGCACTGAAACAACTGCCTTTACCCGGTTCGCTGACAATTTCCAGTTTCGCCTGGTGGCAGGTCAGTACGTGCTTGACGATGGCAAGTCCCAGGCCGGTACCGCCGGTTTCACGCGAGCGCCCACGATCCACCCGATAAAAGCGTTCCGTCAAGCGCGGGATATGCTCGGGCTCGATGCCAATGCCGCTGTCCTGCACGGAGAATACACCTTGTCCGTCACGAATCTCCCAGTTCAGTGTGATATCCCCGCCTTCAGCGGTGTAGCGTATGGCATTGCTGACGAGATTACTGAAGGCACTGCGCAAGTCATCCATACTACCCATCAACTTCGTCTTGGTATCGAGATTGAGGCCGATACGGTGATGCCCCGCACTCAAGGACTCCGCTTCCTGACAGAGCTCACGCAACATGGCGGGGATGTTGATGTTGTCCTCCCGTACCAGGTTTTCCGAGTCTTCCAGCCGCGACAGCGTCAACAGGTCTTCTACCAGACGCTGCATGCGCCGGGTCTGATCGGTCATCAGCGTGAGCGCCCATTTATTTGTTTCGGGGTCAGAAGCACCTTCTTCCGCGAGTGTTTCAAGGAATCCACCAATGACTGTCAACGGCGTACGTAATTCATGCGAGACATTGGCGACAAAATCCCGCCGCATGGTATGGACTCTTTCAAGACGGGTGACATCACGGCTGACGAGTAATTTTTGCTTATCGCCATAAGGCACAAATTGTAGCGAAAGGGTCAGGCCCGGGTTCCGCGCCTGCTTGATTATCAACGGCTCGCTGTAGTTGTGAGCGTTCAGGTACTCGGTGAACTGGGTCTGGCGCACTAAATGGGTAACATGCTGACCGGCATCGCGGCTGGTGTCTATGCCCAAATGCTTTTCGGCTACCGGATTGCACCATTCGATACGGTCAACGTCATCCAGAATGACCACGCCTTCCGGCATGGCGGAAGTGGCGCGCCGTAGGCGCTCCAGCGCGAAACCGAGTTGCTGATGATTTTTGCGCTGTTCACGCATGATGCGCGCCAGACGCGCAAATACATCTCCCCATTTCCCGGAGCTATCGGGCAATGCAACAGATGCGAGTTCTTCGGCTTGAAGCCATCTCTCCAGCATTATCAGATGGCGCCAGTGATGGACGACTAACGACAGCAGGGCAATGCTGCAAAAGACTAATGCGGTGAGCGCGCCGAGTGTGACCCAGAGTATGCCGGCCACAACAATTATCAGGAGAGGGGTAAGGCGCTCCCAGGAATCGGACACGTAAGCTATTTCGAAGCGTGAAATTGACTCATTATGTTCATACTATCCCAATGCTTGCCGCCGGTCCAGCGGACAGGCGATAGCCCGAGCCTCTCACGGTCTGCACCAGGCCATCCTTGCTGACATTTTCCAGTGCTTTACGCAATCTGCGAATATGCACGTCCACGGTACGGTCCTCCACAAATACATGGTCTCCCCATACCTGATCGAGCAGTTGCGAACGTGTATGCACTCGCTCGGAGTGCGTCATAAGGAAATGCAACAAACGAAACTCGGTAGGCCCCAGCACTACTTCCTTATCACTCGCGGTTACGCGATGCGTTGCGGAGTCAAGGCGCAGTCCACCGATATCCACGATATCGTCAGCCGCTTCCGGTGAACGCCGTCGCAGCACCGCTTTAATCCGTGCGAGCAATTCACGCGGCGAAAAAGGCTTGGTGATGTAATCGTCGGCGCCAATTTCCAGTCCCGCCACCTTGTCGCTTTCCTCGGCACGAGCGGTAAGCATGATGATGGGAATGGTCTTGGTGCGCGTTACGCGCCGCAACATACGCGCAAATTCGACACCGCTCATCCCCGGCAGCATCCAGTCAAGCAGCACCAGGTCGGGTAACGCGTCATTCACTATCTCCATGGCCTGCTCCGCGCTTCTTGCACCAAAAACGACATGCCGGGCTTGCCTCAGGCTATACGTGATCAGCTCCTGAATCGCGGGTTCATCTTCCACCACCAGTATGGTTGCTGCCATATGTTTTCCTTTATCGGTAATTTTCTTCGATATTGCGATGATATGTAAGCAACATTGCGGTTTCGTGACATATCGCCGGGTCAGCAAACGATTTCATGCCTTCTGTGCAGTCTTATGGCCCATTTTTGCAATATTAGTTCTACAAAACCAGAATTACCCGGTAATCATTGACATTGGTACGGGTTGGGCCGGTGAGTACCAGATCGTCCAGCTGCTCAAAGAAAGTATACGCGTTATGGCTGGCAAGCAGGGCTTGGGCGCTGATGCCCATTTGCTTCGCACGGTGTATTGAATCCGAAGCCATGATCGCGCCGGCGTTGCTTTCCGAACCATCTATACCGTCGGTATCGCAGGCGAGGGCGTGGATGCCCGCCACGCCGGTGAGTTCAATGGCAAGCGACAGCAGGAATTCCGTGTTCCGGCCACCTCGCCCGCCGGGATTCATTCCACTGACGCCGCTCCATTCACCATGGCCATTTCCGCATAACGCGACTGTTGTTTCTCCTCCCGAGATCAGCGCCACCGGTGGTTTCCATGGCTGGCCATATTGACGGATTTCCCGCACCAGCGCGGCGAAGACCTTAGCCACATCGCGTGACTCGCCGGTTATGGCGTCACCCAGTATTGTGGCGGGTATACCCTGTTCATGAAAGTATTTGGCCGCCGCCAGCAGCGAATCATGGGCCGTGGCGATCACGTGGTTTTCCACATTCCTGAAAACGGCGTCACCCGGTTTGGGTGTCTCGTCGCGCTTGCCGTCGGCGCCCGCCAGCAATATTTCCAGCACTGCGGCGGATGCATTGATCCGGTAGCGTTCGAGTATCTCCAGTGCGTCCGAATAGGTTGACGGGTCAGGCGCACACGGGCCGGAAGCAACATGAGTTGGATCATCCCCGGTCACGTCCGATATTATCAACGCCCATACCGGTGCACGGCATGAAGCGGCAAGTCTTCCCCCTTGAATAGCGGAGAGATGTTTGCGCACGGTATTGATTTCCTGAATCGCCGCGCCGCAGCGCAGCAATTCCTGGGTGACGTTTCTGAGATCATTCAGCGATACACCTGCCACCGGCAACGATAATAGACTTGAACCGCCGCCGCTCACCAGGCACAGCAGAAAATCATCCGCACCGAGTTTTTTCACTTCCCCCAGAATATCTCGGGCAGCCTGTTCACCGTGTGCGTCAGGGAGGGGATGCCCGGCTTCGATCACTTTGATTCTTTCAAGCGGCATGCCGTGGCCATAACGGGTAAGGACAATGCCATTCATTGCCGCGTCTTTTTGCCAATGATTTTCCACCGCCAGCGCCATTGCCACGGCGGCCTTTCCCGCACCGATCACCAAAGTACGTCCTTTGGGCAACTTGAGTGGCATGGGCAAGTGCCGCGGTACGATACGCAGGGGATCGGCTGCAGCGATCGCGGCATTGAAGCTGTTGAGCAGAAGCTTTCGGTGATTCATTTTGCCGCTTGCGAACCCGATCAGGAATCGAGTACGCTTTTCAAATAATGACCGGTAAAGCTGTTCTCGCTCGCCGCAATCTCCTCCGGTGTGCCTTCAGCAATAATTTGCCCGCCGCCTTCGCCTCCCTCGGGGCCGAGGTCGATAATCCAGTCAGCGGTCTTGATCACATCCAAATTGTGTTCGATTACCACCACGGTGTTGCCGTGGTCGCGTAGCCGGTGCAACACTTTCAGCAGCATGTCGATGTCCTGGAAATGAAGACCGGTGGTGGGTTCGTCCAGGATGTAGAGCGTGCGGCCGGTATCGCGTTTGGAAAGTTCCAGCGAAAGTTTCACCCGCTGCGCCTCTCCGCCGGAAAGCGTAGTGGCGGATTGACCCAGGGTGATGTAGCCCAGACCCACATCCAGCAGCGTTTGGAGCTTCCGGGCTACCACCGGTACAGCGCTGAAAAATTCGTATGCCTGTTCCACCGTCAGTTGCAGAATTTCGTTGATGTTTTTTCCCTTGTATTGAATCTCCAGGGTTTCGCGGTTATAACGCTTGCCGTGGCAGACGTCGCATGACACGTATATATCGGGCAGGAAGTGCATTTCAACCTTGATCATGCCGTCGCCCTGACAGGCTTCGCAGCGCCCACCCTTGACGTTGAACGAAAATCGTCCGGGACCGTAGCCGCGTTCGCGCGCCTGGGGTACGCCCGCGAACAGTTCGCGGATAGGCGTGAACAGGCCGGTGTAAGTGGCTGGATTGGAGCGCGGCGTGCGCCCGATGGGGCTCTGGTCCATGTTGATGACTTTGTCGAAGAACGCCAGGCCATCCAGGCTTTGATGCGGAGCGGGCTCCGTGCTGCTGCCGTAGAGGTAGCGTGCCGTCGCAAGGTAGAGCGTTTCATTGATGAGAGTAGATTTGCCCGAGCCGGACACCCCGGTGATACAAACGAATAATCCCACCGGCAAGTTGAGATCGACGTTTTTTAGATTGTTGCCGGATGCGCCTTCAATCCGAAGCCAGCGATCACTGTTTGGCTGGGTGCGCTTTTCCGGCAGCGCGATGACCAGTTGCCCCGAAAGATACCTGCCAGTCAGGGAACTGGTACTTTTCCGAATGGCTTCCGGTGTGCCTTGCGCAATAATTTCTCCCCCATGCTCGCCTGCACCCGGACCCATGTCTATTACATGATCGGCGGAGAGTATGGCGTCCTGGTCGTGTTCCACCACAATTACGCTATTGCCAAGATCGCGCAGATTCTTGAGTGTCTCCAGCAGTCGGTTATTGTCGCGCTGGTGCAGACCAATGGAAGGCTCATCCAGCACATACATTACGCCGGTCAGCCCGGAGCCGATCTGGCTGGCAAGTCGAATACGCTGGGATTCCCCACCGGACAAGGTATCGGCGGAGCGATCCAGCGACAAGTAATCGAGGCCCACGTTGTTGAGGAATAACATGCGGCTGGAAATTTCCCTGACAATTCTTTCCGCAATGGCATACTTTTGCCCGGTCAGCTCCACTTGATCGAAAAAAACCATGGCCTGTTTCAGGGGCAGCGCATTGATTTCGAAAATGGCCCGCCCCCCACCCGCACATGGCGGGCCTCGCGCCGCAGGCGGGTGCCGGCGCATTCGGGACAGGTCTGCGAATTCAGGTATTTTGCCAGCTCCTCGCGCACGGCCTGCGATTCGGTCTCCTTATAGCGCCGCTCCAGGTTGGGAATAATGCCTTCGAAGGTATGTGTCCGCTGGGTTCGGGCGCCGCTTTCATTCAGGTACGAAAATGCTATTTTCTCCCTGCCTGATCCTTTGAGGATGATGTCCTGAATGTTTTCAGGCAGTTGTTCGAAAGGCATCTCCAAGTCAAAATCATAGTGCTTGGCCAGGCTCGCCAGCAACTGGTAATAAAACTGGTTGCGTCGATCCCAGCCCTTGATTGTGCCGGAAGCCAGCGACAAATGAGGAAAAGCAACGATACGCTTGGGATCGAAGAATGTAATTTTCCCCAGGCCGTCACACTTGGGACAGGCGCCCATCGGGTTATTGAAGGAAAACAAGCGCGGCTCGAGTTCGGGCAGCGAATAGCTGCATACCGGGCAACTGAACTTGGCGGAAAAAAGATGCTCGTGGCCGGAATCCATTTCCACCGCCAAAGCGCGTCCGTCAGCGTGGCGCAGCGCGGTTTCAAATGACTCAGCCAACCGCTGCTTGGCATCGGGAGTGACCTTGAGCCTATCTACCACCACTTCAATCGTGTGTTTTTTATTCTTTTGCAATTTTGGCAGCACATCGATTTCATGTATGTTGCCGTCTATCCGCAGCCGCACGAAACCCTGTGCACGCAGCTCATCGATCAAATCCAGCTGCTCGCCCTTGCGCCCCACCACCAGCGGCGCCAGTATCATCAGCCGGGTATCGGGCGGCAGCTTCAATACATGATCGACCATTTGCGAAACGCTTTGCGCGATCAGCGTGATGCCGTGGTCGGGGCACTGCGGATCGCCCACGCGCGCGAATAGCAGGCGCATGTAATCGTGTATTTCCGTGACGGTGCCCACGGTTGAACGCGGATTATGCGATGTTGCTTTCTGCTCTATGGCGATAGCGGGAGAAAGGCCTTCGATCAGATCGACATCGGGCTTTTCCATCAATTGCAGAAATTGCCGCGCATACGCCGAGAGCGATTCCACATAGCGCCGCTGACCTTCCGCATAAAGCGTGTCAAACGCGAGCGAGGATTTGCCGGAACCGGACAAACCGGTGATGACGATCAGCTTGTTTCGCGGCAGATCAAGATTGATGTTTTTGAGGTTGTGCGTGCGCGCACCGCGAATTTTTATGAGTTCCATCGACGCTTCCATTGGTCACTCATGACAACCTTGGGCTATCTGAGTGCCGGTCAAACCTGTTAATATACTCAACTTCTCCGCATTTTCCCAATCTGATTCATGTCCGTCTCATCACCCCCCGAGAAAATGTCTCCGATTGAGTTGCGCGCTACCGCCGGTCTGGCCGGTATTTATGGGTTGCGCATGTTTGGCATGTTTATCATCCTGCCTGTGTTCGCGTTTTACGCCGAGCATTTACCCGGCGGGAGCAACTATACGCTGGTCGGCATTGCCCTTGGCGCCTATGGGCTGACCCAGGCGATACTGCAAATACCTTTCGGCTGGTTGTCCGACCGGATAGGGCGCAAGCCTGTTATCTACATAGGCTTGATTCTGTTCGCCGCGGGCAGTTTCGTGGCCGCATCCGCCACGGATATTTATTGGGTAATCTTTGGCCGCGTCATTCAAGGCGCGGGGGCGATTTCCGCCGCGGTAATGGCGCTTGCCGCCGATCTCACCCGCGAGGAGCATCGCACCAAAGCGATGGCCACGATTGGCATGACCATCGGTGCCACCTTTGCGCTCTCACTGATTGTCGCGCCGGCGCTCAATCGCTTGATTGGCGTCCCTGGAATTTTCGCCATGACCGGAGTGCTGGCACTGTTGGCAATGGCAGTGGTTTACAAGATCATTCCCAATCCATTGATCAGCCGTTTCCATTCCGATACCGAGGCATCATCAGGACGCTTTGGTAACGTGTTGCATAATCCCGAATTGCTACGCCTGGATTTCGGTGTGTTTGCGTTACATGCAGTGCTGATGGCGCTGTGGCTGGTGGTGCCGTTGTCATTGCGCAAGTCGGGTCTGGCGGTAGATTCCCACTGGCAGGTATATCTTCCGGTATTGCTCTTTTCCATGGTTCTGATTGTTCCCGCGATCATCTATGCGGAAAAGAAAGCAAAACTCAAACCGGTTTTTGTCATTGCAGTGGCTGTATTGCTGGCAAGCCAGGTATTGCTGGCGTATACGTTCGAATCCCTATGGGGGACGGCAGCAGCGCTGCTGGTTTTCTTTGCCGCGTTCAATCTGTTGGAGGCAACCTTGCCCTCGCTTATTTCCAAGATAGCGCCGGTCGGCGCAAAGGGCACAGCCATAGGCGTCTATAGCAGCGTTCAATTTCTCGGCGCATTTACCGGCGCCACCGCTGGCGGCTATTTATTTGAACATCATGGCAGTTCCGCGCTGTTTGCGTTTTGCGGTATCCTGCTGATGTTATGGCTGCTGTTTGCCGCCACCATGAAAGCGCCCGCCGCAGTGCGTACCAGAATGTACCATGTGGAGGAAATGGATACGGGCAAAGCCAGCGGACTATCGCGTCAATTGGCGGCGCTACCCGGTGTGCATGAAGCACTGGTGCTGGCAAGTGAAGGCGTGGCTTACCTGAAAGTGGATATGCGAGGCTTTGACGAAGAAGGGGTTGTTCAACTACTTGGGGGAGAAGCGTAAATGGCATCAGTCAACAAAGTCATACTCATCGGCAATCTCGGTAAAGACCCCGAGACCCGCTACATGCCAAATGGCGACGCGGTGACCAATATCACTTTGGCAACCACGGAAACATGGAAAGACAAAAACGGTGAAAAGCAGGAAAAAACCGAATGGCATCGCGTCACGTTTTACCGCAAACTGGCGGAAATCGCTGGTGAATACCTGAAGAAAGGCCGTCCGGTATATGTCGAGGGACGGCTGGAAACCCGTAAATGGACCGACAAAGCCGGCGTTGAGCGCTACACTACCGATATTATCGCCAGCGACATGAAAATGCTGGGCAGCAAGCCGGGAAGCGGTAGTTACGAGGGGGGAGAAAGGGAAGAGAGCAGTTTTGCGCCGAGTACATCCGGAGGTAAAGCTGCCCCAAGAAGTGGCACCGGGTTCGATGACATGGATGATGATATTCCGTTTTGATGTGATGCAATCACGTGCCATATAGAGTTATGAGAAAACTATTTTTTCTTATTGTCATGTTGGTTGCGCTTGCCGGTCCGGTCTACGCGGCTGTCAACATCAATACCGCCACTCAGGGCGAGCTTGAGACCCTTCAGGGAATCGGTCCAGCCAAAGCCAAGGCTATCGTCGATCATCGTAAGAAGAATGGCCCATTCAAATCGCCGGGTGATCTGGAAAAGGTTAATGGCATTGGCCCTGCCACCATGAAGCAACTGCGCAAGGACATTACGGTTGGCGGCACTTCTGCGGCCAAGGAAAATAAGCCGTCTGTCAGGCAATAAAAATCTGGTATTGGTGGGATGGGTGGAGATATTACGCCGCACCCATCATTGCCGATGGGTTGTGCTTTGCTCCACCCATCCTACGGGGAACGGATACTTCGGTGTTTTCTTGGTAGTTATCCTTTGGGCGTTTTGTGATGAGCCATCGAGCGGCACGTATGCGATAATCCGGCACGATCTTTTACAAATTCTCTGCGAATTAATAGGATATGTTCAGAACCATAGAAGACTTTGTCGGTAACACACCGCTGGTAAAACTTAAACGTTTGCCGGGGAAAACCAGTAATGTCATTCTCGCCAAACTGGAAGGGAATAATCCCGCAGGCTCGGTGAAAGATCGTCCGGCGTTATCGATGATCAGGCATGCGCAAGCGCGCGGGGAGATCAGGCCCGGAGATACGCTGATAGAAGCCACCAGCGGCAACACCGGCATCGCTCTGGCGATGGCGGCGGCGATCATGGGCTATCCCCTGATACTGGTGATGCCGGAGCACTTGAGTGTGGAGCGGCGGCAATCCATGAAGGCATTTGGTGCGGAAATCGTCCTGACTTCAAAAGAGGGAAGCATGGAAGAAGCACGGGATGTGGCTGAGCGGATGCGTGACGAGGGGCGCGGAATCATCCTGGACCAGTTTGCCAACCCCGATAATCCACGGGCACATTACGAAGGTACCGCTCCCGAGATCTGGCGTGATACCGGAGGGGAAATTACTCATCTGGTGAGCAGCATGGGAACCACCGGTACAATTATGGGTTGCTCCGAATATTTCAAGGAAAAGAATCCGGAGATCCAGATCATCGGCGTACAGCCGGAAGAAGGTGCGCAGATTCCGGGCATCCGCAAATGGCCGGAAGCCTACTTGCCAAAAATCTACGATGCCAGCCGGGTAGATTGCATTATCCTGGTTTCTCAGGCGGAAGCCGAGGAAATGACCCGGCGGCTGGCGTGCGAGGAAGGGATTTTTGCCGGAATTTCGTCGGGGGGTGCGCTGGCGGCAGCACTCAAGATTTCCGCCGAGTTACACAATGCAGTGATCGTTTCCATTGTTTGCGATCGCGGCGACCGTTACCTTTCAACGGGGGTTTTTCCGGCCTGAGTTATCAGCCCTCAGCAGCGTGGGGTATCCCTCATTTTTCTGGGTCTAGCAGTTGTTGGACATGAAGAATCGAAGCTTTTGCAGCCGGCTTCCTCTAAGTCCTGTAGAGTCCTGCAGGCTGTTTGACCAGGCGCTACGCAGTTCAGTTTGGCCGGGACGATAATGATTAAGCTACTCGTCAAAATATTGCCAGCATTCTTTATCGCCATTTCTTCCGCATACGCTGCGCCTCTCATTACCCTTTCCGTCGATGATGTTTACAGCCCCCTTTTAAATGCAAAGGGGATACAGGCCAGCCTTGCCGGTCCGCGAGCGTCAGTACTGGAGATAACGTTGGGTGAAGTTGCGGTGCAGGGAAAGATCTGGCGTAATTTACGTTTTTCCTGCCATACATTTCAGTTTTCCGAGGGTCTGATCAGCTGCGATGATGGAGTATTACGGCTATCCAAATCAGCGTCGATACCCGCAACCTTTCATTATTCTTCCCGCGCTAAAACACTGGATGTAAAAATCCAGATGACTTCCAGTGAAGCCAGCGAAGGCTGGCGGCTTTCTGCCCACTGGGGAGGCGCGGCGTGGGAAGGCGTGCTGACCGTGACCAACGGACAGGTAGCACGCATTGCCGAATTACTGCCGGATAAAGAAAGAGAAATGCTTGCGCCTGCCAAGGGGAAAATCAATGGTACGGCCAGGCTGCGCGGTAATGCCGGCGGGCTTGCTAACATGGAGGCCAATTTCGCCGTGGATGGATTGGCGTTTAGCGATGTCAGCGGTTTGCATGCGGGTGAGAATATCAGTGGAGAAATTACCGCCAAAGCTGAGCGTCAGAATCGCCAGCCGGGAAATTTATGGGAATGGCAGGCCGATGTGATTTGGCCGCAGGGGGAAGTGTTCTGGCAACCGATTTATTTTACGGGCCAAGGTCATCGTTTGCGTGTCAGCGGCAACCTGGATGACGGCAGCATTCGCCTGCTCAAGGGAAATCTTGTGCTCGCGGGTATCGGCGAGGCGGATTTATCGGGCGTGGCCGATCGATCTGCCAACACACTGCGCGATCTTGATTTGCTTGCCGGCAATCTGGAATTGTCCGCGTTGTTCAGTCAAGTGCTGAAACCTTTTCTGGCGGATACCTCCTTTACGGGGTTAAAAGCTGCGGGGCATGCCGGAATTCGATTGCGCTACCGCAATGGTGCCAGCGAGTTGCTCACCCTCAATTTGCGTGACGTCTTGGTGGAAGACGAACACGAGCGCTTTGCATTTCGCGGTGTGAACGCCAACATTCCCTGGCAGGCCCAAGGGGTGTCGATAGCCGATATCAGTATCCAGGATAGTCAGTTATCGCGGATACCACTAGGAGAATTTCGTGTGCCGCTGGAAATTAACGGACAAGATCTCGCCATCCCGCGAATGACCATTCCGGTACTGGACGGCGAGGTTACGCTGGAGAATTTTCGTGCGTCGCGCCAGGCTCAGGACTGGCACTGGCAATTCAGCGGCGGGCTTTCGCCCATATCCATGCAGCGGCTGACGGAAGCGCTGGGAAGCCGTCCCATGCACGGTACGCTGTCCGGCACGATCCCCAAAGTGAGCTACACGGGTCACACTCTCAAAATGGATGGCGCCCTGCTTTTCAAGGTATTCGATGGCACGGTGGAATTGAGAAACATGATGGTGCTGGACCCGATGGGCCGGGCACCGTCGCTTGTGGGAGATCTGAATATGCGCAATCTCGATCTCAATCTGCTGACCGGCGTGTTTTCATTCGGTAATATGCAAGGCCGCATTGATGTGGCGGTGCATGGCCTTGAACTTTTTGACTGGAAACCGATAAAGTTTGACGCCAGCATCATGAGCAGCCCTGGCAACTATCCGCGCCGTATCAGCCAGGCCGCCGTGCAGAATATTTCCTCTCTGGGAGGATCGGGGGCGGCAGCGGCGATTCAGCGCAGTTTCCTGCATATTTTTGAGGAATTCGGCTATTCAAAGATCGGCTGGAGCTGTTCACTGCGCAACGGTGTTTGCCATATGGGCGGGATAGCGTCCGAGCATCCGGCGCAAGGTTATGTCATCGTCAAAGGTGGTGGAATTCCGGCGATCACAGTGATAGGCTATAATCGCGATGTGGACTGGTGGGAACTGATTAACCGCCTGCAGCGGATCACTCAAGCAAACGTTAAACCTATCTTTCAGTAGGGACGATATGAAAAATATTCTTTTTCGCGCAGGCTTGCTGACACTGACGGGTACATTACTGTCTGGATGTGTCACCATTAATATTTATTTCCCCGCAGCCGCGGCCGAAAAAGCGGCGGACAAGATCATCGAAGAAGTGTGGCAGCTCAAAAAGCCCGAAGAGGGCGGGCAGGTGACGGATAAGCCCGTTCCTTCCCAACCCCCTGTGCAACCATAGCGACCGTTACAACCGTAACATTAAAGGTGAATACCATGCGCAATCCAGTTTCCCGTTTGATATTGCTGATGATACTGCTTCCGGCATCGTTCGCTGGCTACACGGCGGCCGATATCGAGATCAATACGCCGGCGATTGCGACCCTCAAGCAAAGCATGCAGCAGCGGCACAGCCAATTGGAGCCATACTATGCGAGAGGTGCGGTAGGGCTTACGCGCGACGGGCTTATTGCCATGCGTGACGCCAACGCGCTGCCATTGTCGGCACGCCAGTCGGTCAATGCCTTGATTGCCTCCGAGAATCAGGACAGAAATGCACTTTATCGCGAAATAGCCCGGGCCAATGGCCAGCCCGAATGGGAAGGGGATATCCGTTCCACTTTTGGTCAACGCTGGATCGAATTAGCCAGACCGGGGTGGTGGTACCAGGCGGCGAGCGGTTCGTGGGTCAGAAAATAGAATCCCAAACCATAAATTGGCAAATCCGCAAATTCGCAAATCAAATTCGTTTGAGATCCCCTTAACGTGACGCCGGTACTGGTTTTCGATATCGAGACGGTTCCCGATATCGAGGGATTGCGCAAGCTTCATGATCTTGGCCCGGAGCTTGCTGCCGCCGATATTGCCGACATGGCGTTTCAGTCGCACCGCCAGGCTGTCGGCAACGATTTCCTGCAATTACACATACAGAAGATCGTCGCAATCTCGTGTGCACTGCGCGACAAGAATGATTTTCGCGTATGGTCACTAGGAAGTGCGGCAGACTCCGAAGCGGAACTCATTCGCCGGTTCTTCGAAGGCATCGATAAATACACCCCGCAATTGGTGTCCTGGAATGGCGGGGGCTTCGATCTGCCAGTACTTCATTACCGCGGCCTGATTCATGGGCTACAGGCACGCCGTTACTGGGAGATGGGCGATGATGACCGCGAGTTTAAATGGAACAACTACCTCAGCCGCTACCATACGCGTCATCTCGATTTAATGGATTTACTGGCGCTGTATCAGCCGCGCGCCAATGCACCGCTGGACGAATTGGCGAAGCTGATGGGCTTTCCCGGAAAGTTCGGCATGGAGGGTT
Organism: Nitrosospira multiformis; assembly: GCF_900103165.1. Lineage (NCBI taxonomy): Bacteria > Pseudomonadati > Pseudomonadota > Betaproteobacteria > Nitrosomonadales > Nitrosomonadaceae > Nitrosospira > Nitrosospira multiformis. The sequence goes on along the minus strand of NZ_FNKY01000001.1, from coordinate 3,334,348 downwards.
CCCAAGTCTGGGGCGCCTTCCAGAATGGGGAAATCGCCGCAATTCGCAGCTACTGTGAAACCGATGTAGTGAATACCTATCTGGTCTTTTTGCGTTTCCAGCTCATGCGCGGTATTCTCGACGACGAGCAGTATCAACGCGAATGCGAGCTGGTACGCTTCACCTTGGGCAAGTCTTCCGAACCTCACTGGCAGGAATTTCTCGGTCAGTGGCCGTAGCGGCAACGACGACGCTTATTCACCTTGCCCCGTCCAACTGCCGGCTTTAGGATGATTGCCCCCGTCACCATCGAATCCCTGGATCAGGAAGGCCGCGGGGTTGCCCACGCGGAAGGTAAAGTCATCTTCATTGAAGGTGCGCTGCCCGGTGAAGTGGTCACCTACAATCCCTATCGCAAGAAATCAAACTTCGAGATGGCGCAGGTGGGGCAGGTTCTCAGGCCAGGATATGCGCGGGTCACACCCCAATGCAGACACTTCGGGATATGCGGCGGATGCAGCCTGCAGCACATGGACGCTCGCGCTCAGGTGGCGGCAAAACAACGCGTTCTGGAAGACAATCTCAAGCATATCGGCAAGGTCGAGCCCGAATTAATCCTGCCTGCTGTATATGGGGCAGCCTGGGGTTATCGCTACCGCGCGCGGCTGTCGGTGCGCTATGTCGCCAAGAAGGGCGGCGTTCTAGTCGGCTTTCACGAGAAGCGCAGCAGTTTTGTCGCCGATATGCGGGCTTGCGAAGTCATGCCCTCGCGTATTTCCAGGCTCATCCTGCCGTTACGGGAACTGGTGGGAAGCCTATCGATCCGCGACCGTATCCCGCAAATCGAGGTATCGTTGGGCGAGGATGTAGATGTGCTGGTATTGCGTATCCTGGAGCCGCTTACCTCACGGGACGAAGCATTACTCAAGGCTTTCGCCGATCGGCATCACATTCAGTTTTTCCTGCAACCTGAAGGCAGCCCGCAGACGGCTTATCCGTTTTACCCGGAAAACGCGCCGGAGTTGAATTACACCCTGCCGGAATTCGATATTGTCATGCCGTTTCACCCGACCGAGTTTACCCAGGTCAATCCCGCTATGAACCGGATACTGGTGCGACGTGCGCTGAATTTGCTCGATCCGCGACCGGCGGAACGCATTGCGGATTTATTCTGCGGATTGGGAAATTTCACCCTGCCAATCGCGCGGCGTGGCGCGCATGTGGCGGGTTACGAGGGCAGCGCGGCCATGGTCAGGCGAGCGGGGGAGAATGCGAGACGCAATGGGCTCGCGCGTAATACGCAATTCATCGAAGCCAACCTGTTTGAAATAAATGAAGCCTGGATGCAAGGGCAGGGATATTTCGACAAAATGCTGATTGATCCGCCACGCGAGGGTGCAATTGCCGCGGTCAATTCGTTGGGAGAAGGAAGCGCAGCGCCCCCGCGCATTGTGTATGTATCCTGCAATCCGGCTACGCTGGCCCGCGATGCGGGCGTGCTGGTGCATGGGAAGGGATATGTATTGAAGGCAGCAGGGGTGGTGAATATGTTTCCGCACACCGCACATGTCGAATCCATTGCTTTGTTTGAAAAAGCCGCCGTTTAGAGAGATGATTGGAAAAAGGATTGGGAATAAAAAAGGGCGGCTGGTAACAGTCGCCCTTTTTCATCAAAGATTACTCAGACTGTCAGTCTCGTTCACCCGAGAATGCCAACAACAGATGCAGCAGGCTGGTAAACAGATTATAGAGGCTAAGATAAATGCCCATCGTCGCCATGACGTAGTTGGTTTCTCCACCGTTAACGATACGGCTCACGTCAAACAGGATAAAGCCGGAAAACAGCAGCACCGCAACGGCCGAGATGGCGAGCGAAGCTGCCGGCATGGCGAAGAACAGGTTAGCGATGGACGCGATGATCAGTAACACCAGCCCCACGAACAGGAAATTTTGCATGAAGCCAAAATCTTTCTTGGTTACTGTCGCGATTCCTGCCAGGGTGAAGAAGATCATTCCCGTTCCGGCGGCGGCGGTTCCTATCAGTTGCGCGCCATTCTTGAAATGAAGCGCATATTGCAGCATCGGCCCCAGCCACCAGCCCGCAACGAACGTAAACAGGAACAGCAACACAATCCCCATCACGCTATTGCGCGTGGCGCTCACCCCAAACAGCAGGCCCATCATTACGGCCAGCATCACCAGCGGCCCCATGATCGGCGCTTGCGCAAGGAATGCGAAATTGGTGCTCATCCCAATCATTGCGCCGAACATCGTCGGAATCATGGTCAGGCCGAGCATCCAGTAGGTGTTGCGCAGGACCTTGTTGCGAACAACAGCAAGCCCGGTTTGCGCGATTGAGCCGGAATATCTCAGTTCAGGTTGCATGACGTCTCCTTGGTTGACGAACTTCTACATGCATAAGACTACGCATGTTTATGGAAAGTTGCAATATCATTATGGGTATAGAGGCCTTACTGGAAAAATTAGTCCCAAAACGGTATGATTCGTGCGACCCATTTGGGAGGCGTGGCCGAGCGGTTTAAGGCAGCAGTCTTGAAAACTGCCGTAGGGGCAACTCTACCGTGAGTTCGAATCTCACCGCCTCCGCCAAAAATATTGTATATATCTATGTTTATAAAGTAATATTTATTATATTAACTTTCTATACCCACGTTTCAACCCACGTAGCTCCTCGTTTATTTCTCACGCTGTAACGATCATCTAATCTCGAAAGTTGCGTCCAGCGGTGCCAGACCCACGGCAGGACCTCTGGCGTTCGCCCAATATACCTTGGATTCAGGCCAGCCCACGAGGGTTTCTTCATAATGGTAGGGATGCAGCGAATTACCGAGTTGCGTGGTGATGGCATTTGGCAAGCGCTCGATGTTGCCTTCGAGGGTCCGCAAATAAGTAACATGTTTGCTCATTTTCAAGTTCTCCTGTGGTTGCGTTTACGAAAGTACTTTTTTAAGAGGTGCTCCGCACCTTACTGGTGTCCTCGTAAGACGATCATGGATAACTTTAGTTCACAAATAACTCACAATTTATTTATATTATCTTGACATCGATGTTCGTAATGCCGACTTCCACAACGGTCCGGTGGCCAAGATGCCCGGTCATTGCTTGGTGGCTTATGCATGAGCTGCACAGTCACATCTATGCGCTCAGCAAGGTGGCCGATTATGTGAATTAGCAGTGATTCGGCCGTGGGGGAGGGCTGTGTTAAGACACGACCTCTCTGCAATGGACGATCATGAGCTAGGAATGCTGCTGGAAGTTCCAAATAGCAACTTATCAGGTACAATCGCCCGCGACCTCCTGGCAGTCTCGCTCAATTGCACACCGCGATGTTGATGGGGTCAAAACACGTGTGGAAATTCAGCAGCCAACAGCCTCAGTAGGACGATTCTTTGCCGATAAACAAATTTACCTTTGGGGGCGGCATTATTTCATTCTGTGACACATTTCTTCGCTACCCTCTTACGTGCAGCAAGAATTTCCTTAGCGAGGTCCAGCGAGCCACTCAGCTCCACTGAGGATTTGTCGCCCTATACCTTGGGCATCAGTTTTGATAGAAACCATTTTCTCGTCTCTACGCGCAACCTGGAGCGCTGCACGTGCTCCCCATTGAACTGCCAGCCACGGTTTTCGGGGTCGTGTGATTCCATCCAGTCGTTGGATCCATCATCCGCAATGTCCAGTGCATGTTCTGCAACTGCAGTGCAAGCCATGTGACTGGTGGTCAGGATGTACACCGAGCAAGTAGAGATAATAATGACGTTCAACCGGATGGTGTAATTTCATCGCGTCGAATCCGCGACTGAGATGCATGAAGCGACTGATGCCACAGACGCGCATATACAGTGGAATGAGCGAACACTCTTGCCAGAACGTGAATTGCCATTGGTCATGACGGGCCCAAAGCGCAGCACCCGCTCCATCGTTTGCGATAAAGGTTAAGCCGTATGGTTGATATAAATCCAGCGCTCGTTTGAAGCCGACTCGCATGGCCCAGTGGCGGCGGGCATCTGTGCGAACACAGAATCTCGTCACTGGATCGTTATCAAATGCTGCTGCCAGTGTAAGCGTGAGAGTCGGATCATCACAACGTTGAACTGCTCGGATTGCGGGTTTAGACGGTAAGCTGAGCACTGCATTTGTCCCAGATTCATATTCTGTATCGAAGTGTAGTAATAATCAAAAAATAAACTATAAATAGATTTCATGGGATGTGTCGACAGTATCGCATCCGGGCTGAGGCGCGAACAGATACAGGTGTCTGCGACTGTATCGGACGATTCCATAACCCACGAAAACGAAGATACTGGAAATGCGTCAACAATGCTTTAGACTTAGCCAAGCCGTCCGTAGAAATGGGGTAAAACCCGGTGGTACGTTTGGGGTATCACTCATTAATCTTCCGCATAAAGTAGTCAACTCAATAATAAAGGTTGAGATGAAGCTCTTAATGATCACGACAGCATTAGTTCTTTCTGGCTGCGCAAACCTCACGGAAGTGGAAGAACAGGAGACATTACTTGCCGGTGAGATAAAAGGGGATTACTCAGCCCTCGCTCGTTGCGTCGCCGCTAAGATGCAGACCGATAAACGACAGAACATTAACGCTCTGCAATATAGCGTCCGGGTCTACCCTGATACAAACAAATCAGAAGTCTTGGGTACGTATGCTAATAATACTGTTTCCTATGCATTCCATCTGGAATTGAAGAAAGCTGGGCCGAACGTTTCAGATGTTCTTCTCAAGGGCCTCAAGTATGAGGGTGTCGAGGCACTGAAAGCCTTACAAGTCTGCTCGGCAGCATGAACGACACTTAAGAATTTTACACTGCAGAGGAATGCCTGCTCCATCTGGAAGTGGCGGGCCTTGTCGCCCAATCTCGGCAGGAAAACACCAGCAGGGTGGTAGTCTGATGAGCAATGCTATTCTGGTTGTTAATGCTGGCTCCTCCAGTATCAAGTTCTCGCTGTTCCTGGAGCACGGCGAGTCGCTTGAACTGTTCCTCGGCGGACAGCTGGAGGGGTTGTACAACACGTCCCGGTTCAAGGCCAAGGATGCGGCTGGTGCCATTGTCGGTGAAAAGCAGTGGGTGCCAGGCCAACCGCTTGGCCACGACGGCGCAATCGCCTATTTGGCCGACTTCCTGCGCGAGCATCTCGTGGAACATCATCTGGCCGCCGTTGGCCACCGTATTGTGCATGGTGGTATCGACTACGCCGCCCCGGTGCGCCTGACGGCCGAGATCGTTGGGCATCTGGAACAACTGATTCCGCTGGCACCGTTGCATCAGCCCCATAACCTGATGCCCATCCGCTTGTTGATGGCCAACCATCCGGAACTGCCCCAGGTGGCCTGCTTTGATACCGCCTTCCATTGCACTCAACCGGCAGTGGCGCAAGCCTTCGCGTTGCCGTCAGAGATTACCGGGCGGGGCGTGCGCCGCTATGGGTTCCACGGCCTTTCCTACGAGTACATCGCTTCTGTTCTGCCGGAGTATGACTCCAGCGTCGCACAAGGACGCGTGGTAGTGCTGCACCTGGGCAACGGCGCCAGCATGTGCGCCGTCCAGGGTGGCAAAAGCATCGCCAGTACTATGGCATTTACCGCCGTTGACGGGCTGCCCATGGGGACACGTTGCGGCAGCCTTGATCCTGGTGTCATCCTCTATTTGATGGATGAACTGAAGATGGATACCCGTGAGGTCGAGAAACTGCTCTACCGGCAGTCCGGGCTGCTCGGTGTTTCGGGCCTATCCAGCGATATGCGCGCCCTGATTAACTCCGCCGACCCGAAGGCGAAATTTGCGGTGGAGTTGTTTGTCTACCGCGTTGGCCGCGAGCTGGGGTCACTCACGGCAGCCCTGGGCGGACTCGATGCATTGGTGTTCACCGCCGGCATCGGCGAGCACTCCGCGCCAATCCGGGAGAGTATTTGCCAGGCCGCCGCCTGGTTGGGGCTGGCGCTGGATCCCGTCGCCAACGCCATTGGCGGTCCCTGCATCAGCAAGGCGGAAAGCCGGATTCCGGTCTGGGTTATCCCGACCAATGAAGAGCTGCTGATCGCACGGCATACCCGGCGCATTCTGAAATCCATTGAATCAGGAGAATCGCCATGACGCTTGAACCCGCCGTCCATTGCTCAAGGGTAAGAACGCTGGCTGTTGGCATCGCCAACGAAAGGGCATCGCTTACCCATCCCAAGTTTTACTTACTGTCTCATGCACGATCTTTTCTCGCCTGGAAATGGCGATTCATTAACGAGAATGAGGAGAAGCTACCATGACTCAATCAGCCCAAATTCCCAATCCGCTTGATGCCGAAGAATTACGCCTGATCAACGCCTGGTGGAGAGCATGCAATTACCTCTCGGTCGGCATGATTTATCTCCGCGATAATCCATTACTCAAGGAACCCCTCAAGGTTGAGCATGTCAAGCATCGGCTACTTGGCCACTGGGGAGCGAGCCCGGCGTTGTCCTTCACCTGGGCGCATCTCAATCGAATCATCAAGCGCGACGATCTGGATGTGATCTTCATGGCCGGTCCTGGTCATGGCGCACCGGGCGTGCTTGGTCCGACCTACCTGGAGGGTACCTATTCCGAGGTTTACCCCGACAAGGGCCAGGATATCGAAGGGCTACAGAAGTTTTTCAAGCAATTCTCTTTTCCGGGACAGATTGGCTCTCACGTTACCCCTGAGACTCCTGGTTCCATTCATGAAGGCGGTGAACTCGGGTACAGCCTTTCGCATGCTTACGGCGCTTGTCTGGACAATCCAGACCTTATCGTTGCCTGCGTGGTGGGAGATGGAGAAGCCGAAACCGGGCCGCTTGCAACTGCCTGGCATTCCAATAAATTCATCAATCCTATCCGTGATGGGGCGGTACTGCCAATATTGAACCTGAATGGCTACAAAATCGCTAATCCGACCATCCTCGCGCGCATCAGCCACGAGGAGCTTGATGCCTTGTTCCGCGGCTATGGTTACACCCCTTACTTTGTCGAGGGCGACGATCCCACGGACATGCATCAGAAAATGGCGGCCACTTTGGAACAAGCCATTGCCGATATTCAAGCCATCCAGAAAACGGCCCGGGACAGCGGCAAGGCGGAGCGTCCGCGCTGGCCGATGATCGTGCTGCGTTCGCCGAAGGGCTGGACCGGACCCAAAGAGATCAATAGCCACAAGGCGGAAGGAAGCTGGCGTTCCCATCAGGTGCCATTCTCGGATGTGCGCGAGAATCCAAAGAACTTCAAGATGCTCGAGGATTGGCTGAAGAGCTACAAGCCGGAAGAATTGTTTGATGCCGACGGTCGTTTCCTGCCTGAACTGCGGGAATTGGCGCCCAAGGGTCTATTGCGCATGAGTGCAAACCTGCATGCCAATGGTGGTTTGTTACGCAAGGAGCTCAAACTGCCCAACTTCCGCGACTATGCCGTCGACGTGCCACAAGCAGGCAAGGTGCTTTATGAGAATACCCGGCCGCTGGGTGAATTCCTGCGCGATGTGATGCGTAACAACATGACCAATTTCCGTCTGTTTGGTCCCGACGAGACTGCCTCCAACCGCTTGCAGGCCATGTATGAAGTCTCGAAGAAAGTCTGGATGGCGGATCTTTTGCCGGAGGATGCTGACGGTGGTGAACTGTCACGTGACGGTCGCGTGATGGAAATGCTTTCGGAGCACACCCTGATCGGCTGGCTTGAAGGCTACCTGCTGACGGGCCGTCACGGCTTTTTCCATACCTACGAAGCCTTCGCCCATGTGGTGGATTCCATGTTCAATCAGCACGCCAAGTGGCTGGATATTTCGAAGAACCATGTCCCCTGGCGCGCCTCCGTGGCCTCGCAGAACATTCTTCTGTCTTCCACGGTCTGGCGGCAGGATCACAATGGCTTCTCCCATCAGGATCCGGGCTTCATCGACCTGGTGACCAACAAAAGTCCATCCGTTACGCGCATCTATCTACCGCCCGATGCCAATACGCTGCTGGCGGTGGCGGACCAGTGCCTGCGTTCGACCGACTGTATCAATGTCATTGTCGCCGACAAGCAGAAGCACCTGCAGTTCACTACCATCGATGAGGCCATCGTACATTGCGCCAAGGGAATTGGTATCTGGGGACAGGCGAGCAACGACCAGGGCGTTGAACCGGATGTGGTGATGGCCTCCTGTGGCGACGTGGCGACCCAGGAGGCACTGGCGGCAACCGCCATCCTGCGCGAACATCTGCCGGACTTGAAGGTGCGTTTCGTCAATGTCGTTGACCTGTATAAGATGCAACCGGCGAGCGAGCACCCGCACGGCTCGACAGAGCGAGAATTCGACAGTTTGTTTACTACTTGCAAGCCGGTGATATTCAACTTCCACGGTTATCCGTGGTTGATCCACAAGCTGGCCTATCGCTTCAAGAATCATGAAAATCTGCATGTTCGGGGTTACAAGGAGCGAGGGAACATCAATACGCCGTTGGAGCTGGCAATTCTTAATCAGGCTGACCGCTTTACTCTGGTCATCGATGTCATCGATCGTGTGCCTACCCTTGCCGCCAGGGCTGCCCATCTGAAAGAACAAATGAAGAACGAGATTATCCTGAACCTGGCATATGCCCATGAGCATGGCACAGATAATGAGATGTTCAGCAACTGGGTCTGGCCATACTGAATGAAGTATTTTCCAACTTAATTGGATGCGAATATCATGAAAAGCGAAATGTCTCAGGAAACTTCTGGAATTGGCGCAGATAAAGTTGCGCTGTCAGTCACGGCTTCTGATGTCCGCCTCGGGATGCAGGCATCGGCGCTCACGCAGGCGGTGCTTGATCATTTGCATTATTCCGTCGGTCGCTTGCCATCCGTGGCGAGTCCACACGATTACTATCGTGCGCTCGCGCTCGCGATTCGTGATCGGATGGAGTATCGCTGGATTAATACCACCCAGACTTATTTTGACTTGAATCGCAAGGTTGCATGTTATCTATCGGCCGAGTTTCTTATGGGGCCCCATTTAGGGAATAACCTGGTGAATCTGCATATTGAACAGGAAGCGAGAAATGCCTTGGCGACTCTCGGCCACGATCTTGACGATATTCTTGCTTGCGAGAAGGAGCCGGGCTTGGGCAATGGCGGTCTCGGTCGTCTCGCTGCCTGCTATCTTGATTCACTGGCGACCCTGCAGTGTCCCGCGGTCGGCTATGGCATTCGCTATGAGTTCGGTATCTTCGAGCAGGAGATTCGCGACGGATGGCAAACCGAAATCACCGACAAGTGGTTGCGTCGAGGCAATCCGTGGGAGATTGCCAAGCCTGATACTTTCTATTATGTCAATTGGGGCGGCCATACCGAACATTACCAGGACGAGGTGGGCTGTCAGCGTGTGCGCTGGATACCGGACCGGATGGTGAAGGGCGTCGCATATGATACGCCCATCCAGGGTTATGGCGTCAACACCTGCAACACGCTGAGGTTGTGGAGTGCCGAGGCCGTCGAGTCGTTTGACTTTCAGGCATTCAATGTCGGTGATTACTACCAGGCGGTAAACGAAAAACTGGTCTCGGAAACGGTGACCAAGGTGCTCTATCCTAACGACGAACCGGCGAGCGGCAAGAGGCTGCGCCTGGCGCAGCAGTATTTTTTCGTGACTTGCTCGTTGCAGGATATGCTGCATCTGCTCGAATTGGCCCATGCACCGGTCGAAACCTTCGCGGAGCGCTTTGCCGTGCAGCTCAATGACACGCACCCTTCCATCGGCGTGGCCGAACTGATGCGGCTGCTGGTGGATGAGCGGCGATTTGACTGGGATGCGGCCTGGGCCATCACCGTGGCAAGCTTTGGTTATACGAACCATACCTTGTTGCCGGAGGCACTTGAAACATGGCCGCTTCCCATGTTCGCCGAGCTGTTGCCCCGACATTTGGAAATCATCTACGAGATCAACCGGCGCTTCCTTGACGAGGTGCGTACACGCTTCCCGGACGACGAGGCTCGCGTAGCGCGGATGTCCCTGATCGGCGAGGAAGGCGATAAACGGGTGCGCATGGCTCATCTTGCTACCGTTGGCAGTCATGCCATCAATGGTGTCGCGGCACTTCATACCGAGCTACTCCAGGCCAGCATACTCAAGGATTTCCATGAGCTCTGGCCGGAGCGTTTCAGTAACAAGACCAACGGCGTCACTCCGCGCCGCTTCCTGGCCCTGTCAAATCCCGGCTTGCGCGAATTGCTTGATCATACGCTGGGCCAGCAATGGCTGACGGAACCGGGTCTGCTGCGCAAGCTCGACGCTCATGCGGATAAAGACGCCTTTCAGCACGACTGGTACGCCATAAAACTCGGCAACAAGCAGCGCCTCTCCTCATACATCCATGCGCAAACCGGCATCGAGATCGATCCGGGCTGGCTGTTTGACATCCAGGTGAAGCGTATCCATGAATACAAGCGCCAGCATCTGAACATCTTGCATATTGTTACCATGTATCGCAGGCTTAAGGAGAATCCGGCGCTGGTATTGCCACCGCGTGCCTTCATTTTCGGCGGTAAGGCTGCGCCCGGTTATTTCATGGCCAAGCGCATCATCAAGCTCATCAATGCCGTTGCAGAAACGATAAATGCCGATCCAGATGTGAATACGCGCATGAAGGTCGCTTTCATTCCGAATTTCAACGTCCAGAATGCACATCTCATCTATCCAGCCGCCGATCTGTCAGAACAAATCTCCACGGCCGGCAAAGAAGCGTCAGGTACGGGCAACATGAAGTTCATGCTCAACGGCGCGCTCACCATTGGTACGCTCGACGGAGCCAATGTCGAGATACGCGAAGAGGTCGGGGCAGATAATTTCTTCCTGTTCGGTCTCTCGGCTGCCGAAGTCGAGAGTGTCAAGCGTACCGGTTACCGTCCTCATGATTATGTTGCAGGAAATGATGAATTGCGTGCCGTGCTGGAGCTCATTGGCGCAGGACACTTCTCGCAGGGCGATGCCGAAGTATTTCGTCCACTGGTCGACAACCTGACGCATGATGATCCTTTCCTGGTATTGGCCGATTACGCTGCCTATATCGCCTGTCAGGAGCAGGTCAATTCGGCCTGGCAGGACGTCCCGAACTGGACACGGATGTCTATTCTCAATACCGCGCGCAGCGGTAAATTCTCATCCGACCGCGCCATTACGGAATACTGTGAGGACATCTGGAATATAAGACCAGTGACTGTGAAGGCTTAACGATTCGCAAGTCTCGACTATGACACCTCCCTATCCAACCAGGTCCGGCACGCGATTTCCGCCGGGAGCTACCGTCACCGCCGATGGTGTCAACTTCTGTATTTTCAGCCAACATGCAACCGGGGGTGAACTGGTGCTGTATGCGGCAGCGGATACTCCCGAGGCATTTCAGACGGTCGTGCTGGATGCGGAGCACAACCGCAGCTTTTTTTTCTGGCATGTATTCGTGGTCGGACTGCCGGTCGGTACGTATTACACCTGGCGAATGGATGGCCCCAACGATTGGGCCTCGACCGGCCGGCGTTTTTACCCGCACAAGGAACTGCTCGATCCCTGGGCGAGGGCAGTATCCGATAGTCTTTGGGATCGGTGCCGTGGCATCGACCCCGATACGAAGGATGGCGGATTGCGTGCCATCGTAGTCAATTCGCTTGCACCCCCGGTTCCGGCCAAAACCGGCTTATGTGCGAATCCTGATCTGACCGGCGCGGTTATCTATGAACTTCATGTGGGGGGATTTACCCGGCACCCCTCTGCCGGGGTGTCACGGCCAGGTCTTTTTCCTGGCCTAAAAGAAAAAATCCCCTATCTGAAGGAACTGGGCATTACTCATGTCGAATTCCTGCCGGTCATGGCATATGACACGCAAAGTGTTCCGTGGCCTGTTGCCGAAGCGGGTTTGAGTAACTACTGGGGCTATAACACTTACAGTTTCTGGGCCCCACACCCCAAGTACTGCTTCGACGAGACCCTGGCCAACCAGGAGTTTCGCGACCTGGTGGATGCTTTTCACGCGGCAGGCATCGGTGTTTTACTGGATGTTGTTTTCAATCACACGGCGGAGGGTGGCGAGGATGGACCAGTCATCAGTTTCCGCGGACTTGGCAACGACGCCTTCTACCACCTCGATGCAAGCCAGCGCCAGCGTTACCTCGACTTCACCGGTTGCGGCAATACAGTGAACTGCAACCATCCCCTGGTCAGTAGTTTCATTGTGCATTGCCTCGAATACTGGGTGGAAACTTTCGGCGTGGATGGTTTTCGTTTCGATCTTGCCAGCGTGTTCGCCCGTGGCGAGCAAGGTGTGCCGTTGGCGAACCCACCATTGCCATGGGCCATCGAAACTTCGCACATCCTGAGCCATGTGCCGGTCATTGCCGAAGCTTGGGATGCGGCTGGACTCTACCAGGTCGGTGCATTTCCCGGCATGGCCTGGTCTGAATGGAACGGCCACTATCGCGACATCATGCGGCGTTTCGTGCGCGGTGACCCCGGATTGGTTGGGGCGGTGGCGACCAGGCTCGGTGGCAGTGCCGATCTCTACGCCGCCGGTGGCCGCTGCCCGACGAACAGCATCAATTTCATTACCTGCCACGATGGCTTCACGCTGTACGACCTGGTGAGCTATAACGGTAAACACAACGAAGCCAATGGCGAAGATAATCGTGACGGAACCAATGACAATTTGAGCTGGAATTGCGGTGCCGAAGGCGACACCGGCGACGCCGCGGTATTGACGTTGCGTCGCCGCCAGGCAAAGAATCTCATGGCCCTTCTGATGCTGTCGCGCGGGGTACCCATGCTGCTTGCCGGCGATGAGGTATTGCGCAGCCAGCGCGGCAATAACAATGCCTATTGTCAGGATAACGAACTTTCATGGTTCGACTGGGGGTTTGTCGAGCGGAACAACGATATGTTGCGCTACACACGGGAGCTGATCGCTTTGCGGCGGCGGCATCCCAGTCTGACCGCCAACAAATTTTTTACGGGCGCTATGGTGGCCGGGCGCCAGCTGCCCGATATCGCCTGGCATGGAATGCAACTGAACGAACCGCTTTGGCATGATCCTCATTGCCGCGTACTTGCCTGCACGATTGCCGGCCGGGAGGAGGGCGAGGCGGATTTGCACGTGATCATGAACATGTCGGAACAGGCGCTGGATGCGCCATTACCTTTCATCAAGGGGCGGCAATGGTATATTGCCCTGGATACGGCATTGGCTTCACCGCAAGATATCAGCCTGCCTGATGGACAAATCGAGCACACAGATGCACATTACCTCTCGCAGCCCCGTAGTATTGCCGTCTTGGAGGCGCGCTGAAGTCTCTGCCCTTCCAACGCTATCTGGTCCTGCTTGGCAGTGTTGCTCGATCTCTATTCACGTAGAGATCTGAGCTGTTTCCTGGGCCAGGTTAGCTCAGACCCAATATCTCCTTTTTCGCTTCGATTCCGGCAGGCTAGAAATTGATCTTGGAGCCGACTACCTCATATACCTTGCCACTAAACTCGGTGGCGTCATGAACAACATTTCCTTCCGCTTCATCGTGTATCTTCCCTGTTTTAGAGACGATTGCTCCGATCTTATGTGCGTTTCTCCATAGAGCGCCACATATGGGATCGTTGAGGATATTTCTTTTTTGCGCGAGATGCGTAGCCAGCCCGCTTAGAAACTTATCGTCAGCTCCGGCAAAATAGCCTCCCGCAGTACATATCCTGTAATTTTTCTCAACGGCTATAGCGGGGCTTGAAAAGGCGGCAAAAAATATCAGCGAAAACCATTTCATTCTCATGAGGACTCCGTTAGTGTTTGAAATAACCGGATGGCAAAAGGCGTTTTAATGTCTACCTCCGACGCTATATTAGAGTTGCTGTACGGGGCGTATAGTTCCAGCGTATCAAACTATTCTCGACATTCGCTAAAATATGAGCGGCCAGCTTGCCGGGCTTTGTTCTATGGTCACCGCCACATTTCGCTTCTATGAGGAACTGAACGATTTTATCGCGCCTGAACGGCGCAGGCGGGAGTTTGCTTGCCCCTGTTCAGAGTCGGCAACTACCAAGCATATGATCGAGGCGCTTGGTGTGCCTCATACCGAGGTCGAATTGGTGCTGGTCAACGGTGAGTCCGCGAACTTCGACCGGCTGCTGAAAGAAGGGGATCGCGTAGCAATCTTTCCCCGATTCGAGATGCTCGATATTACTCCTTTGCTGCGCGTGCGCGATCAACCTTTGCGGGTAACGCGCTTTGTCGCCGATGCGCATCTGGGCGGGCTTGCGCACTTGCTGCGCATGGCCGGCTTCGATACACTTTACGACAACAACTTTCAGGACAGCGAAATTGAAGCTATCGTCGCGCGGGACGAGCGCATCTTGCTCACGCGCGACAGGGAATTGCTCAAGCGCCGTTCAATCACGCGCGGCTGTTACATACGTGCGTTGAGATCGACACAGCAACTCTACGAGATATTCGATCGGCTGGATCTGGCGCGCAGCGCGCGGCCATTCACCTTATGCCTGACATGTAACGCACCGTTGCGCGCCGTCGCCAAGGCGGAAGTGCTGACGTGCCTCCCGCCCGCTGTACGCGATCGATTCGATCACTTCAGCACCTGCAATGTTTGCCAACGCGTATTCTGGGAGGGTTCGCATTGGCGGCGGATGCGCGTCCTACTGGATGGGATTATGCCGCTAAGTTAATTTTTTCCCACAAATCTCCGCATAAGCGGATAGGATATCCATCGTCACATTTATTATCCAAGAAGAAGGAGCAAATCATGTCAAGTGTCGGTTACCACGAGCCCATTGAGGAATTGTCCAATGAAACAAGGGACATGCACAGAGCAATCGTTTCGTTGATGGAAGAGCTGGAGGCTGTGGATTGGTACAACCAGCGTGTGGACGCATGCAAAGATGAGGAACTCAAAGCAATTCTTGCGCACAATCGCGATGAGGAGAAGGAACACGCCTCCATGGTGCTGGAGTGGATTCGACGCAAGGATGCAGCCTTTTCCACTCAACTGAAAAAATTCCTTTTCACCGATAAACCCATTACGCATAAGTAGGCTTTGCTGACCGGGTTCACCCATGGGGCTGGATGGCTATCAGTGACGAGCCATCCCCGGAGGTCAATACATCGCGTAGAACCGGTCACTGATGATCTTTCCATCTTTCCAGTGCTGAACAGCTACCTGGTCGAATTTCTTGTGCCCGAAGTCCTTATGCTTGTATTCATAATGCCACTCGGTCATTGTGACGTCATCACCCACAGCGGTGGCTTTGATCTCTGACTTAAGCCACGCTTCAACTCCTTTAAAAAGATCCGACTCCCGGTCTTTGGCTTCTTGAAGGCCTGTCGCCACCACATCATTCTTTTCAACTACCACGCAATCCGGATGGTAATACTTGTCCATGGATTCCAGAATTTCGCCCTTCAGAATCATGTTGTTCAAGTCGTCCAGCTGTTCTTTTAAGGTCATCGTTTCCTCCGTTCAGGTTGGATTGAAATTTGATCGGGATGAGCCGTCGTGAACTGCTCCATAGTACTTACCCATAGTAACTGACCACCCATGATAGCAATAGTGCCCCCGTGAATTTTTTATCCGTTATGCGCCGAGTAATGGATGGTTCATGAGCAGTGGATGTACTAAGGTCCAATTGTTTTCGTTATCCAAATTGATACGATACCCACATGAAGTTTTGATTTCCCCAAGGGGTTTATATATAAATTTGCGCTAATTGTCGAACCGCTATTTATCGTGAGCCATGAAAAAGAATACCGAAGCCCAACGACGCCATAAAACTTATCTTCGTGCCAAAAACGCCCTGCGCGATCAGCATCAGGATGATTATACCTTGATGCTCGAACGCCACGCGCAGGAGCTCGATACGCTATGGGCAGACTATAACCTTGCCGTAAAGAAGCTGGCTGACGCACATAACAAGGCCATTAAATCCAAGATCGTGCCGATGAATAAAGGGCGGGTATTAAGCGTCGAGCCAGAAGAACAGGCCGTTTATTCAACCTGAATCCGGCGGTTGGCCGTTTATTTCTTTAAGCGGTCAAGACTTGTTCTCAAGCCATCGCCGCCGTGCTTCACGTGCACTGGTAAAAACGCGTTCCAGTGCTTCGCTATCATCGCGCGCCAGCATCTCACGCAAAGCTGTCAGCTCCTTCTGATAAGCATCGATTTGCCAGGATAGCGCTTCGCGGTTGGCAAGGCATATATCGCGCCACATCTCCGGGGAACTGCCGGCGATGCGGGTAAAATCGCGGAATCCACTACCGGCAAAACGTAGTGGATCGTCCGCGCGCAGCGGCTCATTCGAATCATGCTCGGTGCTGGATGAGACGTGGTTCATTAGCAGGAATGCCAGCACATGGGGAAGATGGCTCACGGCAGCGAGGATGGCATCGTGCTGGGCGGCGTTCATTTCCGAAACGCGTGCGCCGCAGGCCTGCCATAATTCCGTTACCCGTTTTACCGCTTCGGCGCTGGTTTCCTTCAACGGCGTCAACACCAGATTCTTGCTCTGGTATAAACCGGCATCAGCCGCGCTCACTCCGCTCAGCTCGGCTCCCGCGACCGGGTGGGCGGGCACAAAATTTTTCAGATGTCCGGCCAAATGAGAATGTGCCGCGGCGACGACATCCTGTTTGGTGCTGCCGGCGTCGGTTACGATTGTATCGGGTTCAAGATAGGGGGAGATTTGCGCCATGATACTGCCGACCTGTCCAACTGGCGTAGCGAGCAGCACGACATCCGCGTGTTTCAGCGCTGATGGAAGGTCATCGGCGATTTCGTCGATTGCGCCTCGCTTGAGCGCGCGCTGCATATTTTCCCGGCTGCGGCCCACACCGACAATATGTTTAACCTTGTCCGCCTTGCGTAGCGCCAGCGCGAATGAGCCGCCGATCAGGCCCACACCGATAATCACCAGTTTATTGATCATGACGCTGGGCATAATTAAGGCCGGTTATTTTCCGCGGGTGATGACAGGATTGGAATATGCCCATGATCCTTTTTCAGTTTGATATCTATGTAGACGGGTAACGCAGCGTAACCCCTCAAAATCACCGGCGTGGTTGCGGTTTAGCGAGGTATGGGAGATAGCGCAATGAGGGGTTGCGCTTCCCTTCGTCCCATCCTGCTTTGAATCTCTGGAAGAGTCTTACAGGCTGCGGCCAATGACGCCCGCTATTCCTTTCAGCGACCCCATGAGAGATTCGAATTCTTGCGGGTTCAATGCCTGGTCCGCATCGCACCAAGCGTCGCACGGATTTGGA
This sequence comes from Nitrosospira multiformis, assembly GCF_900103165.1. Taxonomy (NCBI): domain Bacteria; kingdom Pseudomonadati; phylum Pseudomonadota; class Betaproteobacteria; order Nitrosomonadales; family Nitrosomonadaceae; genus Nitrosospira; species Nitrosospira multiformis. Next base: position 3,317,067 of record NZ_FNKY01000001.1, on the reverse strand, counting down.
TGCGTTTCCACCAGCAGGCCGTCGGCACCGGCGGCAATTGCCGCGCGTGCCAGTGCGGGAACCATCCACGCCTTGCCGCCGGCATGGGAAGGATCAACGATAACCGGTAAATGGGTTTCCTTCTTCAGCACCGGAATGCAGGTTACATCCAGTACGTTGCGGTAGGCGGTTTCAAAGGTACGGATGCCGCGTTCGCAGAAAATGATGTTGTGATTGCCGCCTGCGGCAATGTATTCCGCCGCCATCAGCCACTCGGAAATCGTCGCTGACATGCCGCGCTTGAGTATCACCGGCTTGTTGATGCGTCCCACTTCCTTCAGCAATTCGAAATTCTGCATGCTGCGAGTCCCTATCTGGATCACGTCCACATCGTACTTGAGAAATGTGTCAAGCATGCGCGCATCCATCAGTTCGGTGACGATGCGCAGATTATATTTGTCCGCGGCATTGCGGAACATCTTCAGCCCTTCTTCGCCGTTGCCCTGAAAGGTGTAGGGGCTGGTACGGGGCTTGAAGGCGCCGCCCCGCATCAGCCGGCAACCAGCCGTATAAACATTTTCTGCTGACAAGTCCATTTGCTCTTGCGTTTCCACCGAGCACGGGCCGCCGATAATCTGCACCTGATTGCCGCCAATCGGTATCCCGCCTACATCGATTACCGAATCATGCCTGTGCGACTCGCGCGATACAATCTTGTACTGCTTGACGATGTGCATGGAATATTCGACCCCGCTCAAGGAATCGAACATTTCCGGATCGAGCTTGCGCTCGTCGCCGATTGCGCCGATCACGGTACGTTCGGTGCCGCGCGAAACATTTGCATCAAGGCCGAAACTTCGAATTTTATTAACCACCGAATCGATTTGTTCGTCGGTGGCGCCGTTGTTCATGATGATGATCAAGCTGATTCTCCGATTGCTGTCTCAAGTGATTTCAAGAATTTCTGGTTTTCCGATTCGAGGCCGACGGTGACTCGAAGGTGCTCCGGCATTTCGTAAATACCGATGGGGCGCACAATGACGCCCTGTCTGAGGAGACTTTCGTTTATCGCCCGGACATTGCTTTTCGGCAGGCGAAAACTCAGAAAATTACCGTAGGATGGAATGTACTCGATGCCGAGTTGCCGCAGTCCGGTCGTGATTTGCAGCATCCCCGCCTGGTTGAGTGCATAAGTGCGTTTCACAAACTCCACATCTTCCAGTGCGGCCACCGCGCCAGCAAGGCCAATGCTGTTTACGTTGAATGGCTGGCGTACACGATTCATCAAGCCGCTTACATCCGGATGAGCCAGTCCGAAGCCAACGCGTATGCCCGCCATGCCATACGCCTTGGAAAAAGTGCGGGTAATGAGTAGATTGGGGAAGCGTTTCAGCCACGCAATGCTATCAGCCTTGATAGTGCCGGGCAAATATTCGTTGTAAGCTTCATCCAGCACTACCAGCACGTCGGAAGATACTCGTTCCAGAAAACGCAATACCGCTGAGGCAGCCAGTAACGTACCGGTGGGATTATTCGGGTTGGCGATAAATACGATACGTGTCTCGGGCGTGACCGCATCCAGCATGGCATCAAGGTCATGACCGTATTTTATGGCGCGAACCGCTATGCCGCTCGCACCTACCGCCTGTGTCACCAACGGATAGACCGCAAAGGCGTGTTGCGAATAGACCGCGGATGCGCCCGGTTTCAGGAATACTCGAGCCGCCAGCTCCAGGACATCATTGGAACCGTTGCCCAGCACAATCTGACCGCTGGTCACCCCATAACATTTCGACAGCGCCGCCTTCAACTCGAAACCGCTGCCATCCGGATAAAGCGCTACCTCACCCAACGCCCTGGTCATCGCCTCCAGGGCCAGCGGACTTGTTCCCAGCGGATTTTCGTTAGACGCAAGCTTGATGATTGTGCGTTCATCCATACCCATCTCCCGCGCCAATTCAGAAATTGGCTTACCAGGTTGATAGGGACTGATAGCGCGGATGTATTCAGGGGCAAGATCGCTGAGATTCATAAAGTCAGATCCGTAAATTGCAGAAGTACAGAAAAATTAAAGATAATTCAAGGGGGTGCTATCGGCCTTCTATTTGCTATCCGGACAAAGAACAATATATGGAACACGCGATTACATCGCCGGGTACGAGCCGAGTATTTTCAGGAATGCGGATCTCTCTCGCAGTTCTTGCAACGCTTTTGCGATTGTTGCGTCTTGCTGGTGGCCTTCAATATCCACAAAAAATACGTATTCCCATAGACTGGCGCGGGAAGGCCGGGATTCCAGGCGGCTCATGCTTACGCCATGTTCAGCCAATGGAGCCAGCAATTCGTGTATCGCGCCGGGGCGGTTCTTGACCGACATGACCAGCGATGTTTTATCCTTGCCGGAGGCCGCGACTTCCTGGGTGCCGATTACCAGAAAGCGCGTTGTGTTGTTGGGATCATCCTCGATGTTTTCAGCACAGATGGTTAATCCGAATACTTCCCCGGCTTTCTTGCCCGCTACCGCCGCGGCCGTTTCGTCTCCCGCGGCCAGTCTTGCCGCGTCCGCGTTGCTCGCCGCGTTGATTCGTGCTACTTCCGGCAAGTGGGGCAGATTGGCGTTAAGCCACTCATGACACTGAGAGAATGACTGGGGGTGCGAGTAAATTTTCTTTATGCGCGCGAGATCGGTTTGCAGCGCAAGCAGATGCTGATGTATTGGCAGCTTTATCTCGCCACACACTTTTAACGGAGTATGCAGCAGCAGGTCCAGCGATCTGCCAACCGCGCCCTCGGTGGAATTTTCCACCGGCACGACCCCATAACCGGCCACTCCCGCCTCCACCTTGCGGAATACGTCATCTATCGAATTGCATGCCAGGGTCGTTACCACACCGCCGAAGCGCTTCAACGCCGCTTCTTCCGAAAAAGTCCCTTGCGGACCAAGGTATGCAATAGTCATGGGTTCTTCCAGGGACCGGCACAATGACATGATTTCGGTGAACAACCGCACAATATGTTCGTTCGCGAGCGGTCCCGGATTCAATGCGCACAGCCGTGTCAAGACCTGAGCTTCACGCTCGGGACGGTATGCCATGCCGTTCTTGATTTGTCCGATCTCCCGTGCAAGCCCGGCGCGCGCGCTCATCAATTTGAGGAGCTCGCTGTCAATCGCATCGATCTTGTCGCGCAGCTGTTTGAGTTGGTTGATCATCAGTCTATTTATTTGGCGACGAGATATTATGAATTCCGGCATGCCGGACTCGACCCGGAACCCGGTTCAAGCCAACCATGGCATGCGTCGAATCCAGAATGGCCGGATTCAGGTTTAAGAATAAGCTCTCATCCCGTTATTCAGACAATACCGGCAAATAGCGCACCATTAACACGCCGTGGATTGCCGCAATCTCGTCTATGGTTTTCTGTGGTACCGGACTATCCACATCAACCAGGGTGTAGGCCATCTCACCGCGCGATTTATTGCCCATGTTATGAATGTTAAGACCGGCCTGGGCCATACTGGTGGAGATCTGTCCCACCATATTGGGTACGTTGGAATTGGCCACGGCCAGACGGTAAGGAGATTCGCGCTCCATGGTGATATTGGGAAAATTGACCGCGTTGGTGATGTTGCCGTTTTCCAGATAATCCATCGTCTGATCCACTACCATCACCGCGCAATTCTCTTCCGCTTCCAATGTGGAAGCCCCCAGATGCGGCAGTGTAATGACGGCCGGGTGACGCTGAAATCTTTCGCTGGGAAAGTCGCAAACATAATATTTGATTTTGCCGGACTCGATTCCCATCAGTACCGCATTCTCGTCAATGATCCCATCGCGGGAGAAATTGAGCAGGATCGCGCCCTTCTTCATGCTTTGCACGACTTCCTGGTTAATCAGGCCGCGTGTCGCATCCAGCAAAGGCACATGCAGGGTTATGAAATCGCTATGGCGCAGGAGGTCTTCGATGCTTTGAGCACGCTTGACTTCTGAAGACAGGTTCCAGGCGGCGTCCACGGTTATTTCGGGGTCGTAACCCATCACTTTCATGCCCAGACGAAGCGCCGCATCGGCCACCAGCCGTCCTATCGCGCCCAGGCCAATGATGCCCAGCGTACGTCCCGGCAACTCGATTCCGGCGAATTGCTTTTTGCTGTCTTCCGCCAGTTTGTGCAGGGTAGCGTTGTCGCCCTGTAGACTCTCGGTGAAGTGAATTGCCGGGATCAGATTACGCGACGCGATCAGCAAACCGGCCAGTACCAGTTCCTTCACCGCATTGGCGTTTGCGCCGGGTGCGTTGAACACCGGCACGCCGCGTAGATTCATGGCTTTCACGGGCACGTTATTCGTGCCCGCGCCTGCCCGGCCTATTGCTTTTACGCTGGGTGGAATATCCATTTGCAGCATGTTGTGCGAACGCACCAGGATCGCATCCGGCTGGGCTATATCGTGGCCAACCACGTAGTGGCTGGTGGCAAAATGCTTCAGGCCCAGCGGTGAAATCTGGTTAAGCGTCAGTATCTGGAAAACCTTGTGTGCACGTTCAGGCATGATTGCTCGCAAATTCCTTCATGAATTCCACCAGAGCCGCCACTCCTTCCAGCGGCATGGCGTTGTATATCGACGCGCGCATTCCTCCTACAGAGCGATGTCCCTTCAATTGGATCAGACCCCGTGACTTGGCCTGTTTCAGAAACGCCTCATCCAGTGAGGCATCTTTCAACGTGAAAGGTACGTTCATGCGCGAGCGATCGGATTTGGCGACGGGGCAGTGATAAAAATCGGTCGTGTCGAGCATGTCATACAACAGCTTGGCCTTGGCGATATTGATCTTCTCCATTGCTGCCAATCCACCATTTTTCTTCAGCCACTCAAGCACCAGCCCGGCGATATACATGGGGTAGGTGGGTGGAGTGTTATACATGGAATCATTATCGGCATGGATTTTGTAGTCAAACATGGTCGGGGTGCCGGCCAAGGTTGTACCCAGCAAATCTTCGCGTACGATGACGACAGTCAATCCCGCAGGGCCGAAATTTTTCTGCGCACCGGCATAAATCAACCCGAACCGGGTGATATCCAGCGGGCGTGACATGAAGGTGGACGAAATATCTGCAACCAGCGGCATATCAGTGTTCAGGCGCGTCAAGTCCGGAATCCAGTTGAACTCTACTCCGCCGATGGTCTCATTGGGCGTGTAATGCAGATAGGCGGCGTCAGGATCGATATTCCACCTATCCTGTGGCGGCACGTACGTGAAATTCGCATCCTCGGATGACGCCGCAATATTGACAGTGCAGTATCGCTTCGCTTCCTTGATGGCTTTCTTGGACCATTCACCGGTATTGACATAACTGGCGCTTTTTTTGCCGCGCAGCAGATTCATGGGCACCATGGCAAACTGACTGGAAGCGCCGCCGGATAGAAAAAGAATCTTGTAGTTGCCGGGAATGCCGATCAATTCGCGCAAATCCGCTTCGACCTTTGCGGCAATGGACATGAATTCCTTGCCGCGATGGCTCATCTCCATTACCGACATGCCGCTGCCGTGCCAGTCGAGCATTTCGTCCCGCGCCTGTTGCAGCACTTCCGCCGGCAGTACCGCAGGGCCCGCGCTGAAGTTATATATATGTTCCATGAATTCCTTTTCCTGTCGCTACACTTGTAAAACGTTTCAGTCTTAAGGCTATTTAAGGCTATTTAAGGCTATTCCTGTCAATCAGGTCTCACATCAGCCCGCTATCAGATCACTTGTTCACTACAATGAAGCGCGCTGGCAGGCGATTAAAATCCGGATTCGTCCGGATTTAAAAAAGCGTTCCATTATCCTCGTCTGTTTCAACCACCCTCTCCAATCCGGCCAGTTTTTCTCCATCATCGAGGTTAATCAGCGTGACACCCTGGGTAGCGCGGCTCATTTCGCGAACTTCCTTGACGCGCGTGCGAATCAGCACGCCACCGGTGGTGATCAGCATAATTTCGTCATCCTGCCTGACCAGTCTTGCCGCCACCACCTTGCCATTACGTTGGCTGGTCTTGATCGCAATCATGCCCTGACTGCCACGGCCATGGCGGGTATATTCGCTGATCGGCGTACGTTTGCCGTAGCCATTTTCTGTTGCGGTCAGGACTGCCAGTTCCTCGCTTTCGGCGACCAGCAGGGAGATAACTTTCTGTCCCTTGCCCAGTTTCATCCCGCGCACGCCGCGCGCGCCGCGGCCCATTGCGCGCACGTCGTTTTCATCGAAACGCACCGCTTTCCCGCCGTCGGAAAACAGCATGACATCATGCTTGCCTTCGGTCAGCGCAACACCGATCAGATAATCATCCTCATCCAGGCCTACCGCGATGATGCCGCTGGCGCGAGGACGGGAGAATTCCGACAACGGCGTTTTCTTCACGGTGCCGAAGGAAGTCGCCATGAATATATAGCGGTTCTCGTCAAACTCTTTTACCGGCAGGATAGCATTGATTTTCTCGCCTTCCTCCAGTTGCACCAGGTTGACGATGGGTTTGCCGCGCGACGCGCGTCCGCCTTGCGGTACCGTGTAAACCTTGATCCAGTACACCCGTCCGCGACTGGAGAAGCACAGGATATAATCGTGGGTATTGGCAATGAACAGATTGTCGATGAAGTCGTCTTCTTTGGTGCCGGTTGCCTGCTTCCCGCGTCCCCCGCGTTTTTGTGCGCGGTAGTCATCGAGCGGTTGCGACTTGATGTAGCCGCTATGCGACAGCGTTACGACCACATCCGCCGATGCGATCAGGTCTTCCATACTCAAGTCCTGAGTATTGATGACGATTTCACTGCGGCGTTTGTCACCAAACTGTTGCTTCATGGCAACAAGCTCTTCGGTGATGATGGCCGTAATACGTTCGGGCTTGGAGAGGATGTCGAGGAAATCGGCGATCTTCTCCATTACCTCCTTATATTCATTGACAATCTTGTCCTGCTCCAGCCCCGTCAGCCGTTGCAGGCGCAGTTCAAGTATCGCTTGCGCTTGAGCGTCGGAGAGGCGATATCCATCCCCGGATAAGCCGAACTCGGGCGCCAGGCCATCAGGACGGAATGCGTTCGTGTCAACCGAGGCACGGGCGAGCATTTCCTCCACCAATCCGGAACGCCAAAGTTTCGACATTAATGCTTCTTTCGCTACCGCGGGAGTCGGCGCAGCCTTGATCAGAGCGATCACCTCATCCACGTTGGAGAGTGCCACCGCCAAGCCTTCCAGCAGATGGCCGCGCTCCCGTGCCTTCTTCAATTCAAACACCGTGCGTCTTGTCACCACCTCCCGGCGATGACGCAGGAACGCATCCAGCATCTGCTTCAAGTTCAGCAGCCTGGGCTGCCCATCCAGCAAGGCCACCATATTCATGCCGAAAGTATCCTGCATCTGTGTTTCTTTATACAGGTTGTTCAGCACCACTTCAGGCACTTCTCCGCGGCGGAGTTCGATTACCACGCGCATGCCGGATTTATCCGATTCGTCACGTAGATCGGAAATACCTTCGATTTTCTTGTCGCGTACCAGTTCGCCGATACGGATCAGCAAATTAGCTTTGTTCACCTGATACGGCAGCTCGTCAATGACGATGCTCTGGCGGCTGCCTTTTTCCATATCCTCGAAATGAGTGCGTGCGCGCATCACGACCCGGCCACGTCCGGTCTGGTAGCCCTCTCTTACGCCGGCGACGCCGTAGATGATGCCGGCGGTTGGAAAATCGGGTGCCGGAATGATTTCGATCAATTCTTCGATGGTGGTTTCGGGGTTTTTCAGCAGCGCGAGGCAGGCTTCCACCACTTCATTCAGGTTATGTGGCGGAATGTTGGTCGCCATGCCCACCGCAATGCCGGAAGAGCCGTTAATGAGGAGATTGGGAATCTTCGCGGGCAGAATCAGAGGCTCTTTTTCCGAGCCGTCGTAATTCGGACCGAAATCCACTGTTTCCTTGTCGAGATCCGCCAGCAACTCATGGGCGATGCGGGACATGCGGATTTCGGTGTAACGCATGGCCGCCGCGTTATCGCCGTCCACGGAACCGAAATTACCCTGACCATCCACCAGCATGTAGCGCAGCGAAAAGTTCTGCGCCATGCGCACGATCGTGTCATACACGGCGGTATCGCCATGGGGATGATACTTACCGATCACATCGCCGACGATACGCGCGGATTTCTTATACGGGCGGTTCCAGTCATTAGAGAGTTCGTGCATGGCGAACAGTACACGCCGGTGTACAGGCTTCAAGCCGTCACGCACGTCCGGCAATGCCCGCCCCACAATTACGCTCATGGCGTAATCAAGGTAGGAGCGGCGCATCTCCTCTTCGAGGCTAATCGGCAGGGTTTCTTTCGCGAATTGATCCATTATGATATTTCTCTATCAGAGACAATAAGTTATGATACGAATTCTGCCTCGGATAACAATGCATAAAAACCATTTAACAATGCATAAAAACCGTTGATTTTAGCATGCCAGGTGTATTGAAGTCACTGGTGTATTCGAGTATTCATGCCGTCCGCAACAACATGATTTGACAAGGGCAGATATATAACTAGATAATTGAATCGCGAATGTGCAATAATGCGCCATTGTCAAATAATGGCTTTGTTTGTATTTGCATGAATCAGGGATAGATTTGTTGAAATTTGCATGAATTAGGGACGATTTGATTTTGAATTGAAGTTTTTCTGAAAAAGGGGCGATAGCATGAAAAATATAGTAGCGAAAAAACTCTTGCTTGGAGCAGTTGTTCTGCCGGTGCTGTTTTCGGGAACCGCCATGGCGCAAGAGCAACCTGAAGCTTACGCAAGTGATGGCCGTGGTCCGGTGGCCAGGGATTCTTCCGGCGACTGTTGGCGTACAGGCTATTGGACGCCTGCCATGGCGATATACGAATGCGATCCTGATCTGTTTCCAGCACCCGAGAAAAAAGCTGAAGCGCCCGCCCCTGTGGCTCCCGCGCCTGCTCCGGCTGCAGTGACGGAGCCTGAAAAAATATCCTTGTCCGCTGATGAACTATTCGATTTCGATAAGGCCGTCCTGAAACCCGGGGGCAAGCAAGCTCTGGATGACCTTGTAAGCAAACTTGGGGGCATCAAATACGACACAATCGTTGCCATTGGCTATGCTGACCGTATCGGCGCCGATGACTACAATAAGAAACTCTCGCTGCGTCGCGCTGAGGCTGTCAAGGCATACCTGGTGAAAGAAAAAGGTATCCCCGCCGACAAGATCTTTACCGATGGTAAAGGCGAAGCCAATTCGGTAACCGGCGATACATGCAAAGGCACCAAGGCAACCAAAGCTCTGATCCAATGCCTGCAACCTGACCGTCGCGTTGAAGTTGAAGTTGCCGGTACGCGGGCAACAGCGCAATAATCAAAAAGCTTAAGCGTTAAAAATTAAAACCCTGCCGTTGTGCAGGGTTTTTTTTTGCTAAGCTTCTCAATATATGATCTATCCTGTAAAAATCGATACGTTGCTGGAAGCGCGATGGATAATTCCGGTGGAACCCGCCGGTGAGGTGTTACGCGATCATGCGATTGCAATCGATAAAGGGCTAATTCAGGCAATTTTACCGGTTGCCGAGGCGCATTCGCAATTTTCTTCCGGTGAACGGATTGTTCTCGGCAATCATGCGTTGATTCCGGGTCTCGTCAATCTTCATATTCATGCCGCCATGTCGCTGATGCGCGGCATGGCGGATGACTTGCTGTTGATGGAGTGGCTTCACAACCATATATGGCCTGCTGAAACACGGCACGTTGATGCAGGGTTTGTCTTTGATGGAACCCGGCTGGCCTGTGCCGAAATGCTACGGGGTGGAATCACCTGCTTCAATGACATGTATTTCTTTCCCGAGGCATCGGTTCAGGCGGTGCTGGCCTCCGGCATGCGTGCCGCCGTGGGTATGATCATCATCGACTTTCCCACGGCTTATGCCAGCGACGCCGATGATTATTTGGCCAAAGGCCTGGCGCTGCGGGATGAGTACAGCCATCACCCGCTGTTATCATTCTGCTTTGCGCCGCATGCCCCTTACACGGTGAGTGATAAGGTTTTTGCCAATGTCCTGACCTATGCTGAGCAGCTTGATCTGCCCATCCATATTCATCTGCACGAAACTGATGACGAAATCACAAGTAGTCTGAAAACCACCGGCGTACGCCCGATAGAGCGCCTGTACAAACTTGGCTTGCTGGGGCCCAATCTGATCGCCGTGCACATGGTCCATCTCAGCAGCGACGAAATCGGGCTGATGGCGCAACAAGGCTGCTCCGTGGCGCATTGCCCTTCTTCCAATCTGAAGCTGGCCAGCGGGCTTGCGCCCATCGCTTCGCTGCTGGATAAAGGTGTTAACGTCGGCCTGGGAACGGATGGGGCCGCCAGCAATAATCGCCTCGATATGTTCGAGGAAATGCGCTTCGCCGCGCTGCTGGCGAAGGGCCAGAGCGGCAGGGCGGATACGTTGCCCGCATGGCAGGCGTTGCAAATGGCGACACTCAACGGTGCCAGGGCGCTAGGGCTGGGTGCGCTCACCGGTTCACTGATCGCGGGTAAAGCAGCCGACATCACCGCGGTGGATTTTTCCAGCCTCGAACTCGCACCCTGTTACGACCCTGTTTCGCATCTTGTTTATACCGCCGGACGCGAACATGTGAGCCATGTGTGGGTAAATGGTAAAATGCTGTTGAATGATGGAGAATTGACCACTTTGAATGAGCAGGAACTATTGCTCAGGGCACAATTCTGGCGGGAACAGATGACGGACGGGATGAAGAGCTAATGATTAAGGAAACGGAAGAAAAGAGCGTAAATGTTGATCCGCTGGAATTGGAGAAGTTCAGTCAGCTGGCGCATCGCTGGTGGGACCCCAACAGTGAATTCAAGCCGCTGCATGAAATTAATCCGCTGCGGCTGGACTATATTGACCGGTTTGCCGGTCTATCAGGCAAAACCGTGCTGGATGTGGGCTGTGGCGGCGGTATTTTGTCGGAAAGCATGGCGGGGCGGGGCGCGCATGTCACTGGCATCGATCTGGGCGACAAACCCCTGAAAGTAGCAAAACTGCACCTGCTGGAAACCGGTAAAAAAGTGAATTACCGCAAGATCGCGGTGGAAGATCTCGCCCGGGAGCAGCCGCATCATTATGATGTGATTACCTGCATGGAAATGCTCGAGCACGTGCCCAGTCCGGCAAGCATCGTGCGCGCGTGCGCCGAACTTGCCAAGCCGGGTGGCTGGATCTTCTTCTCGACCATCAACCGCAACCCGAAGTCATATCTGTTCGCTATCATTGGCGCCGAATACGTATTGAATCTGCTGCCGCGAGGCACGCATGATTATGCAAAATTCATCAAACCATCGGAACTCGCCCGCATGGCTCGTGAAGCGGGCCTTGAAGTGGAAGATATCATCGGCATGACTTACAACCCCATTACCAAGATCTACGCATTGGAGCCGGATTCTGACGTGAACTACGTCATGGTGTACCGTGCCTGAATTGTGAGTCTGGGGATAAATAAGGCGATAAACCGGGAAACGTAACCCCGCCCAAGCTGCCGGATTTAGAGTGATTTCGTCATTCCGGACTTGATCCGGAATCCAGCCAGAATGATGATGGCATGTGCATGCCTCACTTCATCACTCCTCAGAAGTAACCATGACTGATGATCCTAAATCCGGTAGTTGACCGCTCATTTTTCTATTTCGCGCTATGATCTATAAAGACATCTTGTGCCACTTGATCTTCACCTTTGTGTTGAGTTCGCTACAGGGCGGATTGCACAATTTTTGTGACACATGGCTGCGTTGCAACTCCTTGGAATGGAATGACCATTCCGCGTCGTTGCGTCTTGCCCTGTATCCCAAAAACTGGGCACTCCACCCCGTCCAACTGCCGGATTTAGGATGATTAGAGCCGTTCTCTTCGATCTCGACGGGACCCTTGCCAACACCGCACCCGATTTGGGGCATGCCCTCAATCGGCAGCGCATCGCACGTGGCCTCTCAGCCTTGCCGATAGCGCTTATCCGTACCGAAGCCTCGGCCGGTGCGCGCGGGCTGCTTGGGCTCGGGTTCAATATTAAACCGGGCGATACTGGCTATGATGCCATGCGCAATGAGTTCCTCGATTTTTATGCTGAACGCCTGTGCGATGAAACCAGTCTGTTTCCGGGCGTGGCCGAGCTGCTTGACCAGATCGAGGCTCGCGGGCTTCCGTGGGGAATCGTGACCAATAAACCTGCGCGCTTTACCCTGCCGTTGATGCGGGAGCTGGGCTTGAACCACCGCGCCGCATGTATTGTCAGCGGTGGCGACACGACTCACTCCAAGCCGCACCCGGAGCCGCTGCTGACAGCAAGCAGCATGATGGCCATTGTACCCGCTGAATGCGTTTACCTGGGCGACGACTACCGCGACGTGCAGGCAAGCCTGGCTGCAGGGATGGAGCCGATCATCGCCAAGTATGGCTATCTGGGAAATGGGCATCCCCCTGAATCATGGGGCGCAAAATATCTCATCGATCATCCCCGGGAACTGCTTAATTACCTTTAGTTACCCTTAAGCACCTTTCAGAAAAATTGTAGTATGAGAATTCCTCCACGTTTGCGTGTTTGATCTGGTGGCAAAATCAGGGGAGCCCTCCCTGTTTCTGTTATAGTATGCGTGGTAGCAGACTTGAAGTTCATCGTTGAACTCTTCCATCTCATCGCCATCTAATAAAATGTAGTACAGAATGCCGGGGGCGACCTGGCTTCGACGTGGGTTGCAAAGCAGCGCAGGGCATACCGAGGACCAGTTACCTCGTAAATACATCTGGAAAACTATAGTCGCAAACGACGAACGTTACGCTCTAGCCGCTTAAATCCGGCTGGACTCCGCACCGGTGGGCCTCAACGCCGGGTCTGGCAACAGACAGCGGAGCCATTAACGAGGATCGCGCTCCGCAGGGTTACTTTACAGAGCGTTAAACAATAGGTGACTCGCCTGTCATCAGCCCGCCGGTTGGCGGATGCCAGGTTAAACTAAATAACATGGCTAAGTATGTAGAACTGTCTGTAGAGGACTTGCGGACGCGGGTTCGATTCCCGCCGCCTCCACCAATTAAGTGTCATAAGTAGTCCAAAGAAATCCAGAAAACCCGCATGGATAAATGCTTGCGGGTTTTTTGTTGTCTAACCACACCCTAACATGGTTATTACAATCCGACAGTAACTGACGGTAAATTTGGCGGTAACAGCAACATCATCAGAGGGGGGTTACCGTCATGACACTGGCCCCACAGTTCATGGAAATAACAAGACCCCCTATTGAGCTTTGTGCATCAACCTTCGCTCCATCATTTTGAAATAGGAGTAAGTTTAGCGCCCAAGATTGGCTAGAATCATTGCACGCAGAGTGCGAGCGGCGATCGATCGCGTATGTTCGGCGCCGCTGACGCGCTCCCTGATCGGCAGTAAGGTGTCGATCTCCCGCAGTGCTTCTTCGTGGCGCCCAAGATTATCCAGAATCCTTGCTCGCAAATCGCGCCCGATGAGGGTGCCCGGATGTTCGGCGCCGCTGACCCGCTCCCAGATAGGCAGTATGCTGTCGATCTCCCGCAATGCCTCCTCGTGGCGCCCAAGAGCGTTCAAAATTATCACTCGCAAATTGCGTTCGTTGAGGGTGCTCGGATGTTCGGCACCGCTGACACGCTCCCTGATCGGCAGTAAGGTATCGATCTCCCGCAGTGCCTCCTCGTGGTGCCCGATCCAATCAAGAATGCTTGCCCTTTCATAGCGCGTTGTGATCGTATCCGGATGTTCGGCGCCGCTGACACGCTCCCTGATCGGCAGTAGTGTGTCGATCTCCCGCAGCGCCTCCGCGGGACGCCCTAGATCCATCATACTTTCCGCTCGCAGTGTGCGAGCAGTAAGCGTATCCGGATGTTCAGCACCGCTGATGCGCTCCCTGATTGGTAGTAGTGTGTCGATCTCCAGCAATGCCTCCTCATAGCGTTCGAGACTCTTCAGAATCTCCGCTCGCAGAGTGTGAGCGGCGAGCGTCTCCGGATGTTCTGTGCCACTGAGACGCTCCTTGATTGGCAGCAGGCTGTTGATCTCCCGCAGCGCCTCTTCGTAGCGTCCAAGATTCTTCAGAATCCTCGCTCGTAAGTGGCGCGCAGCGAGTTGCGTGTCCGCATCTTCAGCGTTGCTGAGGAGCGGCGATATGCTGTCGATTTCGGTTATCGCTGGCAAAAAAAAGCCATTTAAACTCAATGCCTGAGCCCACGTGAATCGTGCGATGAGCGTAAGGGGCGAAGTTTTCCCACTCTCACGTAATTCAATGCACCGCGCCCGATATGCCAACCTCTCGTAAAATATATATCGCCCCGCAACGGCGTGTTTGTGCGCCAGAGTTAATAGCTGTTCCACGACATACGATCCCAACTCACCTCCATAAAGCCCTACATCTGGTGCCACGAAATTTAAATTCTCTGGGTTGTAGTGCCCTTGGTGGATGTTTTCCATTACCATTGTTTCGTTAATCTCCTCTAGCAGCAATGTCACGGCGGAATCGTCGGGCCTCAAGAGAGAAGCTATGCGTGCCACGCGCTCAGCTTCCTGGAGCTGCAGAGTCTCACCTTGATCCGGATAGATCGAAATGTGGTACCGCGCTAGCGCGAGATATGTCTCATGCAGGCCGTCATTGACTAGCATGGTACTGGTGCGCAATATAGCTACGGCTTTTTCTTCGTTTCCGTCCTTGCGTTCTTTCTCGGCGGATTTAAGCCAGATGGATGGGTCATACTGTTTAAACTGATCCCTCTCCTGCCTTAATGCTGCTAATTCCTCGTTTTTTAGCGTAAGTCGGGCTTCTGCATTCTCCAAGAGAAGCTTATCTCGCTGGAACCGTCTCTTCATCACAGCATAAACGGTACCCCCAGCTGCGCCCATGAAACTCATGATCCCTAGCAGATTGGCAAGAGGCCCTTGGTCCCTCGCCCAGTTTAGGATGTCCGTGCCCCAACTCATGATTTACTCCTGTTTACCAATTATTGGCGATTCCAAGGATCCTAGGAGAAGCCAGATATAGGGAAGGCTATTGTATCTCCACGGAGTTCGCTGTTACTTGATGCGACCTACGGTCTATCCAGTTATAGCAAAACTCAAGGAGATTGGTAGAGTTTGAATACTTTTCAATATTTAATAATTCACCTTAAACTTAGGATTGTCTTCCGGGCGAGTTTTGCGATGATCATAGATCCGAGTAGTAGCAATATTTGCATGCCCCAACTATTCCTGCACCTTGGCGATATCCGTATCATTATCTAGTGCATTGGCGGCGGTGCCCCGCATCACATATGGCCCTATGTTCTCGCCTGTAATGCTGAGCTTCTTAAATACTTCAGTACGACCTGCTCTTAAATAGTTACGGGATATGAGTGCCGTGTAGGTATGTATGTGTACGTTATTCTTGGATGGGTGGGAATAAAGTGCATCTTGCCGTCTTGTATCCGTAATAGGCTACGCCACGGCGTGTATGGCAGTAATCTTTCACTTCTAGCTTGGTGAGCTCCTCCGGCCGCAAGCCATGATAGAGCAAGGTCGAGAGGATGGCTCGATCAACGCCTGCTTTTGAGTGCATTCGCATCCGGAGCGCACAATATTGCGCGCGCCAAGGCATTGCCCGGTGCGGAAGTTTCCCCTGTTGTGATTCACTACTGGGCGCTTGACCCTTTTTGACCTGCCCCATTCATTAGCTTCATGAGATAGTAGAGTCCGATTCTTGGAAAAGGAGCGGCCCATGAAGAAGCGATTCAGTGAAGAACAGATTATTGGATTCTTGAAAGAAGCGGATGCGGGCATGCCTGTGGTGGAGTTGTGCCACAAGCATGGTTTTTCCGATGCCTCCTACTAAAAGTGGAAGGCAAAGTTTGGCGGCATGGAAGTCTCTGATGCCAGTGGCTTAAGGTGCTGGAAGCAGAGAACAACAAGCTCAAGCGACTGCTGGCTGATGCATTGCTCGACAATACGGCATTGAAAGATGTCGTCTCACGAAAGTGGTAAGCTCACAAGCACGGCGGGTGGCGGTAGCTGAGTTGAAAGCAGCATGGCAACTGTCCGCGCGCCGGGCTTGTGGGCTGATGAACATTTCTACTTCGGTGTTACGCTAAGCGCAGCCGCAAGCGGATCGGTCTGACAGAAAGAGTGCCATTGTTTCTTCCAGAAACACCCAACCATGCCTCGTCAATGGATTTCGTGCGACGGCCTGGCTGACGGCAGGCGCATTCGTTGTCTGAATGTGGTGGATGACTGTACCGGGAGAGTATCGTCATTGAGGTGGATACCTCCATTTTGGGAGAGCGTGTGGTGCGTGTACTGGATCGCATTGCCGGGCAGCGTCCTTTGCCACGGATGATCAGGGTGGATCATGGATCGGAATTTACCAGTCTGGCATTGGATATGGGCCCATGCCCAGGGTGTAAAGCTCGCATTCATCCAGCCTGGCAAGCCTACGCAGAATGCCTATATCGAAAGCTTCAATGGCCGATTCCGGGATGAGTGCCTGAATGACCATTGGTTCTTAATCTTGCATGAAGCGCGCGTTCTGATCGAAACATGGCGAAAGGATTACAATTCACAGCGACTGCACAGTTCCCTGGGCAATTTCACGCCAGCCGAATTTGCGGCACAACACCCATTTGCAACCCGGGATTCTACTGCACCATGTAGCTAATTATGGGGAGCAGGTCATGAGAACCCGCCATGGGTTCGACTAAGCGAGCACTGCTTGCTTGGACGCGTGAGTGGAGCGAGTGGGGCCCGAAGCGAAGCGTAGTTTTGAGCTTCGAACCGGGTTTGAAGGTCTGCTTTAGATTGTTCCCAAGCAAGTGATTAATGTTATCGATTATTTCCATGTTTAACTTGAGCACTTCACCACTTTCATACCGCTATCACAGCGCCAAACCAGGAATTAGACTAGAAATTCTCCCGTCCAACCTTCAAGGCCGAGGATTAGCCAATCCAGAAAGACGTTTGGCATCTTCCGGGTTTTGTGAGGAGAACTGAAACCAGTCGGTTCTGGTTCTCCGGCTCGTTGTATAGTCTCGTTCCCGTTCTTCCGGGGTTTTTAGCGCATTGAGTTTGTCATACGCTTGCCGCGAAGCATCTACAATAGGCTTCCATTCTTTTAGGGCTCCTGGAACGATGGTAAAACCTGAAACATTTAAAAAGACTTCATTATTTTTTGGAAACCTGATATTGGGAAGAATTTCCCATCCGATGGACCAGCAAATGGGCTCTTTATTCAATATTTTCCCTTCATTCGATTCCATTTTTGCTACAAACCAGGGAAGTTCGCAGGCATCGCTATGCGTATTGGTAAGGTAGAAATAATTGGGTTTAACGTCGCCTTCATTGACAAACAAGGCATACCAAATGTTGGTGGCATGGGCCGACCCGCATACCAAGGTTAACAAGAGTAGAAGATATTTCATGATAATCTCTTAAGTAGTTCACATGGCTGGAAAGATTGGCTTAAATCAATCCTTACACCAAAGGTTTTTTTGCTGTGCGGCAACGCTCCGATTGCGCGGACAGAGGTTCTATTGTATTCCCATAGAGAATATCAGGATATCCGATTCGACTGAAATCATCCAGCCACGCGAGATCCCAAGGAGGCTGCCGTGACACGCCTCAGTAGGGGTATTTTTCATGTAAAACTGCGGTTGTAGACGGCCTCCACGCTGAATCGGGGAAATGCCTGCCGCCCGCTAACGGAAGTTGCGGCTTACCGCGCCATTCCTGGACATGAGTCAATGAATCAATAGAGTCAGACGATTGATTATGTATTCAGGAGAAATTGAAGAGGCGGGTAGAGCCTGCGATCAAGGATGGGGACAGATGGTCAGAATAGTTCAGAACCAATCGAGTCTGACTCTGAGGTCTCCCCTCGAACCTAAACCGCTATCATTGCGACAGCGATCTGCAAATCCAAACTAACCGAACAGGTATTGCATCCCAACATGGTTATTAACTTGACGGTAACTGCAATATCATCAGAGAAGTTATCGTCATAACACTGGTCACGCAGCTCATGGTAAATGGCAAGACCTGACCCCATGTTGTGACCCCATGTTGGTACCATGTTGCAGTACAATCAAGCCAGACCACATTCGGGCCTGGAAAAGAAAACACCTGATGAAGCTTATGCCGTGATGTTGCCGACGGTTGAACTGGCAGCGTGAGAATCAGCAGAGATCCCACTTAAAAAAATCGGGCCGCTGTTCAAACGAGTGGGGCCAGCTCTGTGTGGACCCCGTACGTGTGCGATTAAACAAGAAGAGGTTGTAGGAGAAATGTAGGATAAATGTACATTTTTAGTTGACATTGGTGTCACTTTAAGGTAACATTTTACTACGAGCTAGAAAAGGTTTTCTAAAAACGCACGAGGTAGTGAAAATGGACGGTCCACCGCAATCTCTCCCTGAGAAACTCTCAAAAGATCGTAATGATGTAGAGGTGTATGCAGCATATTTAGAAGCAGATCATGATCGATCGATACAAAAGATTTTTTTTAAAATCATCTTGCCTCTATATTTTATAACCATCTGGATCGCGATGTTTATGTTAACGCAGGGGCTATATGAAAGTACTTTCAAGTGGCTATCTTCCATTGTGTTTGCTGTTTTTTTATTCGCTTTTCAAACAAAAATAAGAGCGATTCTAGCAAAGCTCTTATTGCACTGATAAAACCTAAAGCGGTCCCGTAGAGGACCGCTCTTAGTACAACTTATAATGTTTATTAACGTAATTTTGTCTTTATTTTTCGTAACCATTTTTATTTGGATGGTTATGTTAAAAGGGGGGCAGTATAAAAGTCCTTTTAGGAGGCTGCCTTCTGCTGTAGTAGCAGTTTTTATTCCATTCCACACTAAAAAAACCACTTACAGCGGCTAAATTAGGCCGCTTAACTATTTTTGAACTCACAGGAGACTACACATGGCTATCACTCACTCCCTCCCAGGAGAGTTTCTTTCCGAAGCGGCGGAAGCAAAAAAAGAGCGTCTTATTTTTGAAGTCAATCCAGAAGCACTTAAATTGTTTGATGAGCTGCGTGTAAGAACAGGCGCAAGCACTCGGTCTGAGCTTTTTAGAAACCTCCTTAAATTTGCTTCTGCTTCTGTAGATGACTTGGAAGAGGGCTATATCCCCTTACTTAAAGATAAAGAGGGAAACTTGCTTAAGTCAACAGGACATAAGTTTTTAGTCTGGCGTTAACCGCACGTTGGTCAACCAGGCAGGGTACGCTGACCAAATCGTGGGTTCTTGCATAGAGTTTGGTATAAGCCGAGAAACTCTTTATCAATATATTCGATAGAGAAAAACCCTATCTCTATCCAGAAACCATGAAAGATTTATTGTTAGTTCTACTTGGTGGATTAGTAGGAATGACATTCAATCTATTTCTACAACCTCTGTTTGAAGAGAGAGCTACTTCCTTTTTAGTGCGACTGCTAGGGTCGTCAAAGCACAGAGGTCGCAAGTCGATCTCCGGGAGCTGGGATCATCGCTGGTCTTTGAATAATGAAACATCGTTCGTAGCCGAAGAAAAGGAATGTATGGTGAAACAGCTACATAATCGCATTACGACTTCTTGGGTTAGTCATTTAGAAGGGCGTAGATATGTCCTTGTTGGCGATATTGAGCAGGAGCGTTATGTAACTGGAAAATGGTTTGATCAGGAGGCTGGGCCAACATATAGCGGAACCTTCCAACTAATCATCCACCTCGGCGCAAACTCAATGACTGGGAAATGGATTGGTTATGACGACATGGGTCGAGTCCGCAGCGGAATATGGGAATGGAAGCGAAGTAACGTTGATGCTTATGGGAGCGAAGATGCCTCTTAAGCTCTCAAGCTGTTTGCTGAAGGAACTCCATTACAATAAATTGTTATAAAGAGCTAACCCAGCTTTTCCGGACACATTAGAAGGTAGACAATGTGAACAGCGATGTCAAATGGAGAAGAACATTGGCAAACAGAATTCCGAGCACAAGCGAGCACAGTTTAGCAAGGAATTCAAAGTGGAAGCGTCAGACTTTTGGAACTGAGACAGAAACCTGCCACCCAGTCCGGCCCCATGATCTATGGCCGAACAGCTCGTTGCAAATAGCAAGACTTGCCTCCTTGTCTTGCTTGAGACCCCTTGTCTGCTCTCGCATGACACCAGTATCCTCCGAGAAACCGAAGTGGTAGATCGTAGTTGTCACCCCAGAAGATTGATCAAACCCGGACTGATACTCCGTCCAGCGCTGGCGCAACGCGAAGGGCGTATGAAAGTCGAGGTTTTCGATCCCTGCTAGCACCATGCGGTTGTTCACCTGCATGCGCCAATCCCCAGAAAACATGCCCACGCCAGTTTCAGCAATGATGGTCCTGAGATGTGGGAGATAGATTGCCTTGCTGCGGAACATTGTTGGTGTTCCGTCAGGCTTCACAGCAAGCGTGTTCGTTGCCACAAAGACTTGGTCTTGATCGATATAGAAGATGAGGGATGACATGGTGTGCGCTAACGTGAAGCTAAGGGGCGGCACGCTTGAGTGCAGGGTTATGCGGCGCACCCAAGTTGATTATAATTCTTTTCCCATTCTGGATCTGGAATGGTTCCGCCGTTTCCGTCCCTGACATCGCGGAGAACGCTACATAAGCAATTCCTGCGTGCCACGCCGGAGCCTTCTTCAATGAACTGGCGCCGACAACGTTCAATTCGATCAAGAATTGCTTGAACCTCTGATTGAGCGTAAGTCGAGAATGCCTTCGTGAGAGCCAACTCCTTTGCTGCTATTGTTGGGTCTCTCTCTCTACGGCGGAAGTATTCTTGAAATGATACTTTGCCAAGTTGAATCACATCCACCATTGCGCTAATCACTGCTGCAGCGGTAGCCAGCGAGATCGGCTCTACCATACAACCCCCTTTTTAATTGAACCAATCATAATCACAGCGATACTAGCCGGTTTCGGCCCTCATAACTTTGTTATAAGGAGACAGTTTTGCTTCCTAGCTCGACGTAGTGGATCGCGCTAAGAGCTACTTGCTGGCCGGTTTTTCGACAACTATACTAGATTTTAAACAGTATTTAAATAATCGTGAAAAGCAGCACTGTGCCGTTGTCTCCTCTGAAAGTCCGCGGATATGCTCGATTAACGGCTCGAGCGCATTTTTTAATATATAGCATACGAACGGAAAAGGTTTTTGACAGACGGGACTTGACCTGTGATGTAAAGGTCTTGGGAGTTGTTTTCTACAATAAGACGAGTCCCATCCTCGAAAACGATTTTTACTTTTAAGTTTTGTTGATCCGGCCGAAGAACGCGCGTTCTGAAGAAAGCCGCTTCAGGTGTATCGGTGGCTAGATCAATCTCCCCGCCTCCTCCTACGAAACTGAACTCTGTCTTATGCAATCCTTCATTCTTGTCGCCAATGACTTCGCCGTAATGTTCTAGCTTTCGATAATCGTAGAGAGTTCAAATCTTGAGGTTACCGTTGCGAAAGAAAGCATCAAGAAATTTCTTGGGTATGTATTTGAATAGCCGCATGCGATGCATAGCCCTAACGAGGGTGTAGGAAAAACCCAAAAAAATTAGTTATACAAATTTACTCATCGGAAAATCAATGAGTTGAAAACCCTGGTTTCACGTAAAAACACTTTTCGACAGCTTTGACGTTTGAGCTCAGGCTGCGGCCCGTCAGTGCCATCGCGCCTGCTGCGAATCGTTAGGCGCATTTAGTACATCGTGTTTCTAATCATATTTTCCCAAAGCGTCCTTCTACTCAACTCCTGTCCTTTATATATGACTCTCGCAAAGGTATCGTCGACGATTCTTCGGCCACTTTCATACACATGCGCGTGAATTCCTTTCTCCTGGGGTCTGTTTGCGGTCCACACAACGGCTGGAGTTGAGGCCCAAACTTCAAAACGACGACCTTCATATTGATCTAAATCTAGCTCTCGCTCCGGACAAATATAGGCGTTGCTATTATTAAATTGATCATGGAGTGGCTTAAGTGGCGTTGACACAATGGCCTCTGAACTCCAAATGCTATCGTTGCCACAGTTCCCGCAAAAATGTTTCCGATGAGGATTTATTGCAAAATCACCCAAGTCCAAATGAGGGTATCCGCATTTCTTACAGGAAACGCACGACATACGTCGTTCTTCCTCGATAGATCTCACAAATTCAAATGCTGCCGGCGGAGTTATTTGGATTTGTGTTATTTCCGTGTTTTCGAATAAGTCTAAATCTTGATTGTAAGAGCAAACGACAGCATCAAAATCCCTATCAATGGTCTTTTTGTCCTCTCCACTAAATCTCTTATGGACATGTATCTCTGGCGGTCTTGGCTTTATTTCCTCACTTGATAGTCCCGGGGGAAGAGAACACCAAATCCCAATTTCCTCAAATTCCTGAAACTCAACCTCTAAGGGGTTAATGACATAACTCATCTTTGTTAGATGATTACTACATTTGACGTCTCCAGACTCCGAAGCTGAGGCGAAATCTGCTTTAGTTCCCCAATGAATCTGATGTGTTTTGCAATACCATCTCCTTGCGCCGTGGCGAAATTTCCCACAAGGAATAATTTGACACGGCAGTACGGCGTCGTTACCGGAAGTACCCTCGAACATTCCAAACGCTTCTTCAGAGCTGACAGCGATGTTGCCAATAGTTCGACCCGGAGCCCAACAGACCGCGTCTGCTGCACAATAGGCATTGTGATTAAACTCTATCTCATCCTCATCGCCAATTTTGCGAATATATTCCTTCTTGGCCATGCCCGTTCCCTTGTTTGACCATTCGCACTCCCAGACTTCTACTTTCGTGGATTCCTTGTTTATTTTTCTCGAAAAAAACATACTTACCTTGAAGTTTTATTGATCGCCATATTGTTCCGCTCGCGCCTAACAGTTATAAGGCCGACCCGCCGAAATCTATCAATTTTACCTGTCCCCAGAGGCGTAATGGTACAGACAAAAGGAGTTGATGTACTTTTGAAGCGCAAACATAGTTTAGCTGGCCTCATCATGATGATTCGAGTGACGCTATTGGCACTTCCTGCCTGTGGCGAAAGTACTGAGGTGCGGATGTCCCTATGTAGCTTTTTTCATTTTTAGCGTCTGCCGGTCTTTTTCCTCATTACCTTGAGAATTTATTAAATCCAACATGATCCGATATTTTCTGGCAGATCAAGTTGGAGCTACTATAGGTAAGTCGATAGTGTGGTGGTAACTTTGACGGTAACTATACTTTCTCGAATTAGAATAATCTAGTATCCACAAGCATTGTAGAGTGTTATTCAATTGATGCCGTCACGCCGTCTAAGTGACGGCGTTTTTCTTTATAAATATGGACTTCCTCGTCCATTTGCGTCTTGTGCAATCTGATAACATCCAATCATAATGGGGCTATCGAGAGTTATCAATTCAAACCGCAGGATTTTATATGGCAGTTGATAACAGATTTTATCGAGGGTATAACTGACGCAGCAAATAAGAATACGTCCCGTGAGGAGCTCTTTCATTCCAGAAACGCGAGAAAGCGAATAATAATACATAGGATCACGCCTGCTTTTAACGGAGCACGATAAAAAATGGACGATAAGACTCTCGCCGTCCTTTCTCCGCTGCAATCGCTTCGCAAGGACTATTTTTTCTGGGCACTTCTTGCGTTACTCGTCTGGTTAACCGCAACGAAACCACAGCAACTCCTCATTTATCCCACGTTGGTGGATTGGCCGACCATCGCTGCACTGACCGGCCTGCTGGTGCTTACCAAAGGCGTGGAGCTATCCGGCTACCTGCATCATCTAGGCAAGCACCTGATCTTGCGAATGCCCACAGATCGGTCGTTAGCCATGTTTCTTGTGTTTACCGCGGCATTCCTGTCTACCCTGCTCACCAACGATGTCGCGCTATTCATTGTCGTCCCGCTGACCGTGGGCTTGCGTGCGGTCAGTACGGTACCCGTGACGCGGCTTGTCGTCTTCGAAGCATTTGCAGTCAATGCCGGTTCCGCCCTCACGCCGATTGGAAACCCACAGAATCTGTTTCTCTCGCAACTCCATCAAATCCCGTTTTATCATTATGTTGGCGCGATGTTGCCGCTCGTCCTGGTTTTTCTTCTTCCGCTTCTTCTGCTTACCGCTTATGCATTTACCGGCCACCGTATCGCCATCAGAGACGGTACTGATCTGCTTCCCCTGAACAAGAGGCTGTTGTATCTGTCCCTGGCTTTGTATTTTCCGTTTGTAGTATCCATTGATGCACACCAGGCCGAAGCGGCGGCGATTGTGGTGCTGGCGATCTTCCTCATTACCCATCGGCGGGTGCTGGCAAGGGTCGATTGGGCACTGATCCTGGTATTCATGCTCATGTTCATCGACATGCGGCTGATTGCGCAAGAATCAACGGTGCGTTCGTTTATCGAGCAGTTGGAATTGAGCGATCCCCAGCATCTCTACTTCACGGGCGTTGCCATTTCTCAGCTTATCAGCAATGTGCCGGCCGCGATCTTGTTGGCCGAGTATTCGAATGATTGGCAATTAATCGCCTATGCAGTAAATGTCGGCGGCTTTGGTTTCATATTGGGGTCATTGGCTAACATCATCGCACTCCGCATGGCTCGTGATAGCAGGGCTTGGCTGACTTTTCACGCGTTCTCCCTGCCGTTTTTATTGGTGATCAGCGGACTCGTCTATCTATGGCTGTTTTTCTTCTAAGCTTCTCGTCATCTGACGGAACCGCATCACCCGAACGGAAGCGGCAAGTTGTTTGCCCATATGCTTCGGAAGGTGACGGGCATGCCTGTATCGAGTCGCAGACCATCAATCAGCATGAGTGCGAAATAGTCTTGTACATAGTTTCATGGCAGGCTCCGACTTGTTGGCCTGCCTTCCAAAGCATCTTCAAATTGTGGCGCGACAATTTGTCACATTCCTTCGGTGGTAAAAATCGATTATTCTGCTGGCAGATATTCTTCTCGACGTTGAGAAATCGCTACGATGCAATAAGAGTATCTGTAACTGTGTGTGTAGATTGCCGTAAATTTTTGTTTCCTCAGTTGTTTTAATGGTTTCCTTTCCTCCATATTTGGGGTTCGTGGCGCCGCCCGGTGTTACGAACCCCTCTCTTTTTCAGATTGAGCCATAGCTCTTCAATGCTTGTTATTTCGCCGTGGCAACAATATTGCATCCTTTGTAATCCGTATTCATCTCGTCCCCAATAGAATTTCATTTAACGGTAATCGATTGCAACGTCTGCTTTTGAATTGAGCTCTATGGCTTCGGTTCCCGGATAACGCGCGTCAGTTGAACCCAGCGATAGCTCCCATTCCTGAGATGGGTCATCAGGGGAGATAATGACGAATAACTGTTGTTGGGTCATTGAGATGAGCATCGAACTAATATAGTGTTTTTTTCTGATTTCCTGACCCAATGTGCATTACCGAACGGATGAGTTTTGGGCGATTGTTAAAATACATACTCCTGCGTTCATCAAAATTAAAAGCAGGTCATGTTCCAATTTTTCCAGGAGAATATAAATGAATAAGGATCAAATCAAGGGTACGGCTAAAGACATCAGCGGAAAGATTCAGGAAGAGGCCGGTAAAATAACTGGCAGCAAAGAGGATCAAGCAAAAGGTCTCGCCAAGCAGGTTGAAGGAAAGATACAAAAAGGTGTGGGAGATGCCAAGGAAACGATTAAGGATGCAGCCAACAAGCTATAGGAGTTGCTCCGTATAGGTAATTTTAAACCCGCTGCGGCGGGTTTTTTCTATCATTGATCCCGTTGAGCACGCAAAAAGAAGCGAAGAAAGGCGGGCATACGATTCATCTAGGGCCTGTTAACACTTATTTTGCACCCGCGACGGTGACTGATTTCATCCCGCACGAGGCATGAGCCGCGCGGCGGAGCAGGCCTCCGTAAGCGGCGAGTAACGAAGGGCTGGATGAAATCCGTCCCGTCCCTTCGGGTTGTGCACAAAAAACGTGGAGGCCGCGTTACGAAGCTTGGCCATAGGTTGCTATGGCCTGTGCTTCGCGCCTTGCCTCCGCATTTTTTGTGTAGCAACGCGGGTGCGAAATAAGTGTTAACAGGCCCTAGCCTATGAAAAAATTTCTACCCGCATGATGCCATTGCTGCCGATAGTGCCGCGGTACATGCCGCTGGTGTTGAACCGCATTGCATAATTGCCTTTTGCATCCAGCACGATCAAACCGCCATCCCCGCCGATGGCAGCAATTTCCGCCAGAGTGTTATCCGCCGCCTCGGTAATTGGAATATGCTGCAACCGTACCTGTGCCGCCGTGTTGAACGCAGCGACAGTGCGAATGAATATTTCTCCGGTGCCGGTCGCGGATACTGCAACCGAACGATTGTCCGCGTAGGTTCCGGCACCGATGACCGGCGAATCGCCTACACGCCCGAAGCGCTTGTTCGTAAGCCCGCCAGTCGATGTGCCGGCAGCGAGATTGCCATGACGATCCAGCGCCACGGCACCCACTGTTCCGCGCTTTTCATTCGCGTCAGGTAGCGGCATATCGGGACCCGCATCGTGATCGCGCAGTATGCGTTCCTCGGCAATGGCTTTTTGCAATTGATTCCAGCGGAATTGCGTATGGAAATAGGACGGATCGACAATCTCCAGACCCTTCTCGGCAGCGAAAGCATCGGCCCCCTGGCCGATCAGCATTACATGCGCGCTTTGCGTCATCACGGCGTGTGCAGCGCGGATCGGGTTGCGAATCGTTGTAACCCCGGCAACAGCACCTGCCATGCGTGTGGAACCATCCATGATCGATGCGTCCAGCTCGTTGCGGCCGGCATTACTAAACACCGAACCCTTCCCGGCATTGAATAAAGGCGAATCCTCCATCACCACAATTGCCGCGATGACGGCATCGATGCTGCTGCCGCCTGCTTCAAGCACTGCATGGCCAGCGGCCAGCGATTGCGAAAGCACCTGCCTGTAAGCCTGCTCGAGGTCTGATGTCAGCTTGCGGCGTGCGATAGTGCCAGCGCCACCATGAATCACCAGCCGGATCGGGGAAGTATCCGCGCTAGCGGTATTCGTTTGTATCGTCATGTGTTGCAAAATCCAAAGTAAAGGAAAGTTACTATCTACGGATTGCTGGTCGACCTGTCCTAGGATAATGTTTTAATCGTTTCAAAATACTCGCACCGCGGACTTTTTCCATATTGTGGTCTTCTTTTCGGTAACTTTCAGTAGCGCAACGTTATTTCCTGGAATATTTTCGGGCTATATCTGATTTGGCGCAATTCGGCGCATCAGCTTTCCTGGCATTTTCAATGAGATGATCTATATTAAAAATACCAGTTCATTTGACGTGTTGGTTTCTAATTTGGTTGGAACTCATATTTGCGAGGGAGGAAAAATGGCGGAGCAACGTGAAACCTATAAGGGCCGGGAGGTTATTCTTCGTACCGGAGCAGACGCTTCTACCGCGAGAGCTACCGCAGGGATCAGCGAAGACGAAGCGGGCGCTGAGGGGGCTGAACTATACATCGATGGGGAGCGAATCTACACGGTACGCGATGCGGGTGGAGGGTATAAGGCATCCGGCTTCGCCTTCGACCCTCAACCTTCGCCAGCCGAATTAGCCAAGAAGATTATCGATTACAGGGAAACGGGGGAATAACATGGGAATCCGAAAAAATCAGTCCACCCTGTCAGCCGCCGAGAAAGCCGCATTTGTCGCTGCGGTGAAGGCGCTGAAGGCAAACGGCGACTACGACATATTCGTTGCTCAACATCGCGCGGCCTTTATGGCCAGCCCCAACGACCCTGCGCATGGGGGTCCGGCTTTTTTGCCGTGGCACCGGGAGTATCTTCGCCGGTTCGAGCTTGCCCTCCAGCAGATCGATTCAAGTGTTTCCATACCCTACTGGGACTGGACAGTCGACAGGACGGCTGGCGCCTCGCTTTGGGCCGCGAATTTCATGGGCGGCAATGGAGCGGGTGCCAGCCGGCAGGTGACTACAGGTCCCTTTGCCTTTTCGACCGGAGAATGGACGCTTACGGTGCGTGATCCCGGCGATACGGTCACTTTCCTTACTCGCGCGTTTGGCGCAATGGGAGCCCTGCCGACTCAACAAGGGGTCAGCGCCACCCTGAATGTGGTTCCATATGATTCCGCACCATGGAACTCCAATAGCAGCACCAGCACGAGTTTCCGGAATCGATTGGAGGGGGTTATTCACAATCCGGGGCACATGTGGGTTGGCGGGTCGATGATGGCCATGTCGTCTCCCAATGATCCCGTATTCTGGCTGCACCATTGCAATATCGATCGGCTATGGGCGGAATGGCAAAGGGAAAATCCTGCGGCGATTTATTTGCCGCCCAGCGGTACCCCCAATGTGGTGGCGGGTCACGGCCGGGATGATCCGATGCCGCCATGGAACAATGAAGCGTCTCCGCCTACGCCTCGAAGCGTTCTCGATCATCATGCGCTCGGTTACACGTATGACGATGAGGGAGTGGTATCTCCGGAGGTCGTGCCCCTTACCGTTGGCGCGCCAGCGACTTCGGCCGCAATAGGGCAGGCGGGAGAAATTGATATATACAGTTTCGTCGTGACTACACCCGGAACTCATGTCATTGGGACTCAGGGTTCCACCGACGTAGTGACGGGCCTGTATGGCCCCAACGACATGGCGACAATCATTACTGAAGATGATGACAGCGGGCCCGGCGCGAATTCGCGGATTGAAAGAAATCTGTCAGCGGGTACCTATTATGTGCGGGTGCGGCACTACAGCGGCTCATCAGTCGGGAGCTATAGTATCTCGGTAAGCGGATCGGCACCCCAGCCCGGTAACCCAACCATTCAGGTGAATGGTCCGGCAGTGCAGGGAACGATCGCTGCCGCGAATGAGCGGGACATGTATACATTCACAGTCACTAATTCCGGTACCCATACTATCGAGACCGCTGGCAGCACCGACTGTTTCCTGACTTTATTTGGTCCCGGCAACCCGGCCACATTCATCGCTCAGGATGATGATAGCGGTCCCGGAACCAATTCAAGGATTGCCGTCAACCTTGCGCCTGGCGTTTACTATGCCCAGGTCAGGCATTACAGCCCAACCGGCACGGGTTCTTACAGCATCTCGGTTAGAACCTGATCCTGCATGCCGCATTATCCTGGGATAATGCGGCATCGCCATCGCGCGCGTTCCATTTCGTGCGCTGTCGGTAATCGCACTCCGGCGTCTCCTGCGTTGCTCGGGAATTCTCCTATCTTCCGCGCTGTCCAGCCGGACACCAGCGGCCGTAAGGGATGTAAGGGATGTAAGGGATGTAAGGGATGTTATGGGTTATTGCCCAATCCAGCGGCATTCAAAGCATGCTAATCTACTCATCCGTTGCACCGATATCCATTTTGTCATCGAGGAAGAAGCGATGTATGATGCGCGACCGATTATTCTTCTTGCATACCTGTTCGCATTCTTCTTATTCCCGCTACATGCATTGGCTGGGGTGAATTGTTCAACGCTGCCTCACTGGGCTACACTTGGTAACGGCTTGCAAATGAGTCAGAAGCATGTCTTTTGCGGAGAATGGACAAACAGCCGTCCAAAAGGTTTTCATTCGCGTCCTGGCGGCGTGAATCCCGCGACGGTCAGGAATTTTACGGTACAAGATTCGCCCAATTCAGCGGGAATATATACCGGCAGATGGTCACATACTAATAATCCCGATAGAAGCAAATTTTCTTCGATGTTTCCCGACAGCTGCTCAACCGAACAGGTTCTCAATTCCATTTCCTATGCATCGGCGCATCCGGATCGCAGTTGCCCGGAAGGCTCCCCAGGCTGGGTGAAATGTGGCAAAAACCGGCCAACCCATGTGACGAAGGAGGAGCTGTCAGGCTATTGCAGCAACAACGAAGAGTTTTTCCTCATTGGCTTTGCCGCGCCTGGAAACAATAAGATCAACACAGCATTTCCCATACGCCAATGAGTGCCGATAGTTTTGCCTGGCCGGGCCGCCTCCGTGACAATTCGGCTCACGATCTCATCATCGCTTACCTTACCATTGACATACAAAAGAATGCTCAATGGGCGGAAGAGCTGTTGCAGAAAACCAGGGAAGTTAAATCAGGGCGGATTTCTTCGTGGGAGCGGATAGGAAACGCTTATTGGCTCCGCTTGTTTCCGGATCAAGTTGAAATCGAGGAGGATTATGCGGAGAAACCTGGAGAAGCAGTCAAGATTTCAATCAATGATTTTGAAGCGGCAGCCGCTGCGTGGCAAGAGTTTGTGAGGCAGCAGGCATAAAAAAATGATGTGGCGGGTGGCGGTTCCAAGAAATTGTCCCGGCGATGTTTTGGGATCATGATGGATGACTGCGGCCCGGTCTCGTGCAACAGAAAATGGCGGGGAAATGATGAGAAAACCGCTTTCCACGTAGTAACGCAGGCCCTTAATGACTGCCGCTCTCCAATCCGAACCCCGTACTCCGCAACCGCCACTGCGTGCCGCGATCACCGATGCCTACCGGCACGATGAGGCACAAAGTGTTAACAATCTGGCGACTCAGATCGATCTGCCGTGCGTAAGCCGGTCCCAGGCGCGAGAACGTGCATGCAAGCTGGTTGTCACAGTCCGCGACAAGCGCGCCCGTGCCAGCGGGGTCGACGCGCTGATGAACGAATTTTCACTGTCCAGTCAGGAAGGCATCGCGCTGATGTGTCTAGCCGAGGCACTTCTGCGTATCCCGGACCCGGAAACCGCCGACCGCCTGATACGCGACAAGATCAGCAGGGGTGACTGGAGTTCACACCTTGGGAAGAGTCCGTCGCTGTTCGTGAATGCGGCCGCCTGGGGTCTGCTGATCACCGGCAGACTGGTGTCCACCCATAGCGAAGACGGGCTGGCATCCGCGCTGACGCATCTGGCCGCGAAAGGAGGGGAGCCGCTGATTCGCAAGGGCATGGATCTTGCGATGCGCATGCTGGGGCAACAGTTCGTGGCCGGTGAGACGATCCAGGAGGCGCTTGAGCGCGCCCGTGAACACGAGGCGCGCGGCTACCGCTATTCGTATGACATGCTGGGCGAGGCTGCATTAACCGCAGCCGACGCCGGCCGCTATTATGCGTCGTATGAAGCCGCGATCCACGCCATCGGCGGGGAGAGCGCCGGCGGTGGGATCTACGCGGGACCCGGGATCTCGGTCAAGCTTTCCGCGTTGCATCCGCGTTACATGCGCGCCCAGCGCGAGCGTGTGGTCGCTGAACTTTTGCTGCGGCTGAAATCCCTCTTGCTGCTCGCGAGGCGCTATGACATCGGACTGGATATCGACGCTGAAGAAGCGGACCGGCTCGAACTCTCGCTCGATCTGCTGGAGACGCTCGCGTTCGACCCGGAATTGGCCGGCTGGAATGGCATCGGCTTCGTCGTCCAGGCTTATCAAAAGCGTTGTCCATTCGTGATTGACTGGATCATCGATCTCGCACGCCGCAGCGGTCACCGGATCATGATCCGGCTGGTCAAGGGCGCGTATTGGGACATGGAAATCAAGCGTGCGCAGGTCGACGGGCTGGAAGGCTATCCGGTCTATACGCGCAAGGTGCACACCGATGTCGCCTACCTTGCCTGCGCGCAGCGGTTGTTGCGCGCGCCGGACGCGGTATACCCGCAGTTTGCGACGCATAATGCCTACACGTTGTCGGCGGTTTATCAGATGGCGCAGGACGCGCGGGTTGACGACTACGAGTTCCAATGCCTGCATGGGATGGGTGAGACATTGTACGATCAGGTGACTGGTGCGGATCAACTCGCCAAGCCGTGCCGGATCTATGCACCCGTCGGCAGCCACGATACATTGCTGGCCTATCTGGTGCGGCGCCTGCTTGAGAATGGCGCAAACTCGTCGTTCGTCAACCGCATTCTCAATGAGGACGTGAGTGTGGATGAGCTGATTGCCGATCCGGTCGCCCAGGTTGAGCATGAGGGATCGATGCCGCATCCAGCGATTCCACTGCCGCGCGACTTGTACGGCAGTGGGCGCAGGAATTCATCCGGCATCGATTTCAGCGACGAGCACGCGATCGCCAAATTGGCCGCCGAGTTGACCGTGCTGGAAGACCGGGACTGGCTGGCTATGCCGATGCTGGCCAGTGGTGACCGCACCGATGGCGAACGGCTGCCGATTTTCAATCCTGCCGATCGTACCGATCGTGTTGGCACCGTGATCGAAGCGAGTAAAAGCGACATCGAAGCGGCGCTCGCAGCCGCGCTGGCGTTTGCACCCGAATGGCAGGCGGTGCCGCTTGAGTTCCGTGCGACGTTGATCGAGTGTGCGGGCGACGCACTTGAGACGCACCGTGCGGAGCTCATCGGGCTCGCGGTGCGCGAGGCCGGCAAGTCATTGCCGAATGCGCTCGCAGAGGTGCGCGAGGCGGTTGACTCCTGTCGCTATTACGCGCAGCAGATGCGTAGCCAGTTCACGAACGGCAGCCAGCCGGAAGCACTCGGGCCGGTAGTTTGCATCAGTCCATGGAATTTTCCGCTTGCGATTTTCATCGGTCAGGTGAGTGCCGCGCTCGCCGCCGGCAACCCGGTGCTCGCGAAGCCGGCCGAGCAGACGCCGCTGATTGCAGCAACCGCGGTGAGATTGCTGTATGAGGCCGGTATTCCACGCGCGGCACTGCAGTTCCTGCCGGGACGCGGCGAGACGACCGGCGCGCGGCTCACTGGCGACCCGCGCGTGCACGGCGTGATCTTCACCGGCTCGACCGAAGTTGCGCAGGTCATCCACGGCACGCTTGCCAGGCGTTCGCGGGATGAGGAGATCCCGCTGATTGCCGAGACCGGTGGTCAGAACGCCATGGTGGTCGATTCATCCGCGTTGCCTGCGCAGGTGGTACAGGACGTACTGGTGTCCGCATTCGACAGCGCCGGACAGCGCTGCTCATCGCTGCGCGTGCTGTGCCTGCAGGAAGATATTGCCGGCCGTGTTCTGGAGATGCTGAAGGGTGCGATGCAGGAACTTGCACTCGGCGACCCTGGGCGGCTGGCCACCGACGTCGGTCCGGTGATCGATGCCGATGCGCAGCGCACGTTGCTTGATCACATCGAGAAGATGCGGGAGGCCGGTCACGCGGTGTTCCAGCTGCCACTGCCGCCCGTTTGTGTGAACGGCACCTTTGTCCCGCCGACTCTGATCGAGATCGGCGATATCGGCCAGCTGGAGCGTGAGGTGTTCGGCCCGGTGCTGCATGTTGTGCGCTTCGCGCGCGACCGGCTGGACGAACTGGTCAGTTGCATCAACGCGACCGGTTACGGGCTCACGTTCGGCGTGCACAGCCGGATAGATGAAACTATAGATTTCGTTGCGGCCCGCGTACATGCCGGCAACATTTACGTGAACCGCAACATGATCGGGGCAGTAGTGGGAGTGCAGCCATTCGGCGGCGAGGGTAAATCCGGCACCGGCCCCAAGGCTGGCGGACCGCTATACCTGCATCGCCTGCTGCGCCAAGCACCGATATCGCTTGCGCGCATGGGGAGTGTCCGCAAAAAGGACGAACAGGGTGAACCGGGCGCGCTGGCAGCCCTGCAAGTGCTTATCGGGTGGGCGCGGCAGACCGGCCGCTCCGCATTTGCCCAGCGCTGTACGGACTATGCGGTACGCACCCCCCTGATGCATTACATTCCGCTGCCGGGACCGACGGGGGAGAGCAACACGCTCATGTTTGCGCCACGCGGCGAGGTTGCCTGTATTGCGAATGACGAGACCGCGCTGCTTAAGCAAATTGCCGCCGTGCTTGCAACGGGCAACCGCGCGTTGCTCGCGGACGGGCCGATGCCGCGCGCGTTGATCGATACGCTGCCCCCAACGGTGTGCGAACAGTTACGGGTTGAGCGTGGCTGGATGCACGAGGCGATCGCCGCTGTACTCTATGCTGGGCCAGCGGACGATGCGTATCGGCTACGCTGCGAACTCGCTGCACGCGACGGTGCAAGGGTACCGCTGATCGCAACTGATGGTCACGATTTTCCGCTGTACCGGCTGGCCACCGAGCGAGTGGTGAGCGTGAACATGACCGCCGCCGGTGGCAATGCGAGCCTGATGATGCTGGGTGCTTGAGCGCGGCACGCATCAATGCGCATCAGGGAAAGAGCATCGTTGCAATCAGGCTGTGACGGGATAATGGGAAATGCGCCGGGCGCCAAGATAACCCAACAGGATAGCCGGAATGAGCAGCCCGAGAAGAGTGCGCATCAAACGTGAATTCAAATCGGAAAGTGGTTGGGGCTGGTATTGGAAACGAGGAAAATTATTGTAGTCTTCCGGTGTTAAGGCAATATTTTTCAATGCCCTGGGTATAAAAAACCCCTGCCAATCAGTGTAAAACCGGTCAACCTGCCCCATGAAGTGCTGGTAACGGCTATTTCCAGTTCCTGCTATATCATTCAATCCCCCCTGCATGACAATCGCGGGAGATGAGAAACCCAGCCAGTCTACGATGCGTTGCTGATGCGTCAGTTGATCGTTATGCTGTGTCATGAGCTTCTCAGTCAAGCGGGCTGCAGACTGTTGCACAAGAATTCTCTTGCGAGCAGCACCCAGGTCTTTTTTGTTCAGAACGCCATCATTGCCTGACATGGCGGAATGCTCCTCCTCGTAGCGAGCTACTGAAGCGTCATACTCCTTGCTGACATCTGTCTGTATAGCGCGCAAGCTGTTGATCATCTCTACTCTGGATGGAACTGGATACGCCACATTTACGGCGACGCTAAGTAACGTGGGCACGATCAGTGAAAACACTACCCATAGGCCTATAAGAACCAGCACATTATGTTCCGAGCTTTTGCCCTGAATGGAAACCACAGCTGTAACGGAAAACCAGAACAAAGCATAAGCGATGGCGAGTCCGATCCACCATGCGAGACGTACCGCGACATCGGTCGAAAATGACTGAAAAGGGTTCTCGAAAACAACAAATCCGACGGTTACCGTCGCCAGCGGCAGAATAAGCAATGTGGCCCTGCATGCAAGCTTGGCAAGAAGCACGATGCTTAGCCGGATAGGATTCGCCATGAGTATTGCCAGCGTACCTTGTTCGCGCTCGCCTGAAAGGGCGTTGTAGGACAACGCGATAATGAGCAATGGCAAGAGATAAACCATAAAAAACGCCAGATCGAAATGACCAATGAGGAGGTTGCCTGGATTCTCAATCTCCTCGTTGAAAGTAAACGTTTCCTTGCTGTCGGCGGATATTAAAATGTAGGAAGGATTCAAGTCACTTTGACCGATAGCGGTCGAAGCAAGGGGGCCGGGAGGAAGAACCGCATAGGTAGCTGCGTGGCGGCTTCCGATCCACAGGGGATTGGCTGGATTCCGGAAAGCGCTTGAAGCGATATACTCGCCTTTCTGCATCGCAACCAGCTTCTGGAGATTATCGTTCAATCTCAGCTGTTCCTCTTTTCCTGCTGCCTCCGTCGCATACCGCTGCTTCTCAACCAACGTTTTGCCGTTGACGAGGCCATACCCGGCGGCTATTGACAGCATGACCAAAATACTCCCGATCACCCTCTCCGCTTTAAAACTATGCCACTCGTGGCGAAAAACCTCGCGGAATGAAAAGAATGAAGACATGCTGGCTCCCGGCGCGCTCATACCGGCGACAAGCGGCGGGCGGCAAATACCGCGATAATTCCCATTACAAATGCCCAAGTTGCCAGTATCAGGAAATTGAAGCCTTGCCGGTCCCACACCCAGCGGGTACCGGGAATTTGATAGGTGAATGCCGGTATCTTTGCCCACAGCTCCGGAGCAGCTTTATACTCCTTGTTGCCATACTTCCGGTTTCTTACCAGATCGTCGCTCGTTATGCCCTGAATATGACGGCGGTATGTTTCGGCGGCGCGTGCAAAATCGTTATGGTGTTCGATATCCGCACCTGCCAGCCCCATCGAGATAGGTTGCATCGCCATCAACGGAAACATAAACCCTGCGAACGAACGTATCCTTTCCTGTTGCGCATAACTGTCCCACAACGCACCGTAGGCTTTGTCAAAAATACGGTAGCCGCGCATATCGTCCTCCTGTAGCGCCAATCCATCAAAATCCACGGGAAGCTCCTCAACTTTCGATACACCATACTGCTTCAATACATCATCGCGAAAACTGAGATAGGCAGGATGAGTATCGTCATGCCCAAAAGTGGCTTTGCGTGCCTCGGTCAGGGCGGTCTGGAATTCTACCGCGCTAGGTGTCGGGCTTGCGCCACGCGCCAGGTCGATCATCAGGCGCGGTACGACAAAACTGTTCAGCACCCAGAAAGCGAGTAATAACACCAGAGCCTTGCGGGAGGATTTCGCAAGTGCCGAGATACCAAGCGACAATGCGGTAAAACCCGCGTGGTAAATCGCATAGCCCGCCATCATGAGGATCACGCGCTCGCGTATGTTATCGATGCCGACATGGTGCTCGGATGAGGGAAGCAGCATTATCAAGCTTCCCATTGCCAATGGCAGCATCAATGCACAGAGAGCGAGCGTGCTTGCCAGCGCTTTCCCGGCCAGCAACTGTAATGGGTGTACGCCAACGCTCAGCAATTGGCGCAGCGTACCGCGTTCCCGCTCCCCCGTAAAAGCGGAGAATGTCAGCAGGATGATTATCAGGGGTGCCAATACTTGCAATATGAAGGCAACGGATAGCTCGCCAAACCGCTGTAGTGATGTTGCATCGCGAGCCGGACGGAACTTGAATTCATTCTGCTTGTGGGCCTCCATCCAGACGCTTACGCCCACAAACGGCGTAATACCGGGATCAACAAATAATAGTGGACTGGAAGGCTTGAATGCATACTGCCCAAAATGAGCTGCACTATGCGGATTCTTTTCGCCTTGACCGAGCCACTGAGCGTACGAAACATTCTGCGCTGCGGTCCGTTCCACCCTTGTCTGCTGCATCTGCTGCCATCCCATCAGAAACGCGCCCAGCATCAGCAGTAAAAACGTTCCCGCCATCCAGGTGAGCCTCCTGTCGCGCAACAGCTCCAGGAACTCTTTCCTGGCCACGACCGCAATGATACCGCCTCGGAGAGTTGTCCCGGAGCTGACCCCAACATGTGATTGAACTAGATTACTCATGCCAATTGCCTGCTCCCGGAAATCTCCAGGTATATTCGTTCCAGATCCGTGGAATCCACATCGACTGTAGCGAGTGTCGATATCAGTTTTCCGCTGCGCATGATGCCCACGTGTGTTCCGGTTTGCTTGGCGAGGAAAAGGTCGTGCGTGGTCATCAGGATAGCTATATTTTTATGTTTCAATTTTTGGAGCAGGGAGGCAAATTCATTTGCTGCCTGGGGATCAAGACCTGACGTGGGTTCATCGAGCAACAGCGCTCTCGCATTCTTGGCCATCGCAATTGCAATTCCCACCTTTTGACGCATTCCCTTGGAATAGCCTCCAACGCGCTTGAATGCCGCTTCTCGCGCCAATCCCGCTTGATCCAGAAGTTCCAGCAACTCGTCGTCAGGCCGCTTTACTCCAAGTGCGAGCGTCGTAAAGTAGGAAATATTCTCAAGGCCGGATAAACTGCCATACAACATCACGGTTTCCGGGATGTAGGCTATTTGACGCTTGGCCTCAAGCGGATTCCTGGTGACGTCAATGTTGTCCACTAGCGCTCGTCCGCTGGACGGCGGGACGAAATTTAGAAACAGGTTGATGGTGGTGGTCTTGCCCGCTCCGTTGCCGCCTAGCAGGCAAAAGATTTCCCCACCCGCCACGGTAAGATTCAGCCGGTCCAATGCCAGTACGCCGTTATACCGCTTGGTGAGATCCTGAGCGTGAAGCAATGTAGTTCTCCTTTGAAGACGAACTGGATTAAAATTTGAACGAAATTCCGCCCAGCACCGTAAGGGGGGCTGCCGGATTATAGGTCCTTGAGCCGCTTGTTATGCCGGCGGAAGAGGCATAGCGCGCGTCCGTCAAGTTGAATACCTGGACGAAGTAACGCCCCCGCATATTCCACGGTTGCGACCTTGGCTCATAGCTCGCTATTATGTCCACCGTCTCGTACCCGTCATAATATGCCTGGGCTGCCGTGGCCGTTGGCAGGTTGATTGGATAACGGCCAAATATTCTGCCTATGGCGGTGATCGCCATGCCAGGCATGGGCCGCACTGTGCCTGTAAACGTCGCCATGAATTTGGGCATCCCCACGACGTCGGCACCGAGCAGGTAAGCCTGGTTAGGCAAGGTTTCGGTAATTCTCGAGTTGAAATTGGAAATCGCCGCGGTGGCTTCAAACCATTGTGCTGGCATGAACCGGATTTCAGCCTCGGTGCCGATTCGCTTGGTTTTTCCGACATTGACATAATCGAGCAGGGCAGGATTTGGCAGTGCCACCTCGTTCTTGCTCTCTATCTGGTAATGGGCCACATCGATTATCAACATCGACCCTGGCGTAAGCGTGAAACCCAGCTCGAGCTGTCTGAACGTAGTGGGCTTGACACCGATGCCAGGTGTGAATTTTGCCGCATCGCTCGGCAGCGCAAAACCGTCGGCCACGCTCAGCCGCGCTTCCAGGAGCCCCGGCCACAGCGTGGAGCGGAAGCCGAACTTGGGCGTGGTAATATCGAAATTCTCCATCTTGCCGCACTGCGCGCTTGCACCGGTGCGGGTTTCGAGGCCGCGCCGGTCGCACTCCCCGTCGATAAAATCTCTGCGAATGCCGAAGGAAGGCCTGAAATAGGGGTTGAGTACCCATTCGGTTTGGGCAAACAATGAAATATAATTGGTTTTGAGATTCCGGTTAAGGGTTCCACTGCCGCCATTGACGCCTGCGGTCAGGGTGGTGGGTGTGAACTGGCCATTGTTCAGCGCATCGGCATACTTGTACAAGGTTTTCTCTTCATAGCGTTCCGCTCCGAGTACCCAAGTCAGAGGCTTGAACAGAAAGTTGTGTTTGCCGTTGACGTTGAGTCCGAATCCCAGTACATCTCGATCATAATCTTCCTGCCGCTGCTGCCAGGTGGTGGCATTGGTCAGCCGTGTAAAGGACCGGCGAAATGTCTGCGTGGTGGCGTAGCCAAAAAGCGCGGCGGTTATCTGCGGCGTAATCGCATGGGAAAGGTCTCCCCTTATGGTATAGAGATCCTTGTCGGTGCCATCGTTCTGGACATTCGGATTTTTTGCGAAGAAGGCACTGCGGTTGTGGCGATTATCGTATTGATCCTGGGCGATCACGGAGGCGGTATTCGCCTCCCCAGTATGCGCCCGGCCGGCTATGGTAAAGCGCGTCTTGTCGGTAAAGTTGTACCCTGCACTGAGCGATCCGGTCTGGCGATTGCTGTCCGATTGAGGACGAAAGCCGTTGGTGGTGAAGTTTTGCACGGCAGCATTGAAATCCACTCCATAAAATTTCCCGCCGGCAGCCGCCTGCAAATCCACGGTTCCGAACGAACCGCCACGCACATCCAGTTCAGCATACTTGCCGGACCGGCGGGTTTCCAACGCCACTACGCCGGCCCGGTTGAAGTTTCCATACAGGGCCGATACCGGGCCCTTGAAAATTCTCATGGCATTGATCTCCAGCGGGATGACTACGCTCATATCAGCGTAGCCGTCAGCATGGCTTGAGGCTTCATTCAATGGAATGCCGTCAATTACGAAGCCTATATCACCGCCATGCCCGCCACCGGCAAAACCACGCAGGTTAATGGAGCTGGCAACGCTGCCGTAACCTAGACTTCGTACTTCCATGCCTGCCGTTTCACGGAAGAGGTGCTCCAGGTTGGCAACCTGACGATCAGCAATGAAATCCTTGTCGAACACATGCACGCTAAACGGCTGATTCTTGCTGATGGTAAGGCTCTGACCCTTTATGACGAGGGGTTCGAGCCTGACAACCTTCAGATCATTGGCGGCCACCTGGAAAGGGACTGACGGCTGTGTCGGGGTTTCTAACCCTTTCTCGGCGTTCTTTTCAACATCATTTATTTTTTGGGACTGCTGCGCTAAAGCAGGTAATGCGGAGACGAATAAGGTCGCCACCATACATCTCAACAAGATGAATTCTTGTCCCATGATTTTCCCTCTTTTATCCGAACGACGGGCCCGGTTATCGTTATCTTTATATTGTTAAGAAGTATGATTATTTAATCATACGTATGAAATTTATCACAAAAACTTCACATGTCTGTCGGATAAAGCTGAGATGTGAAGTCGGCACAAATGAATGCCTTGTCAGGAATTCCCTACATTATTGAATTAAATTGGGATCCTTGCCTTGCGACGGACAATAGTCGAAAGAAAAAATTAATATCCTGGGCTGGCCCGCGATTAAAATTAAATCTCATTACGTAACACGACACATCCCGGACCAGAAAAGATAGCAATTATCCAATTAAAATGAATGCTAACTTCATCGTGATAACGCAGAGCTTGCCAAAGGAATTTGAGCTAGAAAAGCTTCCGACGGAAGGCGCCCAGGGGAGTAACACGCTCATATTTACATCCCGCGGTGAGGTTGCCTGCATCGCGATGACGAGACCGCGCTGCTTAAGCAGATTGCCGTTGTGCTTATAATGGGCAACCGCGTGTTGCTCGCGGACGGACCGATGCCGCGCTGGCCGATATACTGCCCCCAGCACTGCGGAAACAGTTGCGGATTGAGCGCAGCACGCATCAATGAGTATCAGGGAGAGAAAAGATTGATAATGGAAGTCGCCATAATTCGGCTTGGGAAGATCAGCGTTTCACGCATCTTATTTGAGAAATCAGATGCGACAGCAAAACTGACAGTTGCATCGCTGCGGCACTCGATATGGTAAATTGTCCGGACTTTATCAAGGAAGGATATTAAATCTATGAAAAGCGCTTTGTTGATCCTTCCCTTGCTCGCGGGTTGCGGTTCGATGCTGGCTGACGGCACGCCCACTACCGCGGCTGACGGTTCAAGGATTTACTCCATTACAAGTTTATATGACGGAGAGTCGGGATCAAGGGAGCAAACCATCAGATCCATGGACATCGATGCCAGGAATCTGTGCATGACGGGATATACGCTTATTTCTGAAGAGGCGCGTCCAATTATGGGTCCGACCGGCGGAGTCACGTCCTCGCGCCTTATTTGGGAAATCAAATGCGACAAGAAGCCAGAGGAAACGCCCCCTTAACAACCTGCCGGACTTAAAGGGAAGTCAGCTGCAAGCCGGGCGTAAAGCATCGGGTCGGACCATATCTCGCCATCTTCGCCTCATATAGAACGACTATTGGCCTTCAAAATCGTCAAAATCTGTCCCTACTAGCCATTTTTCGCTTTGATTCTTTAATCCGGCGGGCTGTCAGCCCGGATATTTCACCCCAGGC
Organism: Nitrosospira multiformis; assembly: GCF_900103165.1. Taxonomy (NCBI): domain Bacteria; kingdom Pseudomonadati; phylum Pseudomonadota; class Betaproteobacteria; order Nitrosomonadales; family Nitrosomonadaceae; genus Nitrosospira; species Nitrosospira multiformis. The sequence goes on along the minus strand of NZ_FNKY01000001.1, from coordinate 3,275,682 downwards.
AGATGTTGCAGGTGCTCTCGACGAGCTTGATGAGCCTCTGTAACTCCGTGAATTCGTATTCCGGTCTCGTGCGGTAGCGCACTGAAGGGGTGGGGAATGCTTTGTATTATTCTTCCACAGCACCATCGCTGAACGGATGAAAGGAATCTCACCATGAATTATCCTGCAACAGCTAGAAATGAAGCGCCGCGATCCTCGCAGCTCATTACCCACGCAGGTTTCAGCGTGCTGGGTTTGATATTGATTCTGTTTATATACGGTTCAGCTCATGCTCAGACCGGGCCAATGGATAGTCCCCCAATCGGACAATCCGGAGCCGGACAATATAAGCCGGGGAAGACTCCTGCCGGGCAGGAGTATGGCACCATTAAAAAAGGCGAGCCTAAGAAGAAATCAGATAGTTCGAGCGAAAAAAAGGAAACGAAGCCTGGTACCGAGTCCATTATTGACCGTGATAAAAGAGAGAGTCACGAAGGGTCCGGTCCTGATCCGCTTGGCCGGTATTAGCCTCGCCGGCTAAATGGCTCCGGGGGTTCTTCCGGGGCTCAATCGTGAAGAGTTGGTTGCGACGCCTCTGGGTCTTTCGGGACTTATAGGCCTGGAATACGACGTTACCGCAGTTTTACCTAACTGACGAGTTGGCGCAGGAGAGTAGCCAACGACTCCAGCACGCTTCCTTATGAAAAACGGCTGAACAGATCATGGCAACCAGATTCTTCCACATACCATTTGTATTTCTTGAACGGTGGGCGGGAATTAGGTGATAGCCGCATCGCTGATCTGATCCCGGCTACTGTCCTTCGGAATAATACTCGGAATAGGTTTCCTGACGATGGTATCGCTCGTATTCAGCGCTGCGATGGCCGCATTAGGGAAATGGTGGGGACCCTATTTTGCAAGTCTTGAAATATGGGCGACCGCGCTGAATTTTTTGTTCAGCTTTGCCTTAATGACCGTCATGTTCGCGATGCTTTACAAATTTATGCCGCGAGTCAAGATTCATTGGCAGGATGTCTGGGCCGGTGCAACCGTAACCGCATTATTGTTTACGGTGGGAAAACTTCTGATAGGTATCTATATTGGGAAAAGCGCCGTTAGCTCGGGATTTGGTGCAGCAGGTTTGCTCGTGGTAGTACTGGTGTGGGTCTATTATTCGGCTCAGATCTTTTTACTGGGGGCTGAATTCACCTGGGTATATGTTGGTGCGCACGGGTCGAGAAAAGAATCGGCGCAATCTGAAATGCCGAGCGCATCACGGCCGGCTAGAACGGAAGTAGCAGAAACATGGCGCAGCCGGGGCCAATTGCCGCCATGAGGTGGCCCTGGGCGGATAAACATGGAAATAGTGTCCTCAGTAGCAGCTTATCGTGACGCGGGTATTCCCGGCATTCTGGCGGCCTCTTCCGGACTAATCCTGCCGTCGCGATCCAGGTCAGCGGCTTCCCGGTTTGTCTGGTTCAGTTTGTCTTTTACGGGATCACTCCCGATCGCTGAACCGGTATTTGGATAATTCGGCTGTATCGGCCTGGTGCCGCTTTGTCCCCCAGGGGGTTGGCCAATAATGGAGCTGTTCTGACCTAATGGAGGCTGACCGATTACGGACCTGTTCTGTCCTTGAGGGGATTGCCCCCCGACGGGCTGGGCATGAGTCAAACCAGTTCCCATGAAGATCAGTGCGCCAGCAAACGCTAGTGATCGGGCCGATGGCATTGAAAGTTTCATGGCACTTCTCCTTGGCGTGGCAAAATTGCTACAAAAAATTTTACGTGAACACATCAAGAATTTCGGTGCGGAAGCCCACTAAGGCGGAGATCAAGCCACAATTTCTTTTATCCCGAATCCGGCAGCGAACTCAAGCGTCAAATGATGTCAGATCTCTATGGGTCTTCTTAAAAAGGAGTGGTCAACCGCTGGCTTTTTGTTGTCGGTCATTCGTGGGAGATGATTTTATGACTGAGGGTGCCGCAGCGGTTGGGGATGCTGGAGATATCTGTTTCAATATACGTTGCGTAAATCGTTTAGGTTTCCAGTCATAAAGTTTTTTTCCCAAACTGAACGCTTTTTTCTGTAGTTTTGTCCGGCGCCGGTCAATTAATCCATGCAGCGTTTTTATCACCTCGGAATTAACTGATGCATAAGTTCCCCGCGCAATTTCCTGTGAAAGCATGGCAAGGTCGTGATCGTTTCCCAGGTAGTCAGCCAATTGATCAATCCATTTCAAGATTTTTACTACACCCCTCTTCTCGTGAGGATGAAGGGCCTCCACCGTATTCAGCAAATATTTCACCTGCTTTCGCCATTCATGGAGCGCTTCCGGTGTTCGGGCCGTATCAGCTTCAGCGCGTGCTTCGCAACCCTTCCGATAGATGCGCCGTAACCCCTTTTCGATGGTTTCGGAATCAATAGACGAAAATTCCTCCTTTTTTGCCAAGGTGGTGCAGTCTTTAAGTAGCCGGATACAATTCTTCAGCTCGGTTGGCGTGTGTAGAAAATGGCGTCGAGCCTTTGTCAGATTTGCGTGCAATATTTTCTGAAGGGGAGCAAGGTTCACGCCTTGCAGCTTGTCGCCGTACCGGTCATGCAGCGAATCGAAGGCGTCAATTAATGATCTTGCATCACGGAACGGCGACAGGAAGCGACCTGCATCCCTGAGCCCGGAGTTTCCCGCTTCATAAGTGTGCTTGCTCATTCCGTCCTGCAATAACCGCAGTGCCGCGCGTGCTTTCTTCAGAGACTTGCGTGCGTCGTGAATTGATTCATCCGAAATGGGCGGCGGCGCCTTCAGGTGCTTCAATGCTTCACTGATTGCTGTGTGCAGCATTCCGTAAGCGGGATTACCCGATGTAGCGGAGCGAGCGGTCTGCAAGGCACGCTTCATCGCTTGTATTGGCGGGTGTAGCGCCCGGCGGCACTGTTGGTCAACGCTTCTTCCGCTTCTTTCGGGCTGCCATGCCTGATATTCACTCCAGGTGCTCCTTAAAATTCATTAGATCCATCAATGGTCCCAATTTAACATATCCTGGCAAGAAGTTATTGGCTGCCAGCCAGTCGGCTTAAAGGAAGCTCGCTGCAAAAGCCGGATGCACTCGGACAAATGCGCCGCAGGACACTAAAGCAAATATAACGATATCGATGCAGATAGATTTTGCGCAACTACTAAGATAATAATCTGCTATTTAAGAAGTGCAATCTGAACTATCCAACATTCCCGCGATCTGAGTAAGGACATGACTATCCGGAAAAGTAAGAATCCGCGCCAGCAACAAGCTTACGCTGATGCGAAGAAGAAAGCCGAAGATGTGATAAAGCCTCCTTCTCCAAAACAGGAGAAGAGAGAATTATTATTGCCTCATGATCGAGACGAGACGACCGGCTCGGCAAGTACTGCTTCCGCCACGGCACATCAGGAATCGCGGGATACGGTAAAACAGGCCGTAGAAGACATTGAGCGTGGACTGAAGGATACCGAGCGCAGAGGCATCCCATCGGATGTTCCCCCCGGAATTGGTAAGAAGCGGCGGTAGGAGCCGGGATTTGTGCCAAATTCTGATCGCCAAGTCGTTCTTCCAAGTGTCCGGACAAGTGCTGCATTGCGCCCCGTCTTTTTGTGTCAGAAGTAGATGCACCACACTATATTTTATGAAGTATAATCTCTTGACTAAACGTTAGTTTCCCTTTAAATTGCTGTATCCCTTCTCTCTGGAAATTTTCTAAAAGGATTTCACTGTGACTGGTCTTATTGATTTACCGTGGTGGGGTTATATCGTAGTTATTCTGGCTCTCACTCATATCACTATTGCCAGCATCACAATCTATCTTCATCGCCATCAGGCTCACCGTTCTCTGGAGCTGCATCCGCTGCCCAGCCATTTTTTCCGTTTCTGGCTATGGCTCACTACCGGCATGGTCACCAAGGAATGGACAGCGATACACCGTAAGCATCATGCCAAGTGCGAAACTGCTGACGATCCCCATAGCCCCCAAGTATTGGGTATCAATAAAGTACTGAGGGAAGGATCGGAACTCTACCGGAAAGAAGCCAAGAATCTGGAAACCCTCGAAAGATATGGTCACGGTACACCGGATGACTGGCTGGAGCGCAATGTCTACTCCGGTCAAAGCCGCAAGGGTGTCGCGCTGATGCTGATCATCAATTTCATTCTGTTCGGAACCATGGGGCTTACGATCTGGGCGATACAGATGGCCTGGGCGCCGATCATGGCTGCCGGTGTCATCAACGGAATTGGACACTTCTGGGGATATCGCACTTTCCAGGCAGAGGATGCCAGCCGCAATATTGTTCCCTGGGGTATCCTCATTGGCGGGGAGGAATTGCATAATAATCATCATGCTTATGCGACTTCCGCGCGATTATCCAATAAATGGTACGAGTTCGACATCGGCTGGATGTACATATGTATTCTGCAATCGATGGGATTGGCCCAGGTGAAGAAAGTGGCCCCCAAACTGCGCCTTGATGCGGCCAAGACAACATGTGATCTCGATACGCTGCAAGCGGTCATTTCTCACCGCTATGAAGTACTTGCAAAGTATGCTCAATCGCTCAAGCAAACACTGGCCAAGGAAGTCGACCATCTGAAGGAAGCGGCTACGAATCTCGGTGTGGATCGACCCACGCTTAAACGATGGGTACTTGCCGACTCCAGAACCCTGCAAGAAGACGAGCGCGCCAAGTTGAGTCTGGTGCTGAGCAAAACTATCACCCTCGACAAGGTCTATACAATGCGTGAAGAGCTTATGGCGGTATGGCAACGCTCCACGACATCCAAAGATGAGCTGGTCAAGCAATTAGAGGACTGGTGTCACCGTGCCGAGGAAAGTGGCATCGAGGTGCTGCAAAACTTCTCCCGCAGGTTACGTTGCTACGCCTGAGAAATTAAAAGCAGAGAGGTATGGATCCAAATAAAAAACCCGCTAATAGCGGGTTTTTTATTTGGGACTCCGGGTTTTTGCCGGAGATATCATTATAGGCAGCCGGGTCCCGCTGTTATGAAAGTCCTATTTGAGTTTGATTTCCTTGTATTTGACGTGCTTTCGCGCTACCGGATCAAACTTCAGAATCTCTAATTTTTCCGGCGTGGTGCGTTTATTCTTAGTGGTGGTATAGAAATGACCAGTGCCAGCCGAAGATTCAAGTTTTATTTTTTCCCGCATAATGATGTCCTTAGATGCCGAAGCCTGAATAGCGCTTCATGATGTTTTTAAATGCGGTCGCCGCGGGCACGCATATCGGTCAGTACCGCGTCAATACCGTTCTTATCTATTGTCCGCAGCGCCACGTTCGACAGGCGCAGGCTGATCCAGCGATTCTCGCTTTCCACCCAGAATCGGCGACGCTGCAAATTAGGTAGAAAGCGCCGCTTGGTCTTGTTGTTAGCGTGGGAAACATGGTGGCCAGTCATCGGTTTCTTGCCGGTTACTTCACATACGCGTGCCATGATAAGCCACTCCAGAGTTCGAAAAACGCCTATTATATCCCGATTTCAAAGATTTTCTCAAATCAAATCAATCCTCGCTCGGCGAACGACATGGCTGTTCCGCCGCCAATTATAAAATGATCCAGGACCTTTACATCCACCAGCGCAAGCGCTTGCTTGAGCGATTGGGTCAGGATCTCATCGGCTTGACTCGGTTCCGCCACACCAGAAGGATGATTGTGGGCAAAGATAATAGCGGCGGCGTTATGGTGCAGCGCCCGCTTTACCACCTCTCGCGGGTATACGCTGGTCTGGGTGAGCGTGCCATTGAACAGCTCCTCGGCTGCAATAGTGCGATTCTGGGAATCGAGAAAAATGCCGATAAAAATTTCGTGCTTCTTGCCTTCAAGACTCAGGCGCAAATAATCGCGCACTGATTTTGGCGAACTCATGGTGTCACCCGTTTTCAGTTTTTCTTCCAGGGCGCGCCGCGCCATTTCCAGTACTGCCTGTAGCTGGGCGTATTTGGCTGGCCCCATTCCAGGCACCTGGCAAAAAATAACTTGATTCGCGGCAAACAGACCTGTTAAACCGTCAAAATGCTTGAGTAATTCACGCGCCAGATCCACGGCGCTTTTTCCCTTTATACCCGTTCTCAGGAATATCGCCAGGAGTTCGGCATCGGAAAGATTCGTCGCTCCGTTCTTCAGGAGTTTTTCGCGCGGACGTTCGGATTCGGGCCAGTCTGGAATTGCCATAATGTAATGGGTAACGGCAGAAGTACAGCAAAGTTGAATTGGAACCGGAAAGGCGATCTTCTCGGAGGGAGACCATTCCCCTTAATAACACGCCGTTTTTAGGTTAAACTCCTGTTTCTCTATCGAAATGATTTCATTCCACGTGCTTATGACCGACACATCCTTGGCCACTGACAGGCGTCTGCTGCTGGGGCTGACCGGTGGTGTGGCCGCATACAAAGCAGCGGAACTCGCACGCCTTCTGATACATGAAGGCATGGATGTGCAAGCGGTAATGACCGAGTCAGCCCGGCATTTCGTGGGTACCGCGACGTTACAGGCGTTAACCGGTAAACAGGTATTCACGGATCTTTGGGACACCAGCATTGCCAGCAGCATGGCTCATATTGATCTTTCGCGCAACGTTGATGCCATTCTTGTCGCTCCCGCCAGCGCGGATTTTATTGCCAAGCTTGCCTGTGGACTTGCCGATGATCTACTCTCGACGCTGTGCCTTGCGCGCGATTGTCCGTTGATGATTGCCCCCGCCATGAATCGGCAAATGTGGGAAAATCCCGCGACTCAGCGTAATATTTTTACGCTAAAGCGCGACGGGGTGACGATACTCGGTCCCGCCAGCGGCGTCCAGGCCTGCGGTGAGATCGGCATGGGCCGCATGCTGGAAGCGCCTGAGCTTGCTGAAACAATATGTGCTTTTTTTCAGCCAAAGCTGCTGCAAGGCAAGCGCGTGCTCGTTACCGCGGGACCTACCTACGAAGCTATCGACGCGGTCAGAGGCATCACTAACTTAAGTTCGGGAAAAATGGGTTACGCGGTGGCCCGCGCGGCGCTCGAAGCGGGAGCGGAAGTCACGCTTATTTCCGGTCCAGTGTGCCTGGAAGCTCCCGTGGCGGCCAGGCTCGTCAATGTGGTGAGCGCACGGGATATGCTGGCGGCTGTAAAAAAAGAGATCTCCCGCATCGATATTTTTGTGAGCGTCGCGGCGGTGGCGGATTACCGTGCCATCAATACGAATAAACAGAAAACAAAAAAAACGGAAAGCGGTATCACGCTGGAATTCATACCTAACCCTGATATCCTGGAGTATGTCGCAACCCTGCCCCAACCCCCTTTTTGCGTGGGCTTTGCGGCAGAGACCGAAGATCTGGAAAGAAATGCCGAAGCCAAGCGGCGCAAGAAAAAACTGCCGCTACTCGCCGCCAATCTGGCTCAGGATACCATCGGTTCCGATGAAAGTATGTTGACTTTATTTGATAACGACGGCAAAAATAATCTGCCGAAAGCGCCGAAAATTGAGCAAGCGCGACGGTTGATTAAACATATTGCATCGTTGTACGAGAAACAAACCGAAAAATAAATCCAGACAGGCTGACATGATAAAAATTGACATCAAAATTCTCGATCCACGTTTGAAAAATCAGTTGCCGGCTTACGCGACCTCCGGTTCCGCGGGTCTGGATTTGCGGGCGTGCATTGATCATGTAATGACCATCGAACCTGGTGAGGCCAATCTTATCCCCACCGGCATCGCCGTCCATCTTGCTGATCCTGGGCTTACCGCGATGGTGCTTCCGCGCTCCGGGCTGGGTCACAAGCATGGCATTGTCCTGGGGAATCTGGTCGGTCTTATCGATTCCGATTACCAGGGGCAGATATTCGTGTCCTGCTGGAATCGCGGACATAGCCCTTTTCCGCTGAATCCGCTGGAGCGCATCGCCCAACTTGTAGTGGTGCCGGTGGTGCAGGTGGATTTTAACGTGGTTAATGACTTTGAGCTGAGTCACCGGGGTGCGAATGGTTTCGGCAGTACCGGCAAGCATTGAACCGGCTTCGGTTGCGCGCCATGGTTCGCCAGCACTTCTTGCGCTATTTGACTTTTACTTTCCCGGACAAATCCTCTGCAGCTGCCCGGTTCAGGTTAATACGCATTCTTGCAATTCTTTTTGTTTTTCTTTTGCCGGCGGCCGCTCATGCCGAAATGCCGGTAAGCCAACTCAGGATTTCAGGCCATACTGTTTCCGCGGAAGTTGCGCACACCCATGATACCCGTTCGCAAGGACTGATGTTTCGACAGTCGATGGGTGAGAATAACGGGATGCTATTTGTGTTTTCCTATATTGGCCGGCAGAGTATGTGGATGATGAATACCGATATTCCATTGAGCGTCGCTTTTATCGATGGAAAAGGGGTGATTCTCAATATTGCCGATATGGCGCCCAACACTAAAACAGCGCATAGTTCCGCCGGTGCGGCAAAATATGCGCTGGAAATGAATCGTGGCTGGTTCAAGACAAGAAATATTACAGCAGGCGCACAGGTGATGGGGCTCGAAAAGGTACCGGCAGCGGAGTAAGCGAAACGTGTCTTTACCGCATTCCCGGCAGCATTCCCTTCATCCCTCGCAGCATTTTTGCCATCCCGCCTTTATTCATCATTTTCATCATCTTCTGCGTTTGTTCGAATTGCGCCAGCAGGCGGTTCACTTCCTGTACCGGGACGCCCGCTCCTGTGGCGATGCGACGCTTGCGTGACGCCTTCAGAATTTCCGGTTTGAGTCGCTCTTGCGGCGTCATGGCATTGATGATGCCCTCGGTGCGCCCCATGACCTTGTCGTCCATTTTTACCTTCTGCGCAGCTTGAGTCAATTGTGCGGGTAATTTGTCCATCATGGCGCTCATGCCGCCCATATTTTTCATTTGTTGAAACTGCATTTTAAAATCGTTCAGATCGAAGCTCTTGCCCGATTTTATCTTCTTGGCCAGCTTCTCGGCCTCTTGCTGATCCACGCCGCGCTGGGCTTCCTCAATCAATCCCAGCACGTCTCCCATGCCGAGAATGCGTGACGCCATGCGATCTGGATGAAATGCCTCCAACCCGGTCATTTTTTCAGCTACGCCGGCAAATTTTATGGGCTTGCCGGTGACCTGAAGCACGGACAGTGCAGCTCCACCCCGGGCATCGCCATCAAGCTTGGTGAGGATGACCCCTGTCAAAGGCAACGCCTCGGCAAATGCTTTTGCGGTATTGACCGCGTCCTGCCCTTGCATTGCATCCACCACGAATAGCGTTTCGATAGGCTTCAGCAGCGTTTCCAGCTCTCTGATTTCCTCCATCATGGCTTCGTCGATAGCCAATCGTCCAGCGGTATCCACAATCATGACATCGTGGAAGTGCCGGCGAGCAAAATCCAGGGCAGCGGCGGCAATTTCTTTTGGTTGCTGCCCCGCGTGGACAGGAAAGAAGTCCGTGCCGGTTTGATTTGCCAGCAGTTCCAGTTGCTGAATGGCGGCGGGACGATAAGTGTCGCAGGAAACCAGTAATACCTTTTTCTTCTTCTGCTCCATCAACCATTTCGCGAGTTTACCGCTGCTGGTCGTCTTGCCGGCGCCCTGCAGTCCCGCCATGAGGATAACTGCCGGCGGTACGGTCGCCAGGTTGATATCGGCCTTTTCTCCTCCCATGATGGCGATAAGTTCCTGATGTACCACACCCACCAGCGCCTGTCCCGGTGAGAGACTGCTCATGACTTCCTTGCCGACAGCTTTTTCCTTGACGCGCGCAATAAATTCCTTAACCACCGGTAAGGCCACATCGGCCTCCAGGAGCGCCATGCGCACTTCACGCAATGCGTCCTGGATGTTGGCTTCAGTCAGCCGTGCTTCGCCCCGCAGGGTTTTGATAACAACGGAAAGCCGGTTGGTAAGATTGTCGAACATGCTAAATGCCCCTCAAGAAAAATTGGTGTAGACTAGCCGGAATTCCGCTTTAGTCCGCAATGTCAATGTCCGTTATTCTAGCCTATGTTGCCGCTTGTCTGCTTTATGGTCTGATTGGCTGGCATTTCTGGCGCACCAGATGGAATGCCCCCGTACGATCATCAGGCGACATCATTATAGCTGCGGGATGGGAACGTTACGCCATTCTTGTGCCACTGCTGCTGCACGGCTATACGCTTTATCAGTCCGTATTCTCTGGCGCCGGATTGAATTTTGGCGTGGGCAGCGCGGTTTCGTCCATCGTATGGCTTACCGCCACGATTTACTGGCTGTCCGGTTTCTTCTATCGTCTGGAAGGATTGCAGACCCTGGTGGCGCCGGTGGCAGCGGTGGCGGTGCTGCTGCCCCTGGCGTTTCCATCGCTGCGTCCTCTGGCCAATACGGAATTACCCGCTTTCAAGGCTCACATCTCCATCGCCATGCTGGCATACAGTCTGCTGACCATTGCCGCCCTCCATGCGTTGCTGATGGCGGTGGTGGAGCGTCGCCTGCATCATCCGTCAATGCCATCGGTGCTGGCCAATCTGCCCCCGCTTCTTACGATGGAGAAATTGTTGTTCCGTGTCATCTGGGTGGGATTCATACTGCTCACGCTGACGCTCCTCAGTGGCATTATTTTCTCGGAGGAAGTATTCGGTCAGCCGCTCAAATTCACCCACAAGACTCTGTTTGGTATCATATCCTGGGGTGTTTTCGCCGCGCTGCTAACGGGTAGGCAGCTTTACGGCTGGCGCGGACGCATCGCTATCCGCTGGACACTGGCTGGATTCATTATTCTGCTGCTGGCCTATCTCGGCAGTAAATTTGTACTGGAAGTGATACTGCAGCGCTAGCGGCCTGTCGGACTTGAAGAATCGAAGCGAAAAAGTGACTGGGCGAGGACAGGTTTTGACGATTTTGAAGGCCAATAGTTATTCTATCGACTGAAAAGCGGCGAACCATGGGCCGGCCAGATGCTTTAGGGCTGCTTTTGCAGTTGATTTCCTTTAAGTCCGATAGGCTGCCAGGTACACAGTGCGCAGGGAAACGGGTTTAGATGGATCTACCGATCGTCAAAAATTTCAGGCAGTCGAATTTTTGATCAGTACCCTCCAATTCTGAATTTTTTCTACTTGCATAGAGGCGTTTTTGGAAGACATGCCGTTGTATGTGCTGCTAGTGGCACTGGTTGTTTTATTGATTCTATCCGCTTTTTTTTCCCTTTCTGAAACCAGCATGATGGCCATCAACCGTTACCGGTTGAAACATCTTGCAAAAGAGGGACACCATGGCGCTCGCCTGACCTCTCAACTATTGCTGAATACCGACAGACTTCTGGGCGTGATTCTGCTTGGCAATAATTTGTTGAATGCCGCGGCCGCGACGCTGGTTGCGGTGATTATCTCGAATTTCTTCGGGCAGAACGATCTGGCCCTGTTTATCGGAACGATATGCGTGACCTTCGCCATCCTGGTGTTCAGCGAAATTACCCCCAAGGTGATCGCCGCTGCCTACCCCGAGCGCATCGCGCTGGCGTCGAGTTACGTCTTGACCCCATTGCTGAAAGTTGTCTACCCCGTGGTATGGTTCGTCAACCTGTTCGTGCAGGCGCTGCTCACTATTTTGCGCCTGAAGCCCAGGGAGGATAGCGCCGCGCAAACAGTCAGCCTGGAAGAGCTCAAAACACTGGTACTGGAAGCGGGACACTTCATTCGTAAAAAACACCAAAGTATGCTGCTCAATCTGTTTGACCTTGAGACCGTCACCGTTGACGACGTCATGGTACCGCGCGGTCAGATCGAAGCGATAGATCTGGGCGCCGACGATGAAACCATCCACAATCAACTGTTAACCTGCCATCACACCCGTCTGCCGGTATACCGGGGAACGCCGGACAACGTGACCGGTATCATTCATGTGCGCAAAGTACTGAACCAGATGAGAAGCGGCGAGATTACCGCCGCGATACTGGAGAAAATCATGCGCGAGCCCTACTTTATTCCGTCCGGCACGCCCCTGTTTTCGCAACTGCAATTGTTCCAGGAAAACCGCGAGCGCGTTGGCCTCATCGTGGATGAGTATGGCGAATGGATGGGACTGGTGGCGCTGGAGGATATCGTCGAAGAAATTATCGGGGAATTCACCACACACGCACCGACACAAGCACGTATATTGGTGAAACAGGAGGAGAATGGCAGTGTCATAGTGGAAGGCAGCAGCCTGCTGCGCGATCTTAATCGAAAGCTGGGGTTACAGCTGCCTCTCGGCGGCCCTAAGACCCTTAATGGCCTCATTCTGGAACACTTCCAGGATATCCCTGAGGCCGGCACCAGTCTGAAAATAGCGGATTATCCAATGGAAATCCTCCAGACTCAGGATCGGGTGGTCAAGGTAGTCCGAATTTTCCCCAGTCTGACGGCAGCTGCAGGAACTGGGGAGCCGGTCACGGATTAGCAATTCTGACGCCGCGATTTTGATGTCATTTAATTACCTATTGCAATACTCTCCAGTTTTTTTTATTTCGCTTTGCTCCATCGCTGGTCTGATGGTGGGCAGTTTTTTGAATGTCGTTATTTACCGTTTGCCGAAAATGATGGAACGGGAATGGCGGCGGCAATGCGCCGAGTTGCGTGGGGAACCGGTTGAGGTGGAGTCCCCATTCAATATCGTTATTCCGCGTTCCGCTTGTCCTCATTGCGGACACAAAATAACCGCCCTCGAGAATATTCCAGTAGTGAGTTACGTGTTTTTAGGAGGCCGCTGCTCCCAATGCCATACTTCCATTTCCACGCGTTATCCTGTTGTTGAGGTTTTAACCGCCTTTATCAGTGGTTTCATAGCCTGGCATTTCGGCTATGGCTTTGCTGCTTTCGCGGCGTTGGTTTTTGCCTGGGCAATGATGGCGCTAGCATTCATCGACATGGATACGCAGCTACTCCCCAACGACATTACGTTACCTTTGCTGTGGGGAGGATTACTGGTCAATCTGGGCGATGGTTTCACCGACATCCGCTCCGCAGTTATCGGTGCCGTTGCCGGTTATCTTGCGCTGTGGTCGGTATACTGGTGCTTCAAACTTATTACCGGCAGGGAAGGCATGGGGTATGGCGATTTCAAATTGCTTGCCGTGATCGGCGCGTGGCTCGGATGGCAAATGCTGCCACTGGTCATTCTGTTTTCTTCCCTGGTGGGAGCCATAGCAGGTATCGGACTGATAGTGATCGCAAAGCACGGGCGTCACGTTCCCATTCCGTTCGGGCCGTATCTGGTTGGCGGCGGCTTCGTTGCCTTGTTCTGGGGAAATCAGATCAATAGCGCCTATCTTGATTTATTTTAACCTAAGTCCGGTAATTAGACGCCTCGTAGCGGACTTACCCAAAAGGCGAGAATAAATGGTGCAAAAGTTTTTTACGAATCATAGTTATAGACTGACAAAATAAGCGGTCAACTGCCGGATTTAGGTTTGATTTATGTCTTTGATAATAGGTTTAACTGGAGGAATCGGGAGCGGCAAAACTACCGCCGCGAAATTCTTTGCATTGCTGGGTGCCGACGTGGTTGATACCGATGCGATCGCGCATGAACTTACCCAGCCACAGGGCGCCGCGATTCCGGCCATTCGGAAAATATTTACCGGGAAATTCATTACCGCTGAAGGTGCGCTGGACCGGAAAGAAATGCGGACTCTGGTTTTCTCCGACGACGGCTGGCGGCGAGAGCTTGAGGCGATTCTCCACCCTCTTATTCGTATTGAAGTGGCTCGCCGTGCTGCACTTTTCTCCGCCCCCTACGGAATAGTCGTTGTGCCGTTGCTGCTGGAAACAGGCGGCTACCGTGAAATGATCCAGCGTATCCTGGTAGTGGATTGCAACGAACATGAGCAGATCGCTCGTGCCATGGCCCGCACGGGAATGGATGAGCAGACTGTGCATGCCATTATGGCCAGCCAGCTCTCACGTCAGGAACGATTACGGCGAGCGGATGATGTGATTGCCAATGATGCGGATGTGTTGCATCTCCGGCAACAGGTGGATGCGCTGCACAAAAAATATCTCGCTTTGGCGAGCAAAGGTTGATTTTTAAGCGATCATTTTCCTTTCATTACAGAGCAATTTTAATGCCAATTCTGATTGTAAAATTCTGTTTCATAGGGCAATATCACATGTCTTGTCCCGCATCAACCCCGCCCCTTGGCTTACTATCGTGATTTGCTACGAACATCCCCTTAATGAGCGCATTCGCACCTTGCTGCGGCTCGAGGATTTGTTTGACAAGGTAGCCTTCTTTTCGGCCAGGGACGAAGCCATTGAGCACCACTCCGCGCTTGTTACCTTGTTTGAAATACTCGATGTAACGAGCCGCGCTGATATGAAGTCGGAATTATTGCAGGAGCTGGAGCGCCAAAAGCAGGCATTGGAAACCATGCGTAAAAGTCCGGATATTTCCGAAGGTGCGTTGAACGAAGTGCTGAGTAACATCCAGGCAGCATCCCACAGCATGCTCAACATGGCGGGAAAAATCGGGGAACATATGCGTGAAGATGAATGGCTGATGAGTATCAAGCAGCGTATGGGAATACCGGGTGGGGCATGTGAATTCGATCTGCCGTCTTATCACTATTGGCTGCATCTGGATCCCATCCTGCGCCGTAATGATCTCAACGAGTGGGTGGCGCCGATGCTGCCACTGGAGGAAGCCTTCAGTATTGTTTTGAACCTGCTACGGTGCAGCGGCAAGACTTTTCCGCATATCGCCCGCCATGGTGTGTTTCAGCAAATGGGATCCGCACGGGTGGCGCATATGCTGTGCCTGAAGGTAGACGAGGGTTTGCCTTGTGTTCCTGAAATCAGTGCCAATAAATATGCACTTAACATTCGTTTCGTCATCTCCGGTTCCAGGCAAAAAACCAAGATATACGATGATGATGTAAAGTTTGAGCTGACTTATTGTAATTTATAATCTGCCTGGTAATCATGGTAACAATCCCCGCGAGGGTGGAGGCGCTGTTTTTTACCGGATTTGATCGATTGATTCCGCGCTATTTCACGATGCAATGCCCAATTTTTTTGCACTAATTCCCGCAGCTGGCTCCGGCTCACGTATGGGAGACGAGCTTCCCAAGCAGTATCTGTCGTTGGCTGGCAAGCCCATGATATATCATGCCTTGAGAATCTTGTGCAGCTCATCACGGATCACCTGCGTATTCGTCGTGCTTGCGCCCGGCGATGAGGAATGGTTGCGGCATGACTGGTCAGACTTCTCCGGCAAACTGGAGGTACTTGAATGTGGCGGTGCCACGCGCGCTGAAAGCGTGCTCAATGGCCTGAAGGCGGCACGAGGAGTCTCGTCCATTGGCGATGACGACTGGGTGCTGGTGCATGACGCAGCGCGGCCCTGTTTAGCTGAGATGCAACTCGACAAGCTGCTGGATGAACTGGCTGATGATGAGGTGGGGGGGTTGCTCGCGGTGCCGGTGGCGGATACGTTAAAACGCGGCGATGCCAGCAGGCGGGTTGAGTATACCGAATCCAGGGAAAATCTATGGCAGGCGCAAACGCCACAGATGTTCCGTTATAAGTTGCTCGTGGAAGCGTTGAGCATGATGGGTGGCGTAACCATGACCGACGATGCCGGGGCGATTGAAGCGCTGGGCTTGCATCCCAAGCTGGTTCTAAGCGATGCACGCAATCTGAAAGTGACCTATCCTCAGGATCTTGCGCTGGCGGAGTTGATACTGAGAAATCCCTGAGTAGTGTGGCCGCAGGAGTGCTATGAGCGGTATAAGCTTTAAGATTCACTATCGACAGGCGAGAAAATACCATGAATTTCGTCATTCCGGGCTTGACCCGGAATCCAGTCCAAACCAACAGTGGCGTGCCTTGAACGTCACTGGATACCGGCTTTCGCCGGTATGACGTTTGTATTGTGCCCGCTGGATCAATAAGAGATAAAAAGAGAGGGAAAAGAGTGAGCAAGGTTAGAATCGGACAGGGTTTTGATGTACATCAATTGGTCGAAGGCCGTAAACTTATCATCGGCGGCGTGGCCATTCCCTATGAAAAAGGTCTGCTCGGGCATTCCGATGCGGACGTGTTACTGCATGCGATCTGCGATGCGTTGCTGGGTGCCGCGGCGCTGGGTGATATCGGCAGGCACTTTTCGGATACCGATCCGCGTTACAAGAACATCGACAGTCGCGTGTTATTGCAAAATGTTTCCCGTCTGCTGGCGGAGCATCATTATGAAGTGATAAATATCGATGCCACGATCATCGCTCAGGCACCAAAAATGTCGCCGCATATTCCCGCCATGGTGACCAATATCGCACAGGATCTTCGCATGCGGACAGGGGATGTCAACGTCAAGGCCAAAACCGCCGAGCGCCTGGGTCCGGTTGGCAGGGGTGAGGGGATAGAAGCGGAGGCGGTATGCCTGATTACCCGAATGGACGATGCGGACAACTGAGAGCAATCCGGATATCAGCGAAGGAACAACCCGGGTTTTCTTTGCCATATGGCCGGACGATGCGGCGCGGAAGCAATTGGCAGGGTTGGCGGAACAGTTGCGAGGGGAAGCACTCTGCGTCGGACGGAAAACTAAAGCAGAAAATATTCATCTCACCCTGGTATTTGTGGGGGAAGTGGGTGCCAGCAAGCTGGAAACGCTATGTCTGGCAGCCGACAGAATTAAAGATTCCGGCACGAGCGCATTTGATTTTGCCGTGGAAGAAATTCGCTACTGGAAACGTAATCGCATCTTATACGCGGCGACGGGCGGGATTCCTCCAAAACTTATCGATCTGGTGAGTGCTCTAGAGAATGCGCTATCCACCGCCGGGTTCACATTGGAGCAACGAGCTTATAAACCCCATATTACGTTGATGAGGGATGCTTCGTGCCAGACCTTGCCTGAATTGGCGGAGCCTATAGCCTGGCAGGTGCGTGAATGGATGCTGGTCAAATCGGAGCAGACCAGCAGCGGACCGGTATATACTCCCATCCGCCGCTGGCCTTTGGCATGACTACGCCACGTATCAGAGATAAATGCAGCTTTCCAGATGCCTTGTCAGATTTTTTTCGCTGGTTTTGGTGTAGTCCTTCTCGAAGGTGTCGCTTACCAGGGTACGCACATGGCTTCCCAAGCTGCCGTTGACGAGTCCCATGAACGGCGCTGATACCACCAGGATAAGACGCTGGTAGCTATTGGTTGTACGCCCTTGCTCGAGTTCCCTGGCTAGCTGAAGGGCAAAATTCTGCGCCTGGTTTTGTTTTGGATCAGTGGCGGGTATGTAGGAGCCACGGCCATTACCGTGACTTTTGTTGTGTCCGGGGCGGTCGGATACCAGATCCTGCCCTTTTTCCCTGCTGGCGTCATGTTTGAATTCTTTGAGTTTCTGTAGTCCTTTTTTGGGCCCGCAATTTGCGTAGAGATAGGCTGCGCTTGCATTTGCAACGAGTATCCACGTGATGCTCATGACTCCTCCCTGAGATGATGTTAAAGTAACATTGCCGTAATAATGGACAATGAATTCTCGACATAAGTTTCCGCCGGAAAGGGTGTTGCTCCAGCCCATTATAATCCTTCCTACTCATTCGATCAGCCTCTTTGAAAATTCTCGCTCTTGATACTTCTACCGAGTACTGTTCGATTGCAGTATGGCTGGATGGCGAAATACTCAGCCGGGAGATTCTCGCGGAACAGCGGCATTCCGAACTGATCTTGCCGATGCTGCGGCAAATGCTGGGCGAAACCGGACTGACGCTGGCACAATTGGATGGGATTGCCTTTGGCGCTGGGCCAGGCTCTTTCACGGGTTTGCGCATCGCTTGCGGAGTGGCGCAGGGGCTGGCTTTTGGCGCGGATCTGCCGGTAATCGGTATATGCACATTGGAAGCATTGGCGGAAGCAGCGGGGGGCAATAACGTGATTGCGGCGCTCGACGCCCGTATGAGCGAGATTTATCATGCCGCTTATACAAAAACGGTCGACGGGTGGCAACCGGTGAGTGGGCCGACGCTATGCCCGCCACAGCAAGCGCCATTAGTACGTGGAAGGAGCTGGATGGGTTGCGGCAGCGGTTTTTCCATG
The DNA here is from genome assembly GCF_900103165.1 of Nitrosospira multiformis. Classification (NCBI taxonomy): domain Bacteria; kingdom Pseudomonadati; phylum Pseudomonadota; class Betaproteobacteria; order Nitrosomonadales; family Nitrosomonadaceae; genus Nitrosospira; species Nitrosospira multiformis. Next base: position 3,257,643 of record NZ_FNKY01000001.1, on the reverse strand, counting down.
TATGGCGAAGCATTGCGCACCCGCTACGATGGCTGTATCAAGCACGTCATTGGCGATCTCTGGCCTCATGCACGCGAAATGATTCAACTGGCTGAGCCGAGATTTGCGAAGGGACTGGGTGTAGACCCCGCTGATGCCACGCCACTTTATGTCCGTAACAAGGTGGCCCTGAAGGAAAAAGAACGATGAGCGCTCAATTGCGGGAAATGCCCCAAATCAGGCGAATGTTGATGACGGACCTGGATGCGGTCGTGGCAATCGAGCGGGAGGTTTTTCTCTTTCCCTGGACGCGCGGCAATTTCAGCGATTCGATCGATTCCGGCTATCATTGCCTGGTGCTGGAGCAGAATGGGCATCTTTTTGGCTACGGTGTGATGATAATCGGACCCGAAGAAGCCCATTTACTAACGCTTAGCGTCGCCGCGGGATCGCAACGGAAGGGTTGGGGCGAGAAATTGTTGCAGTATTTTATTTGCATTGCCAGGGACCAGTGCGCGCGCTCGATGTTTCTGGATGTGCGAGAGTCCAATCGTGCGGCTGCCCGGCTGTATGAGCGGATAGGGTTCAGGCAGATCGGCAAACGCAGGGATTATTATCCTGCGATGGGCGGACGCGAGGACTCCATCGTCATGGAGTTGATATTGTGACCGCGACCGGCTATTCCAGGCGGGCCAGACGCAACGAAATACTCAAGGAGCTGGGTTTGACTCCATTGTGGCGTGCCAGAGCTTCCGGGGAAGATCCTGCCGCACTGGTCGAGTCCAGCGAACAGGTTGTCAGTCACCCGACTGACGCTGCGGAAGAGCGTCGTTCGAAAATCCTGCGAATGGGCTGGGATGAGCTGAAGATAAGCGTAGAGGGTTGCATTGCGTGTCCGCTCTGCCGGTCTCGATCCCGCACCGTACCCGGCGTAGGCGACAAAAATGCCGATTGGCTATGCGTAGGCGAAGGGCCGGGTGCCGAGGAGGATGCCAGGGGAGAGCCCTTCGTCGGACCGTCCGGAAAATTGCTGGATAATATGCTGGCGGCGATCAATCTGGAGCGCGGCCGGGATGTTTATATCACCAATATCGTGAAATGCCGTCCACCGGGCAATAGAAATCCCAGTCCCGATGAGGCGGGGCAGTGCGCACCCTATCTTGAGCGGCAAATCGGCTTGATCAAGCCAAAGCTCATCATTGCGCTGGGAAAAGTCGCTGCGCAGAACCTGCTGCATACCGATGCCGCTATCGCCAGTCTGCGCGGAAGGTTGCACGAGCATTCCGGTATCCCTGTTATTGTCACCTATCACCCGGCTTATCTGCTGCGTACGCTTGCCGACAAGGCAAAGGTCTGGGAGGATTTGTGTTTTGCCAGAAGTACCATGCAAGGCCTGGGAGCTTCCGGGTAAGCCAATGTGAGCGCATTGCCGACGTTTATGTGCCGAGGGGACATATGTCGCCGCACCAACGGAGGCTTATGCCAAGTTCCCTTGCAATCTGCTGTTTAATCCCCATTTACAATCAGTGGATCTCGGAAAAGCCCCTATGGATCATGTTGCTGGAGAGCTCGCCGGAACTTGACCGGAGGTTCCTCAAACCCAATTCTTTCAGGAAGAATGCCATGCATAATTTGCTGTTGTCCCTGACATTGCTTCTTACGCTTACTTTAAGCGGCTGTGGCTACAACACACTGCAGTCTACCGATGAACAGATCAAGGCGGGCTGGTCGGAAGTTCTGAATCAGTATCAGCGCCGCGCTGATCTGGTTCCCAACCTTGTAAATGTGGTGAAGGGTTTCGCCGCACAGGAAAAAGATGTGCTGCTGGGGGTGACGAATGCCCGTTCCAAAGTGGGCAGCATCCAGGCCACCCCGGAGCTGATCAACAATCCGGAAGCATTTGCCAGATTTCAAAGCGCCCAGGGAGAATTGTCGGGCGCCCTATCGCGCTTACTGGTAGTGGCGGAGAATTATCCACAACTTAAATCGGATGCTAATTTCCGTGAATTGCAGGCCCAGCTGGAAGGTACCGAAAACCGTATCACGGTGGCCCGCAACCGTTACATCAAGGCGGTCCAGGAATACAACGTGGTGGTGCGCTCATTCCCCAGCAATCTCACCGCAATGGTGTTTGGTTTTCAGGTGAAGCCAGGCTTCACCGTAGAGAATGAGAAAGAAATTTCCTCCGCTCCCAAGGTGGATTTCAGCACACCATCGCCGGCAAAATAATAGAAATTGCGTCTCAATGGGTTCGCTATCAGAACTTGGCGGTTGACCACCCATGACCCATAAGGGATTTAGGGACCTAGGATGATGATTCAAACTTGGGGAAAGGCCCTCACGTTAATCGTATTGCTTCTTTCTGCTTCCTTATCAGCGGCAGAAGTGGCGGTTCCGCCTTTCAAATCCCGTGTTACCGATCTGACCGGAACACTCACCGCGAATCAGGCCGCGCAGCTGGAGCAGAAACTGGCTGCATTCGAGGCAAAAAAAGGCAGCCAGATCGCGGTGTTGGCCGTTTCTACCACGCATCCCGAAACTGTCGAACAGTATTCGATTCGAGTTGCGGAGAACTGGAAACTGGGGCGAAAAGGCGTGGATGACGGCATCCTGCTGGTCATTGCGAAGCAAGACAGGGCGTTGCGGATCGAGGTGGGTTATGGATTGGAGGGTGTGCTGCCGGATGCCATGGCGAAGCGTATCATCGAAGAAATAATGGTTCCCAGGCTCCGGCAGGGAGATTTCGCGGGTGGCATCAATGCGGGAATCGAGAAAATAATTGGGGTAATCGAAGGAGAACCATTGCCTCCGCCGCAACCCAGGCGTGGCAATGGCGCTCCGGCAGGGATGGATATTGTTCTGGACAATGTTTTTCTCATTTTTATTGCACTTATCGTAGCCGGCAGAGTACTGCAATCCCTATTTGGGCGTTTCATTGGCGCCACCATAATGAGTGTAGCGGGGGGCTTCATTGGCTGGCTCGTTTTTTCTTCGATAATTGCTGCCTTGATTATCGCTTTTCTCGCGTTCTCTATAAGTCTGTTTGGTAACGCGGGTGGGGGAATTGCCAGAGGCGGACGGGGTGGCTGGCCTCCCGGTGGGTTTGGTGGAATGGGCGGCAGGAGCGGCGGAGGTGGATTTGGTGGAGGGGGCGGCTTTGGGGGAGGAGGAGGGGGTGGTTTTGGCGGTGGTGGCGCCTCAGGGAGATGGTAAATGAATCTTACACGCATACTGCGGCATTTCCTTACGGGTCGTGCGATGGTGCGGCGCTTGTTTCCCCATGCTTCCCTGGCAGCCATCGAGCAAGCCATCAAGCAGTCGGAAATCAGTCATGAGGGTGAAGTCTGCTTTGCAGTGGAGGCAGCATTGGATACCGTGCCTTTGCTTAGAGATCAGCCGGCGCGGGCGCGGGCGGTAGAGGTATTTTCCCAACTCCGTGTTTGGGACACCGAGCATAACAACGGTGTGCTGGTTTACCTGCTGCTCGCGGACCGCGACGTTGAGATCGTTGCAGATCGGGGGATTAACGTCAAAGTTAGCGCTGAGGAGTGGGAAAAAATCTGCCGCGAAATGGAGACGGCTTTTCGTCAGGGCCATTTTGAATCAGGGGTAGTCGCCGGAATCGCCGCTGTGGGTAACCATCTGCAAAAGCATTTCCGGCCAGAGAAAGAGCGGGCAGGAAGAGAGAACGAACTGCCCGATACACCGGTTATTTTGTAGCGGTATCCGGGCTAAACGGCTAATGTCCCTTGTGAGCTCCGATCAGATGGAGAGAATCCTCAATGCTCTGATTGTGCAGATGCCACTGACGTATCAGTGCCATAATAACCGCCACAAACAAGCCGAACAGAATGATAACGGTATAAACGTGCACATCGAAGCTTACCAGTACCGCATATATCGCCAGCATGGTGAGGATGCTCAGGTTCTCGTTGAAATTCTGTACCGCGATGGAATGCCCCGCCCCCATCAGGATGTGCCCGCGGTGTTGCAGCAAGGCGTTCATTGGCACCACAAAAAATCCCGCCAACCCGCCTATCAGCGTAAGAAGCACAATCGCAATCCACAGGTCGCGCGCCAGAATCATGGCCATCACGACAATACCCATGGCAATGCCAAGCGGGATAACTTTTACGGACTGCCGCAGCGATACCAGCCGTGCCGCGACAACCGCACCTAGCGCAATCCCGATGGCGACCACACCTTGCAACTGGGCGGCTTTATTTAGCGGATAGCCGAGTGCCGCGTCGGCCCATTTCAATACGATGAATTGAAGTGTTGCGCCAGCTCCCCAGAACAGTGTAGTAACAGCGAGTGAAATCTGTCCGAGCTTATCCGTCCATAGCAGCTTCATACAGTGAGCGAACTCGTGCACCAGGAATATGGGATTCTTCTTGAGAATACGGTGATCCACGCCGGTGTTGGGAATGTATAGATTGAAGATGGCTGCGGTACTATAAAAAACCGCGACAAGGAGGATGCCTGCTTCCGGTACGGTATCCACGCCAGTGTCTATGAAGGGGAAGTCGAACCCCAGAAATAGGGCGGAGATTGAGGGGGTTATGAGCAGTCCACCTAATACCGTGCCCAGCACAATGGAAGCTACGGTGAGCCCTTCGATCCAGCCATTGGCGATGACCAGCTTTTCAGGAGGGAGCAGTTCGGTAAGTATTCCGTATTTGGCGGGAGAGTAGGCGGCAGCCCCAAGTCCGACGACCGCATAGGCGGTGAGGGCGAAATACTGGTGCGAAGCCAGGAAAAGCAGGCTACAGCCCACAATCTTGATCGTATTGCTGATGAACATTACCCGCCCCTTGGCCATGGAATCGGCAAAAGCACCGACGAAAGGAGCGAGAATCACATAGAATAAAACGAATACAAACTTGAGCATCGGGGTGAGATACGCAGGCGCATGCAGTTCTATCAGAAGTGCAATGGCAATGACAAGCAGCGCATTGTCCGCGAGCGAAGAGAAAAACTGCGCTGCCATGATGGTATAGAATCCGCGTTTCACCCTGCTTTCCCTCCAAAAACTTTCTCATCATTAGGTGTCAGATTATACAATGGTCATCCCGGCTTATTTTGGCGAAAAAGTTTATACCATGAAACCGTTTACGCCACCAATTGAAACCCGCTGTTTCAGGATCAATAATTCTGAATCCGGATCTGGAATGATCAAAATTTCCTCACGCCCTGAACGCTGATGTCACGTCCCATTCAGGCGCTGATTGATCTATCCGCGCTCGAACATAATCTATCCGTCGTTCGCCGTTATGCTCCCCGTTCGCGTGTCATGGCGGTGATCAAAGCCGATGCTTACGGTCATGGGCTGCTGCGCGCGGCTGAAGCACTGAAGCGCGCGGAGGGTTTTGCCATGCTCGAAATTGACGCCGCCGTTCGTTTGCGGGAAGCAGGTTATCGCCAGGCCATTCTACTGCTCGAAGGTTTTTTTGCCATGGAGGAATTGGCGTGGATCGAACAGTACCATTTAAGCACCGTGGTCCACCATCATGAGCAACTGGCAATGTTATCGGCATACAGGCCACGCGGCGGCAGGCTCGATGTGTTTCTGAAGCTTAATACCGGCATGAACCGCTTGGGCTTCACGCTTGAGCAATTCTCCGCCGCGCTGGAAACGCTGAAAGCTAATCCCGCTATCGGCCAGATTACGCTGATGACTCATTTTTCCCGCGCCGATGAGTCCGATGGAAATGAAAGCATTGCCGCGCAGCTGCAACGCTTCAATGCTGTTGCCAAAGGGCGGAACCTGCCATGCTCGTTGGCCAACTCCGCCGCTATCCTGCGCTATCCCGAAACACATGCGGATTGGGTGCGGCCCGGCATCATGCTTTATGGCGCTTCGCCGCTTCCTGACAAAACCGCTGACGAACTGGATTTGCATCCCGCCATGACAATATCGAGCAGAATCATCGCGGTGCAAGCGCTTAAGTCTGGAGACGGGGTGGGATATGGCCACATGTTTCGCGCCGACCGGCCAATGCGTGTTGGTATTGTGGCGGGCGGCTATGCCGACGGCTACCCCCGCCACGCGCCCGCCGGCACCCCCGTGCTGGTGAATGGCAGGCGTACCCGGCTCATCGGACGCATATCCATGGATATGCTGCATGTGGATTTGAGCGGAATTGAAGATGCAGGCATAGGCAGTCCCGTAACACTTTGGGGGAAAGGGTTGTCCGTGGATGAGGTAGCGCAGTCGGCCGGTACGGTAAGCTATGAGTTGTTGTGCGCTCTGGCGCCGCGCATGCCGATAGTGACGTAATGAGCCTGAATCCAGCGGTTGATCGCTGATACCTCATTTCAGTGTGATGATTTAAAACGACTTTTTTCGTCACGCGGTCTTCATTTCTTGGGTGAGCTCGCTACAGGGCGGATTTAGAATAAAAAAAGGCGGTCAATCCGACCGCCTTTTTTCTGATGAAACCTTGAATTCCGGGTTATTCGATTTTTGCCTTGGCGCGGAGGTCACCGACAAAGGTTGCAAATTGTCGTTGTAATACGCGTTGCGCCAGATTCTGCTTTATTTCCTCGAATGGCGGAATCTTCAGGGGCCGTATGTCATCCAGGCGGATGACGTGCCAGCCAAAAGGAGTTTTCACTGGCTGCTCGGTAAGCTGACCCTTGGTCATTTTCATCAGGGCTTCGGCAAAGGGTTGGACATAGCTGGCCGCGGGACTCCAGTCGAGTTCACCGCCTTTACTTTTGCTGCCGGCATCAATGGATTTTTCCTGCGCAAGCTTATCAAACTTGCCGCCCTTCTTGATACGCGCAATGATGTCTTTTGCTTCCGCCTCGGTAGCGACCAAGATGTGATGTGCCTTGTATTCCTTATCGCCCATCTGGGTTTTCAGTGAGTCATATTCTTTCTTCAGTTCTTCATCGCTGACCGGGTGGTTCTTCACATAATCGATTTGATATGCTCTGACCAATGCTGTCAGGCGGGCAATTTCAAGCTGGGATACGAAATCCGGATCCTTATCAAGTCCTTTTTTCAGGGCTTCCTGCGCGATGACTTCCTCGGTTATGAGATCCTCACGCAAGGTTTTTCTGGTTTCGGGACTATCGGCCTGACCCTGGGCGGCACGTGCTTTTACAATAAATTCAAGGCGCGACTGAGGAATTGACACTCCATTCACCTTGGCCATGGGTGTGGATTGGGCCTGAACAGTCGTTACGGCGATCAAGCCGGAAATACCGAGTACCGTCAATTGAGAAAGTTTCATAAAACGCATAGGTTTTCCTTGTCAGTGGATTGAATCGAATCAAATTTCTTCGGGAGTATACGCTTTTACACTCAGCGCGTGAATATCCTTATGCATCATCTCTTTCAACACGGTATAGACGAGGCGGTGCCGGACCAGAGCGGATTTGCCGGAAAATTCGCGTGAGACAATAGTGAGCAAGTAATGTCCGCCACCACTTTTAGCACCCTCATGCCCTGCATGCCTGGCGCTTTCATCCACGATATGAATCTGCTCCGGATCAAGAACAGCGAGCTTCTGCCTGATCAATTCGATTGTACTCACCATTTTTATTTTTATGGCAAAACTTTCTTGAATGGCTTGACTGTCAGTCTTGCATATACGCCCGATGTGGCATAGGGATCGGTTTCCGCCCAACTGCGCGCCGCTTCGAGCGATTCAAATTCCGCCACGATGAGGCTGCCGGAGAATCCGGCGGGGCCAGGATCGGGACTATCAATCGCCGGATAGGGTCCCGCCAGAATAAGGCGCCCCTCTCGCCGCAACTCATTGAGACGTTCCAGGTGAGCCGCTCGGACCGCCAACCGTTTTTCCAGGCTCTCCGGAATGTCTTCGCCGCTTATCGCATAGAGCATCATGCCTCTTTATCCTCCTTGTCTTCCATATACTTTCCCAGTATCAGTCCTTGAGCCACGATAAATACCAGCATCAGTCCCATGAACCCGAACAGCTTGAAATTGACCCAGGTTTCAGTGGAATAATTAAAGGCTACATAGAGATTGGCGCCACCCATCAATGCAAAAAATGCTGCCCAACTAGCGTTGAGGCGAGCCCATATGGGTTCTGGAAGTGCAATCTGCTCTTTCATCATGACACGAATCAAATTCTTCTTGAAAATCGCGTGGGCCAGGAGCAGCGCACCGGCGAACAACCAGTAGAGCACGGACGGTTTCCACTTGATGAAAGTTTCATCCTGCAGTATCAGCGTCGCGCTGCCGAAGATGACGATGATAACGAGGCTTACCCAAAGCATGGTTTCAACCTTGCGGTGGCGATACCATACCCAGCCGATTTGCGCAAAAGTTGCCACAATGGCTACGGCGGTGGCGGCGTAGATTCCATAGATCTTGAAAGCAATGAAAAACAGAATAACCGGAAAGAGATCAAAAAGAAACTTCATAAATGTCGATACGGTTTTCGGTTAATTGATGGAGCGATTATGTCGGTTAAGTCTGCAAAAGGCTATTTAATTTCATGAATAGCCAAGGATATAACAGATTAAAACGATTGTAATTTTCTATAATTCCGTGACCGATGCGAACACCCCCGTTGGGGAAGCCGATCAACGCGCTGACTAACGCTATTTCAGCGCGTGCTTCAATGCAAATGTACCGGCGCAACTTCGCCTTCGTCGGGAAATTCAGCATGTACTACTTCACCCTCCGGATTTGGAAATAGCGGTGCGCCGCACTCTTCGCAATATTCCAGAAGGAAACGGTTTTCCAGCACTGTCGTATGCGTGATACCGCATTCTCGCAGCGTCGTTTCGATTTGCGTCACAGTGTCGCTGTTTTCGTCTTCGTCACCTACCAGCGCCCAGACGATGCCATAGAGGACTTCGTCGCGATCCTTGAGAGTAAAGCTTACTCGGTATTCCTCCAGCCACTGGTCGTAAAAGGGCGCGATCACCGCACGCAGCCTGTTTGCGGAAATATTCAGCGTTGATTGCAGAAAATCAATGGTGGCATGGGTGGAATAGGGCCGGGCAAGGCGATCCGCCATGCGCCATGCCGAAAAAAAACCATCGGGTATCAACAATTCGAATGCGCAACCCTGAAATAGCGGCCGAAGCGCTTCGGCGCCATGGGCCTGCCATGCGAGCAGTGTCTCCTGCTTGGAAAATTTTACGCCAGGCGGAGTGGCGTTCTTGTCTGTGCTGGCTCCATCAGCTTCCTGCCATCGGAACATGGATTTCCCCTGTGGAACTGCAATCGCACCGAGGAGGTAACGGGTATCGGACAGAAAACGCCCGGTTTCAGCCAGTTGGCGTGGATTTATGTGCAGGTCCCGTTCTCCCGCCACCGCGGCTGTCCACAATTTGTTGGCAAGTTCATGCGTGAGGTGATAACCACGTGGAAGCTGGTCGGGACTGAACAGGCAATCCGCCAGCACGAATTGGACATCTTCCGCCAGCACATGTGCCTGCAACTGCGCCCGGAGAGCGGCAAGTACCGGTTCGGATATCAGGCCGGAAGGAATTGAGAAACGCGACCAGGTCAACATAGGCGCCGCGAACATCAGTACATCATGACCAATGCCTTCCCGCATCAGTACACCGCATTCGATCGCCGCTTCAATGGCGTAAATGAATTCACCGTAACCCACAGAATCGGTGTCATAGAGTTGATCCAGCGCCGCTTCAAGGTTTTGATCGTCGCCGGTACGCAATTGGGCATGTATCTTTGCCGCAAGCCGGTTCTCCCAGAAAGCATCCTCGATACGGCTGCCGGAAGCCGCAAGTCCCGCTGCCAGCCTGGAGAGCTCTTGAACCACGCGTGGTGATTTGGTGCGATGCGGGACGCGGGGTTTTTTCATGTAAAGGTATACGTAACAAGTTAAGAAGACATTTTAACCCAAATCCTGGGATTGGAAGGGGTAGAGTCCGTATTGAGGAAGGAGATGCGATGGGTTTGCACGCCAACGAGGCGCTCTGGCGGATATCGAAGCACAGCAGGCCGCGGTTGCCGTGCAGACCAGGACGGGTACGTTCAGGAAAAGGATGCTATGTGAGTGGTAGGGGAGGGGAGAATGAAAGCAAATCGTACAAGAATATAGGGCTCATGGGCGCGCAGCCCGGTCTTCATCGCCGCTGAATCTACTTCCTATGGTAACTAATGCGCCAGTTTGAGTGTCACGACGCCCCCGATAATCAGCGCGACACCCATGTACCTGGCAAATGATGTTGGGTCGCCGTAATACAGTACGCCAACCAGGAACGTTCCTGCAGCACCAATACCCGTCCAAACTGCATAGGCGGTTCCAATCGGTATGTGGCGCTGTGCGAGCCACAGCAAGAAGCCACTGACACACATGAACGCAACAGCCACGGCGATCCCCATCCAACGCGTCTGCGGCTCTTGGGCCATTTTCAGGCCGACTGGCCAGCCAATCTCAAAAAGGCCGGCGAGAACGAGGTACACCCAACTCATCTGTTCTTATCCTATCTGTGAATGGTTAGTGGTCAAGGCGACTTTATCAGGTGCTTCGTGAGGAATCCTATTCCTCTATCATGTCGATACAACAATTTGTGTGGTTCGATTTGTTCTCATGGAAGAGTGCAATGGGCATCACTCCGATGCTTACCCGGCAAATTAACACTCTGCGACATTTGACAATGAGCGATAGCTTCCTTCATATATAACCGAGCACCTTTCTCATACATGCGTATCAACGCTGAAGTGTGTGATTGCAAGTCTTGCGCCCGTTTGCCATAAAGGTAGCTTTTATTCTCGTAGTGCTCCAGTAGTATTTTCTGCTTATCCGCCTTTACCTGCATTTCCTTGGCGGCCTCCTCAAAACGCCTCGCCAAAACGCTATGCTCACTTGGAGATACCGCAGTCTGAATAGCCGATTGATCAGGAAGATTGTCTGCTTTTACGCTGCTTATGGACGTACCTACAGCCAATAAACCAAGCAGGGACAAAACCGCAAAAGTATCTTTTGCCTTTTTGCCGAGTGTCGTTACCATTATGATTCTCTTGTTCCACTTGATTAGATCAATATGGGACGGATAGTCAGAGTCCCTTTTTCTGCCGGACGAATGGTCAGAGTCCTCACATTGGACGGGTGGTCAGAGTCCTTGATATAAACCGGCATTGCGCCGACGGACAGGTATTCAGAGTCCTGCTACGGACGGGTGGTCAGAGTCCTAGATGACAGCCAAATGGGAAAAGTTAGCATATTCAGAACGATTTATTAATTACCATTATAATTACTTCACAGAAAGATGACAATCCAGATGGATCAAATAGCTTATATCATGGCCAATCAGTATTGCATTATCTGTGGAGTGATAATTTATTGATGATTGGATAAGAATTTGCGTCATCTGGCGATAAGCGTCGTTTCTTTCATTTGTTGACTCCACGCAGCTTGCTCATACTTGCGTATCAATGCTGAAGTGTGCGATCGCAAGTCTTGTGCCCGCTTGCCATAAAGGTAGCTTTTATCCTCGTAGTGCTCCAATAATCTTTTCTGCTCGTCCATCTTTACCTGCATTTCTTTGGCGGTATCTTTAGGGTTTTTCGCCAAAACGCTGTGCTCATTTGAGGATGACACAGTCTGAATTGCTGATTCAAGAAGATTTTCTGCTTTTACGGTGCTCATGGGCGCACCCACAGCCAATAAACCAAGCAGGGATAAAACCGCAAAAGTATCTTTTGCTTTTGTGCCGAGTGTCGTTGCCATTTTGATTCTCCTGTTCCATTTGATTAAAAATCAATTGGACGGATGGTCAGAGTCCTGATTAAGCCGGCATTGCGCCGATGGACGGGTGGTCAGAGTCCTAAGATGACAGGCAAACTACGGGAGCCTCCGAGTTTGTTCTGCCAAGCCAAGTACGGCATCAGTTACGTCCTGTTTGCGGCATTTCGCCGCCATGAATCGCGTAACCTGGCTGAGATTGTTGCGCCATTTGGCGATGGGCCATGGCTTCCTTCATGTTGGCCCACGCCGCTTGCTCATACTTGCGTATCAAAGCTGCGGTATGCGATTTCAAATTACGAGATTGCCAGCCATACAGATTTGTCTGCTCGTACTGTTCAAGTAGCATCTTCTGCTCATCTGCCTTTGCCTGCATTTCCCGGGCGGCATCTTCAAAACGCTTCGCCAAAACGCTGTGCTCGTTTGAGGATGGTGCGGCCTGAATAGTTGATTCAGGGAGGTTTTCTGCTTTTACGGTGCTTGTGGGTGCACCCACAGCCAATAAACCAAGCAGGGATAAAACTGCAAAAGTATCTTTTACTTTTGTGCCGAGTGTCGTTGCCATTTTGATTCTCCTGTTCCATTTGATTAAAAATCAATTTGGACGGATGGTCAGAGTCCCTTTTTGCTGCCGGACGAATGGTCAGAGTCCTGATTAAACCGGCATTGCGCCGATGGACGGGTGGTCAGAGTCCCAAATACGATTACATATTAATTTCCTCGCAATAAAAATGGTATTAGGGAAACCCTTATTTTGCTCTAAGGGAAACCCTTAGATGAGGCGCATAGTGATTCACCTCAATGGAAGGCTTTCGATTCTGTCAGGAAATTGGAGCTGCATGTATTCGATGTCCTGCCGATAAAAAACAGATGCGAGCATCTTGTTCTAGAGTCTAGGCAAAACATCCCCGCCTTAATCGTTTCTTGGCAAGACAGGCGAAGTGCGGAGCTCAGATCTGTTGGCTACCGTGGGTTTGATAGTGAGCGCCGGGCAGGGAGCGTGCCTGACAACATATTCCGCAATGCTTCCCAAAGTAAAATGGTTTCACCCTGAATAGCCATGCGGCCGCGGATCAAGATCGGCTTCCTGTTCAGCAGCTACCCTACGATTTCTTTACTAGGGTCGCCTTCGATAAAAATGGTTTCAGTGCGGGTGCCAAACGATTCCGCGAGTGTTCGCACCAGTTTTGCTGATTAAACGCGGATTAATATGGATGTGTCGTGTTTTCCATGAAAATCTCCTAGTTGAACCGTTAAAAGCGAATGATCGGAGGGGAAGCAATGGAAGGCCGGTGCAAGACCGACCAATCCGTTGATACTCGTCGGGCAGAAGGAAGGTCGTCACGCTGCGACCAACTTCTGTGGTGATCCACAATGTCGCCTCGTCGAACGAGGACGATACAGGCGGGCAAAAGATGACGTATGCTCCGCTTGCTACCGCCTCATCCGTCAGCCAGTACAGCCCAGGGGGGACACTCTTTGCCAGACTTATCGTACAAATAAGTGCCAAGTATGCGACTGGTAAGGAAAATCCGGCAGGCCGTTAGCCGAAGGATTTAGGGCTATTCATTCTCCATACAAGATCAAGAGTTTTTCCAACAGTTGTGTATCCGTTGGATTTTGCATGGCTTGCTATATAGAGCAGCGTGATCTATAAAAAATATCGGGATGGTGCTGATGGAGATAAATCCGCCCCGTGGCGAGCTCACCCGAAAGGTGAGAATCAAATGACACGAAATATCTTTATGAATTATATCGCTAGACTGATAAATGAGTGGTCAGCTGCCGGATTCAGGTTTAAGTATCGATATAGCGGCATTTACTATCGAAGTCTCTTATCTTTGTCAGGGGGGAGTAACTATGTCCGCAGAATATCGTAACACTCATACCTCGATCAGAATCGCCCGTATCAAGCACAAAACCTGGGTCGAATCTTCTGCTACACAAGTAATATGGTGTGCAGCCCTTATCGGGTGTTCCCTACTTGCTTCCGGGCCGCGATCGAGTGAGGCAAGTCAAATCAAGATTGATCTCACATATGACAATACATTAAAGGGGTATGAATCACTTAAGGCAACAACCGTCAAAGGAGCTCCGGCTGGCAATATAGCCGTCGACAGCGTGACTAAAAACAACGCACGCTTGGCAACCGTCGTAGATAGTCCATACGTAAGCGGGAGGAATTATAATTTTCCTGCCGAGAATATTCCCGGAGCTGATATTTTACGCATGAGTATTGGGAGCGAAACTTTTCCAAATTTCTCAAAAAGCGGCACATACATTTCGGACCAGCAAAAAGCCAATAATGCGGGGAACAAGCAGGAAGAAAATGGATCCGTCCCGGACGGCCATCCCTTTGATGCGTCTGATTCTTCCTTTTTCTTTGATGACACCGGACAATTGTTCGATCAGTTCGTCATACGCAATGCCTCCCAAACGGCTTTTAATATCAGTGCACTGCAAATTTATAGCGGACTCGATCTCTCTTTCCTGCACACGACGAATTTTGCATCATCGTCAGCGATTGCTTCAGGCTCTCTGATTTCCGAAGACATGCCAGATCCGGATACGGTCTTTCTAGCCGGTAATTTCGGGATGCTTGCCTTTTCAACTCCATCCTTGAGTCTGGGGGAATACGATCTGTTGGTTGTCAGCATGCAACCTATTCTTCCTGATGGCTCTTTAGGCGCTTCCTTCACCAAAAGCCTTGCCAGTTTCGCCGTTCCCGAACCGGATAGCCTGAGCCTTTTCGGCATCGGCCTACTTGGTTTTTTTGTCTGGCGACATCGTCGCTCCGCCATGCCGAGAGTAGAGATAATCTAAATTACTTTAGAGCACCTCAAAGAAACCCGATTCTCATTCGTTCAATAGACCATCCGGCACTCGCAGCCAATAAATTCTAGCTGGCAAGTTTTGCGCCAAGTACATCCACATGCTCGATTTGCGGGGCTTCGGCGAGTAGATCGGACGCATTGGCCATCAGTGCCGCGGCAATAGGACCCGTCAAATGCGCTGATCGCCCCGCCTCGTCGGTGAATGCGTCGAAAATGCCAAAAGTCGAAGGGCCCAGCTGCAGCGCGAACCAGACTGGCGTGGTGGTTTCCGCATTTGCCAGGGCAAGTCCCTGCTCGAGAAAACGGATGACATCGGCTTCTTTTCCAGGCTTGGCTTGTAATCGCACCAACAATGCAACTTTTACCATGATAATTTCCTCTTTTTTGAAGTTGAACAGCGAGAGACTGACTCTAGAGAGTTCATCAGGTCTTGCCAAGTGGCAAGATTGACAAATTTGATATAATTCTTGCCATGCGTATCCACATTCTCGCACTTGATGAAGTTTTTGACACCGGGTTGTCGACTATTCTCGATACCCTGAGTGTTGCGAATGATCTTGCGGGCGCCAACAATGCTTTTTCAACCCATTTCGAGATAACCATTATTGGTACACGCCGCCATGTGCGTACCAGTCAGGGATTATCGGTGCCAGTGGTGCCGGCCACCCGATGCGCATACCCGGATGTCGTATTGATTCCCGCACTCGGGGCAAAAATGCCTGAAACGCTGCGAGCGGCGCTTGAACGCCGCGATGTAGCGGACGCCGGCGAGCTTTTGCGGCAATGGTCTGATAGCGGTGTTCTGGTGGGAGCCGCATGCACTGGAACATTTGTTCTTGCAAACACTTTGCTTCTCAATGGGCAGAGCGCTACCACCTCATGGTGGCTTGCCCCCCTGTTTCGAGAGCTTTATCCCCTTGTGACGCTGGAAGAGTCCCGCATGGTAGTAAACTCGTCCCGTTTTGTCACCGCCGGGGCCGCGCTTGCGCATATCGATCTCGCGCTATGGCTTGTGAGGCGCAGCAGCCCGGCGCTCGCGGCATTAACAGCCCGTTTTCTCGTAATCGAACCCCGCCCATCGCAGGCAATTTTTGCGATTCCCGATCATCTTGCGCATGAGGACCCCCTGGTCGAACGGTTTGAGCAGTGGGCACGACTGAGATTAGCCGCTGGCTTCTCACTTAGCGATGCAGCCAGTGCGGCAGGTACGAGCGAGAGAACGCTTTCCCGCCGCCTGCGGGCCGTACTGGGTAAAACTCCACTTTCCTATTTTCAGGATCTTCGTGTCGAGCGCGCACTACATCTTTTGAGGACGAGCAGCGACAGTGTTGATCTGATTGCAACTCAGGTCGGTTATGCTGATGGCACGACATTGCGTACTCTCCTGCGACGCAAGATGGGCCGCGCCGTGAGCGAGCTGCGCATATCTGCTGATCATTCCGGCAAAGAGTGCTGAGGCGGGTGTCCCGCTGTTAAACCTAAATCCGGTAGTTGGATGGGGTGAAGTGTACGGTTTTTGGGGTGCAGGGCAAGGCGCAACGACGCGGAATGGTTATTCCATTCCAAGAAGTTGCAACGCAGCCATGTGACGCAAAAACGGTGCAATTCACTCCGTAGCGGCCTCACCCGGAAGGTGAAAGTCAAATAACACGAAATATTGTTATTAATCATAATACTGATCTATTAAATGAGCGGTCAACTACCGGATCTAGGTTAAATTATCCTTGCCATGAACCAACCGGTACAGTACCGGTAATACAAGCAGCGTCAGCGCGGTGGACGACAGGATGCCGCCAATCACCACTGTCGCCAGTGGACGTTGCACTTCCGCGCCAGTGCTCGTGGCAAGGGCCATGGGAATAAATCCAATGGCGGCCACCAGCGCCGTCATCAACACCGGCCGCAGCCGGGTAAGAGTGCCGGTTTGTATCGCATCATCCAGAGTGAATCCTTTCTCCCGCAAATCACGGATAAAGGCCAGCATCACCAGGCCGTTCAATACCGCGACCCCGGACAGTGCGATAAATCCAACTCCGGCGGAAATGGATAAGGGAATGTCGCGCAACCACAGTGCCAGGACCCCGCCGCTGAGGGCAAACGGAACGCCGGTAAACATCAGCAATCCGTCCCGGAAATTGCCAAACATCGTATAAAGCAGAACGAGAATCAGGCCCAGAGCAAGCGGAATAACGATCTGAAGGCGTTGCGCGGCGGAAATCAATTGCTCGAATTGGCCTCCCCATGCCACCCAATAGCCGGACGGGATCTGCACCTTCTCAGCGATGAGTGCTTGCGCTTCGTTGACAAACGAACCAAGATCCCGGCCACGTACGTTCGCGGTGACCACTACTCTGCGTTTGCCATTTTCGCGGCTTACCTGATTGGGGCCCTGGATAATTTCCAGGTTGGCCACCTCGCTTAACAGGACGTAGCCGAAAACATTCGGAGTAGCCGCCGTATTGCCCACGCTCGTATCAGGCAGTCGGATCGGCAAACGCCCGAGTGCCTCGATGTCACCGCGCTGGGACTCGGGCAGCCGGACCTGCAACTCGAAACGGCGGTCGCCCTCATAAATAGTGCCGGCGATTCTTCCACCAATACCGATCGTGACGGCGTCTTGTACATCCACCCCGTTCAAACCGTAGCGCGCCATCCTGGCGCGATCCATCTGTACGGAAAGTACCGGTAGTCCGGTAATCTGTTCGACTCGCACATCCGCGGCGCCCGGGACAGTAGCGAGAACTTTCTCGACCTGCTCCCCCACGGCGAGCAGTGTATCCATGTCATCACCGAACACCTTTACCGCGACATCCGCGCGCACACCCGACAGCAGTTCGTTGAATCGCATCTGTATGGGCTGGGTGAACTCGTAATTGTTACCAGGTATTTGCCGTACGGCCTGTTCCATTGCAGCCACCAACTCTGGCTTGGTATGGTGCGGCCCCGGCCATTCCGATTCTGGCTTAAGAATGACGAAGATGTCCGCCACACTGGGCGGCATGGGATCGGTTGCAATCTGGGCGACTCCAACCTTGGAGAAGGTCTTGTCCACCTCGGGGAATGCCTTGATCTTTTTCTCCAGCTCATTTTGCATCTCGATGGACGTGGTCAGGCTTGTGCCGACGATGCGTATCGCATGGAGCGCGATGTCGCCCTCGTTGAGGCTGGGTATAAACTCGCTGCCCATCCGTGTCGTCAACAGGCCGGACAGCACCACAATCACCACGGCAAGCGTGATGGTAAGCGCCTTATTACGCATGGCGGCGGCAAGTGCGGGCACGTAGACTTTCTTGGCCCATGTCACGGCGGGACTCTCTTTTTCCGCAACCTTGCCGGACAGAAAGAGCGCGATCGCAGCGGGGACAAACGTCACGGACAGAATCATCGCCCCCAGCAGCGCGATTACCACGGTGAAGGCCATGGGGTGGAACATTTTTCCTTCTACTCCCGAGAGCGCGAAGATGGGGAGGTAGACCACCATGATAATCAGCTCCCCATAAATCAATACCCTCCGGGCTTCCCTGGATGCGTCGAAGACCACTGAGAAACGTTCTGCAGGGGTTAATTCCCGCCCCAGCCTTGCCTGCTCATGGCCCAGTCGCCGAATGCTATTTTCGATAATGACAATGGCGCCGTCCACGATGATGCCAAAATCGAGTGCCCCCAGACTCATCAGGTTGGCGCTGACGTGATTGGCGACCATGCCGCTGAAAGTGAACAGCATGGACAGCGGGATGACCAGTGCGGCAATGAGCGCCGCGCGCAAATTGCCCAGAAACAGGAACAACACCACGATTACCAGTGTGGCGCCTTCGAAGAGATTGGTGGCAACAGTTCGAATGGATTTGTCGACCAGGGTGGTGCGATCGTATACGGCGGTGGCAACCACCCCTTCCGGCAGAGTACGATTAATCTCCGTTAATTTCTCAGCCACGGCCCTGGACACAGCCCGGCTGTTTTCACCGATCAACATATGTGCGGTGCCCAGCACCACTTCCTCGCCATTTTGCGTGGCGGCGCCGTTGCGCAGTTCCTTGCCGATAATCACATCGGCGACATCCTTGACGCGTATCGGTACTCCCTGGCGACTTCCCAGAATGATATCGGCAATCTCGTCCAGGTTCGTCACTTGTCCGGGTACCCGGACCAGATACTGCTCGCCGCTTTTTTCGATATAACCGGCGCCGACATTGAGATTGTTGCGTTCCAGAGCCAGGACGACATCTTGCGGCGTCAGACCGAACGAGAGCAGTTTTTCGGGATAAGGCGTCACGTGATACTGCTTGACGTAACCACCAATCGCATTGATTTCGGTAACGCCTCTAACCATGCGTAGCTGGGGCCGGATAATCCAGTCCTGGATTTCACGCAAATCCGTGATGTTATACGTCGCGCCATCCGGCTTTTTCGCGCCTTCCTCAGCATCGACGGTCCACATGAAAATTTCCCCCAAGCCGGTAGAAATTGGGCCCATCGTGGGCACAATTCCGGCAGGCAGGCTACCCTGCGCTTCCTGAATCCGCTGATCCACCAATTGCCGGGCAAAATAAATGTCCGTGCCATCGTCGAAAATAACGGTAACCTGGGATAGTCCGTAGCGCGAGATAGAGCGGGTATGGTGGAGATGGGGAAGTCCGGCCATCACGGTCTCGATCGGGAAAGTCACGCGTTGCTCGGCTTCCACCGGCGAATAACCGGGTGCCTGTGTATTGATTTGCACCTGTACATTGGTAATATCCGGAACTGCGTCGATGGGAAGCCTGTGGTAACTGTAAACCCCCAATCCAGCCATCGCCAGCACCGCGCCCAGGACGAATCCGCGCCGCTGTATGGATATGCGTAAAATACGTTCTATCATGGTCTTATCTTCGATGGACGTTTCATTGAGGGGGGCTTTTCGGGCGGCCAATATGATTTTCAATGATCATGGGATGCGCCGGCCTTGCCGAGTTCGGCTTTGATGGCGAAGCTATTCCCCGCCGCATATTGCTCTCCGGCGGAAAACCCGTTAAGTACTTCGACCATCCTGCCATCACTGCGACCCAGTTTCAGTGGACGCGCTTCGAAGTATTGGCCGTAGCGGCCGAATACCACTGACCAATCATGTAATGTCTGAATCGCATCCACGGAGACGGCGACCGGAACCTCAATTTCTTCCGTCACCAACTCCGCGGTAACGAACATGCCGGGTAGCCAATGGCCATCCTTGTTATCCAGCACAACCCGTGCCGTGGCGCTGCGGGTTTGGACGCCAATAAGTGCGCTGATAAAGGAAATGACGCCCGCCCCTTCGACATCGATCGCGGTTGATCTGATGACAGCTTTCTCTCCCAATCTAAGCACCTCCAGGTCTTTCGCATAAACCGTGACCTGAGCCCATACTGTCGACACGTCCGCTATGGTAAAGATGGCCGTATCCTCCTTGAGCGTCTGACCCTGGGCTATGGCTTTAGCTGTGATGAGCCCCGGATTGGGGGCGCGGATCTCGTAGCGGGCCAGATCACCTCGTTGGTGAATTGCCTCGGGCGGTACTCCAAGCGTACGCAATTTGGCCAAGGCAAGATCCGAGGCGATCTCGGCTTCAGTCAAAGCCTGCTGCGCCGCCAAATAATCCTGCTTGGCGGAGATCTTTTCTTCCCACAATTGCTTCTCACGCTCAAACGTCACTCGCGCCAAGCCAAATCGTTTTCGCGCGGCGAGGAATTGTGCACGCATTTCAGCCAGTATTTGGCTTTCGATGACTGCAAGCACCTCACCTTTCTTCACGTGTTGACCGTGATGGCGATAGACCGCGGTGACTATGCCTGGTAGACGCGGCACGACTTGTACAATAGTGTGTTCGTCGAATACGATTTCGCCCGGCAGCTTGAGTGTGGGCCTGATCGTAACCGGTCCGGCAGTGCGTATTTCCACGCCGATGCTCTTTAGTACTTCATCCGGCATTTCCACTCGTGCCTCGATCTGGTTGTAACCCCAGCGAAAGGTTCTACCCTTGTGTTCGGCGGCAATTGCCATATCGAAAGAGTGAGGCTCTTCCACCACTTGGTCGCCGAGCAGATAGCCGGCCTCAGGCTTGAAATTAAATACCTGCGCCGGTGCACCGAGACGCGATAGTGTGACGGTAACTCTGGCGGCTGCGGGAGGAAGTGGTTTGCCGTTTTCATAGAGGTAAAGCCGCAACTGCGGCGGCACCCCTTTCTCGAAGATAGTAATCTCTACGCCGAAGCCGTCGGTAGTGAATAGCTTCCCACCTTTAGGGCCTTTGCCTGGCCCGCGCTCTGTATTTTTATCCGCTGTCGGCGCGTTCCCGGTTTCGGAATACTTGTGCGCGTGGCTGGATGAATGAGCTTCGTCATGATCATCATGATCGTCATGCGGGGCATGGGGCGAGTCAGCCTTGCCATGGCTACCGTGCGTAGTTTCGGGCACCGCAGCTTTTTCCCAGGTAAGAATGAGTCCCCCCAACACAATTCCAATCGCGATAACGATGACTATTAGGACGGTTTGCCGTTTATTCACAATCCACTCCTTGAAGCTGTATTCGCGTTCTTGCCATTACTGGCCGAAGGACTCAGTCTGACTTCTGCGACGCCATCAATCGGTGCTGCAATCAGACGCTCTATTTCATTGACCAGCCGCTGATAATTCGCTAGCGCGCGCACATACAAAATCTGGTTCTGAAATAGGGTGCGCTGCGCGTCCAGTACTTCGAGATAGCCGAATTTTCCCAATTCGTAGCCTTTATTGGTAACTTCAAAGGCGCTCTTGGCGGCGGGAAGTATCTCATTGCGTAAAATGCCGGTTTCTCTTTGTGCGGCTGACAATGCCTCATAGGCCTGCGCAAGCTCTGTTTTAAGCCGCAACTCGATGGCTGCCTGCTCGTCAATGGCTTTATTCACGCGTTGATGGGCTTCCCGGATATTGCCCTGATTACGATTAAACAATGGCAGCGGTAATGTCACGGCGGCGATAGGCGTATTGCCTCCGAGCTGCGCGTGGTGCACGACTCCGGCATTAATGGTGAGGTTTGGTATGCGCCGTGTTTCCTCCACTTCGAGCAGTGCTTTACGTTGTTCTATGTTTTTCATGGCGCGCAGTGCCATGGGGCTGGCGAGCGCACGTTCCGCAAGTGCTTCGAAATTTGGCAGAACAACTGATGATTCAAGGTTTCCCAGGACCTTGTTAAATTGTGGGAAAGCGTCGCCCCATAGCAGAGTCAGCCGCTTGCGTGCCGCAGCCAGATCGCGTTGTGCCTGTTCCAGCTCAATTCTAGTGGTGGAAAATGCGACTCCCGCCCGGGTTTCCTCGATGGGTGGCACCTTGCCGGCCTGAACGCGCTTTGCTACCGCGTTCACCACCCTCTGCGCCAGTTGCTGGCTCTCCTCTGCAAGTCGTAGACGCTCTTGCCCCGCAAGGACCTCGGTAAACACATTTGCCACCCGTGCAATAAGTTCCACACGTCTGGTCTCAAAGTCTTGAGCGGCCAGTTCCTGGTTGAGTGAAGCAGCCACCACGCGCGCAGCACGTTTTCCGCCAAGCTCGATCAGTTGACTGATCCGAATGGTGGTGAGTTGTTGTACAACTTCTTTTGCGACGGACTCGGCGGAATTAATATCGTTTGTAAGTGGCCGGGTATTTCCAATATTTTCGACGTTTACCAATAGCTCAGGATTCGGCAACAGTCCGGCTTGAAGTGTGGCCCCTTCAAGGGCACGCATTTCCTTGGTGAAAGCCGCCAGTTCGGGATTACGCTGTAGTGTAAGGCGCGCAGCATCCCGCAAAGTAAGGTCATTCTTTTCTCCGGGCAAAGAGGGAGTGGAGTCATCCACGTTTCCACCCGGCAATGCGCCAGAAAAAGTATTTTCAGCAATGACCGCGGATGTGCAGCTGAGCGTCAGAATAAGCAATCCGGCCGATACCCGGCATCGTGGCACCGCGAACGATGCTTTAAAGTTCATAGGAATTTCTCCGCAAGTGTTATGCGTCAATAACCCGCTGCGTAATCAATTGCGCAATCGACATCGCTATAAGCGAAGCGGTTATAACGCCGATACAAGGCGGCAGATCCGCGTGGCGGGTCGCTTGACATTGCTTCAGGCGGCTTTAGCTACCCTTAGTTGTCCTTAGTTGCCTTAGCCGCCTTTAGTTGACTTGGGGCAGACCAGGCAAATGTCAGGAGCTAACCGGCGTGGCCTGCCGATCTAGCTTGCGAAGTGACTTTTGGGAGGATGAAGCGGGGAATCCGGAATGGATTCGGGAACGGTGACAGAAACAAATACCATCAAGGCTTCCGCACCGGCGGAAGCAGGTACGAGCGGAGGTGATGTAAAGAAAAAGGGCTGATATTGCCCGGCTGCATGGAGGCACAGATGCGTAGCGGCATCCATATGGCCTTCATCCTTGAAAACACTATTCTGATGAGCCTCAAGATGCGCCGCCGGATCGAGCGAGAGAACATGATGCTCATGATCCAGTTCGTGGGCAAATACCTCGCCATTAAACGCCCAGCCAAATGCGTTCGTCAGCATGCTGACAAATAATACAAATATGACAGAATAGATGTGGCGGCGTTTACTCATGACGCTCAGATTGTATACCCCTGTAAACGGTACTGCCAAATTTGTTTTTCATGGGATTTCCCAGTGTCGTCGGGTGATTGCCTGGATAACCGAGAAACATTCAAATGCTTCGCCATATGCGGCCATAATTGGACGGGACGGTTAGCCAGCGCTCCTGCCCCGCATTGGTAGAAAAGTTATCCAGGCCGTGCAGTTGCTCGGTGTAGCTGCCGGCGCGCATGAAAATGAACGGCACAGCCTGATCAACATCGGTAAAGTTCACTGCTACCAGACTCGTCGCGGCGGCGGTCTCACGCTGGAACAGCAGGATGCCACGCGAGAGGTAACGCTCGTAATCGTTGTAAAAATAATGGCTGCCACGACGCAACTCGGCGCAACGCTTACGCAGGTTCATTAGCCCGCGAGTCAGCTTGACCAGGCTTTTACCCGCCGTGTCATAGAAATAATCCCAGCGCAGCGGCCGCAGCAATAGGACCCGGCCGAGACCCGAATCGGGCAAGAAGTAGTTTTCGCCAAATTCCTGCCCCTGCCATAGCATGGGAATGCCTTTGGCCGCGAGCAGTGCAATCAGATAGGGTTGGAGCCGATACCATTGCGTACGGTCGCCTTCGGCAAATAATAGATTCCAGTCGCGATGACGCAGGCTGAATTCACATAGAAAGCGGCTGTGGTCATGGTTCTCGATGTATTGCAGCGGAGCCTTGGCCATTGTTTCGCCATTGTGGGTTGCCTGTTCGACGTATCCAAGCGCGCCAAGCCGCTGGCCGAGATTCCCGATCGCACCCGCCGCGCCGCGAGCGCAAGCCACTGCGGCTCCATAAGTGGCATTCTGCCAGGTGGCATTGCTGTAGCTTTGCTCGAGGATCTGTTCCGGGGCTTCCAGTTGTTCAGCGATCTGGATCAGCCGTGGGCCTTCCGGTGCATCGAACCGGCTTAGGCTGGTGAGGCCGGCGATCGAGGTTCTGACGTATTCGTAGGTATGGAAGACCAGATTGGCATAACCCATACCCAGCGCGCCATCCCAGTAGTTCGGCACGCAATCATAGCGGAAGCCGTCGATATGATAGGTATTCAACCAGTGAAGGTTGACACTGAAGAAGAAATCGCGGGTCAGAGTGCGGTTGAAATCAGTGCTGACACCGAAATAGTTCTGAGCAAACAACCCCATGAACGGATTTTCCTGGTACTGGAGCCGCCGGTAGAGATCAGCGTAAGGGAAGTCCTCGCCGGTATGACCATAAACTGCGTCAACAATTACCGCTAGTCCGCGCTGGTGTGCCGCATCGACGAATCGCTGGAAATCGTCGCGTCGCCCAAAGCGCTCATCGACTCCAAAATAGCCCAGTGGCAGATAACCCCAGTCAACCTCCAGCGAAACATTGTTGACGGGCATTACCGACAGCGCATTCACGCCGAGATCGGCAAGGTAGTCGAGCCGGTCGATCGCACCTTGCAAGCCGGTACCGAATTCGGCGAGGTTCAGCTCATACAGAATCAAGTCGTTTAGCGCGGGTGTTTTCCAGCCCGTCTCGCCGGTGCTCCAGGAATAAGGGGTGTAGCCGAGCGTGAAGGCCGAAAGTTTGCCGGTGGCATACTCGCGCGCGTAGGGATCGACGATCCAATCCAGCGCACCGGCGTTCGGATTGTGCAGCTCGAAACGGTACACATGCCGGCCAGGCGCACCGAAACGCGAGCCTGGCTGCGAGTCGCGAGTCGTGTTGAAATCGACGGCTGCCGACCAGATATCGCCGTAATCAGCATTGACATCATGCTGTAGTTCGAATGCAAGTGGTTGAATCGCCTGGATGAACTGGTCGCGCTCGTGAATGATTTTCACGAATAGGCGATTGCCATTTGATGCCGAAACCCATGGCAGCAATATACCGAAATTTACCACGCCAGGCGTGGATTCGTGGGGGCCGAGCTGATTCAGAGGAAGATTCTTCATGACTTGATACCCATGATTCTCCAACTGATGGGGCGGGTGCTTCTGACGTTGACAGATTATCCGGCGATAGGTGAATCAGGGATTTTCGTTACTTTCGCCTCCCTTCGATCCCCAGAATACCACCCAAGTTCCAAAATCACTCGAGAAATTCTCGAACCGGTGCTCAACATTGGCCGCCACAAAAAGACAATCACCCGCCTTGAATGAATGCGAATTCCCGCGAATGACGAGTTCACCCGTTCCCTTATGGATAAAATAGACCTCATCCTGTTCATGCGGAGTTTGCGGGTCGTGGCCGATAGGGGCGTAATACTCAACCGACATGGTTCCATGGGCAAGGGCGACGGCGAATCGCTCACCCATAGGCCATTCCACCGTGACGGGACCAGGAATGCGGGAGAGTACTTCTTCAACGGTTACCTTGGTTTTCAATGGACCCTCCTGACGGAACAAATTGCTAGCGGCCTGCCGGGCTTGAAGAATCGAGGCGAAATAGGGATCGGCCAGACGTTTTGCAGTTGATTTCCTTTAAGTTTGATAAGTTGCTAGTCATCGGTAACAGGCTCATCCACGGAGCTGTCCGGTAATTTCTGGAAACTGCCTGAAAGCGCCGCAAGAAACTGGCTACGGGCAGTCAGGAACTTATAAAGCGGGAAGGCGAGGACGCCAAAGAATAGCCCCAGAAGCAGGCCGGCAAATGGCGCCAAAAGGAGAACAAGAAATGCTTTGCTGATACCGCTGCTCTGAAAGGTATAAAAGGCATTGAAAGGTGAAAATAGCGTATTGGCGCAACAGAATGCCAATGAATTGAATTTGATAAAGGAAATGAAGTCCAGTTGTACGAGGTATTTGCTCATTTTTAGCCTTCATCCCTCATCGCATAATTAAGCGATTCCACTAAAGCGTGGTTGCGTGAGTTTGATTGTATGAAATCTACGCCCGGCACACAATGGCATGCACGCCCAACCGGCGAAAGCTGTCTCGCAACCCGTTTCACCATTACCTCGCACCCTAATGGATTATTTGGTTCGAACCAGGAAAACGAACGGCTTGCCGGAATCAGGGTTGTATGGTTTGTGCTTCATGGTTCCAAAAATAGTCATATTGTTCAGGGAAGATCCGATCAAGTTGATGTTTAGATGACCCATGCTAGACTGACACAAGGAATGCGAGATTCCTGTCTTCCAATGCAATGTTTCACGCTGCCATTTTTGAAGAATAATGCTTTCAGTATAGCGCAGCCGGGCTCACTGATCTGTGCAACAGGAACTGTTTTTTTGCCAAGAGAGGATGTCATGGAACAGCCTGCCGCAACCAGGTTCAACCTGCCCGACGGGGTGATTGCGCTGGTGCCAATGCGCAATGTCGTATTGTTTCCTCATGTCCTAATGCCCATCACCGTTGGCCGCGTGAAGTCGATCGCCGCTGTTGAGCACGCGCTTCAATCCAATACCCCGGTCGGTATCGTGTTGCAGAAGGACGCCGCTATCGATGACCCGGGCATTGATGCGCTATGCCCCATCGGTACGGTGGCCAACGTTTTGCGGCACATCGCTTCGGCCGATGGGTTACGCCATGCCGTATGCCAAGGGATTGAGCGTTTCCGCATCGAGGAACTGGTGGAGGGTTATCCGTTCCTGGCAGCTCGTGTGCAGCGTATTGATGAATCGGAACTGGTTTCTACCCAGGCTGAAGCGCTTGCCATGCAATTGCGTGAACGTGCGGTCGAGATCTTGTCGCTGCTGCCCGGCGTGCCTGCGGAGCTTGCGCATGCACTGCAGGCAACGCGTGCGCCATCGCACCTGGCGGATATTACCGCCAGTCTGCTCGATACGGAAGTAAACGAGAAGCAGATGCTGCTTGAAACCATGCGTACCGAGGAAAGGCTGCAAAAGGTGTTGCAGATCCTGTCGCGCCGCATCGAAGTACTCAGGCTGTCGCAGGAGATCGGTGAGCGAACGAAGGAACAATTGGAGGATCGTGAACGCAAGTTTCTTTTGCGTGAACAATTGAAGACCATCCAGAAGGAGCTCGGAGAAAGCGATGGCAATGATCAGGAAATCGAGCAGTTGGGCGAGGCGATCACCAACGCCGGCATGCCAGAGGAGGTAGAAGCACAGGCGCGCAAAGAGTTGCAGCGGCTGCAGCGGATGCCAGGCGCGTCGAGTGAATATTCAATGCTTCATACTTATCTGGAATGGATGACTGAATTGCCTTGGCGGTTGCCGGCCGATCCACCCATCGACTTGAATGCCGCACGCCAGATTCTTGAGGCCGACCACTTCGGGCTTGATCGTGTCAAGCGGCGTATTGTCGAATTCCTGGCAGTACAAAAGCTCAAGCCTCAGGGCCGCGCGCCAATTCTATGTTTCGTCGGGCCGCCAGGGGTGGGCAAGACTTCCCTCGGCCAGAGCATCGCGCGCGCATTGCAGCGGCCATTCGTCCGCGTGTCGTTGGGCGGGGTACACGACGAAGCCGAGATGCGTGGTCACCGCCGCACCTATATTGGCGCAATGCCGGGTAATATCGTGCAAAGCTTGCGCAAAGCTGGTGCGCGCAACTGTGTGATGATGCTCGATGAGGTCGACAAGATGTCGGCCAGTCTCCATGGCGATCCATCGGCGGCGCTGCTCGAAGTGCTGGATCCGGAACAGAATTCGACCTTTCGCGACAATTACCTCGGCGTACCGTTTGATTTGAGCCGTGTTGTCTTCATTGCCACGGCGAATGTAATCGATCATGTGCCGCCCCCGGTACGCGACCGCATGGAGATCATCGATCTGCCGGGCTATACCCGCGAGGAAAAGCTTCAGATCGCGCTGCGCTATCTGGTGCACCGTCAACGCGAGGCTAATGGCCTGAGCGAAGCGCAGTGCGAACTGGCGACCGAGGCGCTGGATAGCATCATTGCCAATTACACGCATGAGGCTGGAGTGCGCCAATTCGAACGGGAAATTGGGCGCGTAATGCGCCACATAGCCATGCGTGTCGCCGATGATGAGCGCCTCCAGGTACGTGTCAATGCCGCGGACCTCGACGCCATCCTCGGGCCCGCGAAATTCGAGCATGAAATCGGGCTGCGCACCAGTTTACCGGGGGTGGCCACCGGTCTGGCCTGGACGCCGGTGGGCGGCGACATCCTCTTCATCGAAGCCACGCGGGTAAGCGGCAGAGGACAATTGATTCTGACCGGCCAGTTGGGCGATGTCATGAAGGAGAGCGCTCAGGCGGCGCTCACCCTGTTAAAAGCACATGCAAACGACCTCAATATTCCCGCGGCAATGTTCGACGGCATCGACGTGCATGTGCACGTGCCGGCGGGCGCTATTCCGAAGGATGGCCCCAGCGCCGGGGTTGCCATGTTCGTGGCGCTCACGTCACTTTTTACCGATCGGCCGGTGCATCACGACGTGGCAATGACGGGCGAAATCAGTTTGCGTGGGTTGGTACTACCGGTGGGTGGCATCAAGGAGAAGGTGCTTGCCGCACAACGCGCGGGCTTGCGGAGAGTGCTGTTGCCGGCCCGCAATCAGAAAGATCTGAGCGAAGTACCCGAAGCGGCGCGGGCCGCTTTACAGTTCATCTTGCTGGAAACCGTGGCTGATGCGATTCAGGCGTCACTGGGCGAGCGCGGCGCCCGTCCTTCTGAGTCAGCGTTCAAGCTTGTCTGAGCACAGAGCTGGCTGGACCCAGGCAATTCAATTCTCAGGTATTGGTGTTCGATTGCTTACAGTGCCAGGGTGAAGCATCGCGTGTTGCGGCGATGTTACGGCTTGTTACGATACATGACCACCGTGAAGCGAACGCCGCGCTCGTCGCGCGTGGCGTCCAGATCAAAGGGGTAGGCATTATTGGCGTCAAGTTTACTGGCCACTGCGTCAGCATCAAGGCCGGCGTACCATGCCCATTTGCCGGCGCCTGGTTGCTCAGCGATCGCAGCGAATCGCTGCTGACCGTCCTCGACGTAGGCGCGCACACGCAGCAAGCTGGCACCCAGTTCGGCGAGCCTAGTATCAAGTTCGTGTGCGGTGAGGCCGGTTAAAAACCATGATGATCCAGATCGTTCCTCCAGAATCACGGCATATTTACGAACCCCATCCGCGACATACGTGACAAAGTCGGAGATGCCGTGGTGGCCGTCGAGGAACTTGCGCACAGTGACCTCATCCAGATCGAGATGAACGCTGGACAGTGGCCCCGGTTCCTTTTGCAAAACCAACGAAAAGCGTCGCTGTGACCCGCTGATATCGACAGTGATGGTGGCGGGCCGGGCTCCGGTTTCACGCGGCAGAACTTCAATCGCGGCGGCGTCGAGATCGAGCGTGTAACTGTGATCGAGTCCGGAATCCTTGAAGATCAGCGCGGCGAACCGTCGGTGACTGCCCGTGCCATAGCTCGACAGCCGCATCAGATTCATGCCCGGCACAACTATGCTGTCGATTTGATCTGATTCAATGTCGTGTGACCAGTACCAGGTCTCGGGTGATTTTCCTGCAATCATGCTTTCTCCTATCGCCACCCGGATCTGTGGAGCGGTTTTACGGATGGGTGAGGGTGGGGTGCCTGGTTAGCTTATTTCCAGCCCGACATTGAATGATCCAACATAACCTGTATCACTTTTGATGAGCGTCAGTATCAGTTGGTCTCCTCCACTCCATCGGAAAATACCATCCCCCTTATTTCTCGGCGCGCGCGGGCCCCTTTGGGCATACGGCTGCGTTGCATAAACATGATCGGTTATGGAGTCGTCGAAGTAGAATTGCGACGTGAACTCACGGGCTCGCATATATTTTGGATCGGTACGAATCTTGAAGTGGATATGGGGGGTTCTGCCCGAATACCAGCCGGGGTAGATAGTCGTAAATCGAACGCTGCCGTTTGTATCTGTGACTTGATAGCCGCGCAGGAATTTCTTGCCAACGGTATTAAAACCACTATCCATAACGTCCGAATAAACTCCCTGGGCATCGCAGTGCCAGATATCCACAACAGCACCCGCAAGCGGCTTGCAATCGGTTTTATCTACTGAGGAAACATGAATTTCGAGCGCAAGAGGTAATCCTTCTCTTATCGAGCCATCCGAGGGATCGGAGCGGATATCCGGACGATGCAGGCGCTCGTCAACAAAATAGGGACCCTCGGTCTGCTGGGGGGTGACAATGCAGGAAAGTATCCTTCCATTGACTTCCCTGGTACCGGAGCCGCGAGACGAGCAGCCAGTGAGCATATTTATTCCCGCTGCTCCCAGCAGGGTCAGCATTTTTCGTCGGCTTAACAGCCATTCCTGGTAATCATCAGCGCTCATGCTCCCTCTCATAAATTTTGGATCAGCGGTAAACCGCTAATGCCATTCCATCAGTAAACTTTGATGATTACTCATTCCCGAAGTTCCTGAAGCGAGTAACTCAAGTTTATTTCAGGTGGCAATACAACATACCATTGAGGCGTAATTTATTCCGGGGTGCCATGGTAGTTAGCCAAGAGCCTGCTCAACAGGTTGTTTTTCACTGCTGGCCACTCATGCTGAAGTATTGAATAAACAACCGTATCCCGGATTGAGCCATCAGGCATTCTTTGGTGGTTGCGTAGAACCCCGTCTTGTTTTGCCCCCAGCTTTTCAATTGAAGTTCTGGAGATATGATTAAAATAATGTGTTCTAAACTCCACCGCGATAGCATTTTTTTGCTCAAAAATATATCGAAGTAACAAAAACTTGCTCTCACTATTCACGCCTGTTTTACACACTGATTTTGCATACCAGGTGTAGCCTAGCATTGGCCTTTGGTTTAACTCATCAACGTTATAAAAACGGGTGGTGCCAACAATCCGGTTTGTTTTATTGAGCCTGACAGCAAACGCGATATTTCCTTTCGCTGCATCTTCAACGGCGTGCATCACATAGCTTTCCATTTGCTCCGGCGAGGGTACCTTCGCAAACCAGAGTTTCCAGAACTCTCCATCCTGTACAGCAGCCTTCAACGGTTCGACGTGATCAATCCCGAGAGGGGCAAGTGTTACAATCGCCCCCTTCAACTCCACCGGTTCAAGCCAGCTCATTTCTTCGTATGCTCATGCTGCTATTTATATGGGTAACAAGTATCAGGAATTTCGTCATTCCGGATTTGGTGTGGAATCCAGCTCGAATCAATAGTGATGTGCTTTGCACGCCGGATCAAAAATTACGTTGCATTGCGACGAGTTCTAAAACATTGGCTTCTTTTTAGCAGAGTTATAACGCTTGACCCCGCTCATGATTTCCGCTTTGGCATCTTTGACGCCAGCCCAGCCATTTATTTTGACCCATTTTCCCGTTTCCAGATCTTTATAGTGCGCGAAGAAATGTGCGATTTGCGAGAGCACCAGCTCAGGTAAATCGTCGTAGGATTTTTTTTTGCGGTAGAGGCCACATAGCTTATCTATGGGTACGGCCAGCACTTTGGCGTCCTCACCGGCTTCATCAGTCATTCTCAGCATGCCCAGCGGCCTGCAGCGTACTACCACGCCGGAAATGAGCGGAACCGGCGAAATCACCAGTACATCCACCGGATCACCATCTTTCGACAGTGTGTGAGGAATATAGCCGTAGTTGCATGGGTAGTGCATTGATGTAGACATGAAACGATCCACAAACATCGCGCCGGTCTCCTTATCCACTTCGTACTTGATGGGGTCGGCGTTCATGGGTATTTCTATGATGACGTTGAAATCATTGGGCACGTCACGGCCAGAATTTACCCGGTCGAGATTCATATTAAGTTCCTGTTCTTGGTGGCTGAAAAATGTCTATTATAACTATGAGTCTGAGAGATTACCCGATTTCCGTCCATGCGCATGTTGTTCAGTTTATCCATTATGGCTGCAATCGCCTATGCTGCATTGGCAGCATTGATATTTTTCGCCCAATCGAGCCTTGTCTATTATCCGGGATCCGGAAGAAATGTCATCGAAACACCTGATGACCGGGGACTTGGTTACGAGTCTGTGGAAATTGCTACCTCGGATGGTGAATCCCTGCATGGCTGGTTTATCCCTGTCCCAGCTGCAACGGGGACGGTATTGTTCTTTCATGGAAACGCCGGCAATATTTCGCATCGCATGGACTATCTGCTGATGTTTCATCGCCTTGGTTACAACACCCTCATTTTCGATTATCGCGGCTATGGTCAGAGTAGCGGATCTCCTTCCGAGTCCGGTACCTATCTTGATGCTCGGGCGGCGTGGCGTTACCTCACCGAAACAAAAGAAATTCCCTCAACGCATGTTGTATTATTCGGTGAATCCTTGGGCGGCGCAGTGGCGGCGTGGCTTGCGGTGCGAGAAAAACCGGCATTGCTGGTACTTGCCTCCGTATTCACTTCCATCCCCGACATGGCGGCGAAGATTTACCCTTTTTTGCCGGTACGTCTGTTATCCCGTTTTGAATATAGTACGATTGACTATTTGCGAACTGTTACTTGCCCGGTGTTCGTCGCGCATAGTCCACAGGATGACATTGTGCCGTTCACGCATGGCGAGGCGCTGTATCAGGCCGCACCTGAACCAAAGCAATTTCTGCGGTTGCAGGGCGGTCACAACAATGGATTTATTTTCATGCGGGAAGACTGGGTGGAAGCGTTGAGAAAGTTTATTGATGCAAACTTAGGCGCGGTCCCATAGCTTTACTATAAAGAGGAATAGCTGCAACTATGTTTTACGGATTAAATTTTCTTTGGACTATATCATGCTGGTAATAGCTCACCGTGGCGCACACACCGCAGTTCCTGAAAATACGTTGGCTGCTTTTGAAGCCGCGGTAGCGCTGGGTGTAAACGGCATCGAAACTGATGTGCGCATCAGTCTTGATGGTCTGCCGGTACTGATTCATGATCGTGTGATTGCATCGGGGCAAGCCGTGGCCGATCTCACCCGCAGAGACATCGAACAGGCTTCAGGACATGAGGTGCCAACGCTGGATGAAGCGCTGGAGCAATTCTCCGGCATCCTGTGGAATATCGAGATCAAGACAACGAGGGCATTATCCTCGGTCATAAGAGTGCTTGAAAAGCATCAGGCCAGCCATCGGATTGTCGTCAGCTCCTTCCGTCACGATCTGGTTGCAATCTGCGCGTCATCTCTTATGGTTAATTGCGGCCTGTTGGTGGCGCATCGGCCACAAACGCTAAATTCCTTGCTGGCTGATTCTGATTGTGATGGCAATCCCAGGGTCAATCATATTGTGTGGGATTATGATGTTCTGGATGATAGCCTGTTGAAGCAGGCGGCTATGGATGGTTTTCGTAATTTTGTCTATGGTCCGATGACAAAAATGGAGCACGACTACTGCCGGGAGCTCGGTGTGGATGGCGTGATTACCGACTATCCCCTTTTAGCCCAGAATGCGTAGCTTGCATTGAGAAAAAAAAGCGTTTCAGGTTGGCTAAAAGCACGGAAGAAAGCCGATAGTTATCTTGCAAGCGAAGTGCTTATTTGACTATTTTGATTTTCTGGCCGGGCACCGGCTCGCCCTCAGGATACTGGCCATTAAGTAAACGCAAGTAATTTTCGGCGTTTACACCCAGGGGAGAATTCCGTGCCAACTCAGTGTAGCTCAAACCTTTCCTGGCAGTGATGGTTCTGATTTCAAGCGGTTTGATGGATTCTCGCTCCGCATCGGTGAGCGCGCGGAAACTTTCAATCGCGTTGGAGATTACCGCGCGGTAACGATCGAACGCGGCGGGAGAATCGCTTTTCCCCGCAAGAAGATATGCCTTGCTGTCGTGGTAAATCACGCCTGCCTTGAACGGCTCTCCATTCTGTGTAGTGGAGGTCACAACAGCGACAGGCAAGCCGTTATTGGTCATCGATAAAATCTGATCGGAGGATTCAAGACGAAAGCGTTCCCGGGCAAAATCAGCCGGGGAACCGCGGGGCGTATCGAAGAGACTCAATGCCATCAGCGCATCCCCATCGGGACTGGTCGCCACAACTTCATCGGGCTTGTTGCGTACACGCCAATCGGGAGGAAACGACAACATGAACCCCATCTCTTTATGCCGAAACGTACTTCCTCGCACAACCCCTTGGTTGACCGCATCGCCAAATACCATCCCGTCGGTTTGGCGCAGGAATTCCGCGCGACGATCATCCGTGCCAGCCGGTTCGATGTATTGGTTCGCTTCGCTAACCACTTCCTGCAGGCGTGTGTCATTGTCGGGGTGAGTGGCAAAAATGCCATGATAGCGACGCGGTTCACGGCCTTCCTGCTTGGCGACTTCAATGTCAAATAGCTCCTGATTTTTCAGCACGCCAATGACCTTGATCATTGCCTGCGGATCATAGCCGCTTCGCGCAAGATACTCGGCACCCAGACGATCCGCCTCCAGCTCGTGGCTACGGCCATAGCCCGAAAGGAGGGCACTGCCGGTAAACCCTAGAAGGCTCTGAAAGCCTTGTGCCAGTTGCCCGCCCAGTTGCGGCATAAATATTCCCGCCACCAGGCCCCCGACAGTGGCAGCGGCATTGGCGGCAGTAGCGGCGCTATATTGCCGTACGCTGTGGCGCGCTGTCACGTGGCCAATCTCATGCCCCAGCACGGCGGCAAGTTCGGCTTCGGAGTTAAGATATGCCAGTATGCCGCGCGTGACATAAATATAACCGCCGGGCAGGGCAAAAGCATTTACCTGAGGACTGTCGACGACCGTGAAATGATATTCGAGCTGCGGCCGGTGGCTTTTTTTGGCGAGTTTTTGTCCGACTGTATTAACATAGTTCTGGAGGGCGGGCAGATCATAATTATCATATTTCTTCTGAATTTCCGCGGCGGCCTGCCGCCCCTTGTTCATCTCGTCGGCTTCCGACATGAGAGTGAAGTTCCGGCTGCCGGTAACCGGATTTATCGCGCAACCCGCAAATAGAAGTATCGTACTGAGCGCAACGATAAATCCAGGTGTGGATGAAGTCCTCATGGCGCTATATCAACCTAATCTTCATCTTTTTGGTGAATTCGCTACCGACTACCAGATTTAGGTTAACGATTGAAATACGAAAAAGTTGCAGGAAATAAAAAAGGGCAGCTCGAAGCTGCCCTTGGTTTACCTGGTGACCCTTACCACCCGCCCTAGCTGCCATCATACAGATAGAGATAGAGAGGGGATGGAAACAGTGTTAAGCCGTTGTCTGTTTTTCCGTCTTTTTGCCGTATTTCTGGCGAAATTTCTCTACCCGCCCCGCAGTATCAACGATTTTTTGCTTACCGGTATAGAACGGATGGCAGACTGAGCATACTTCTATATGCAAAGGCTTGCTCATGGTGGAGCGGGTCTGAAATGTGTTGCCGCAACTGCAGGTCACGGTGATTTCCTGATAATCTGGATGAATTTCTGCTTTCATGGTTCGTGTCCTTGATCTAACCCCGTCCGGCAGGCTGCGGAACGGAAAGGGGCATATTATCCTTTAATCCGGAAGGGGTTGCAACAATGCGGTTGTTATGTGGAGGTTGCCGGTGGGCTTGAATCAGGAACACAAGACGTATTTCCCTGATCCATCATCGCCTATACCCGCCGCATTGAATCGAAGAAATCCGCGTTGTTTTTCGTGGCCTTGATCTTGTCGAGCAAGAATTCCATTGCATCCATGTCATCCATCGGATAGAGCAGCTTGCGCAGCACCCAGATTTTCTGTAACACGTCGGGCTTGATAAGCAATTCTTCCTTGCGGGTACCGGAACGGTTGACGTTGATTGCCGGATAGGTGCGTTTTTCCGCCATGCGCCGGTCGAGGTGGATTTCCATGTTGCCGGTGCCTTTGAATTCCTCATAGATCACATCATCCATGCGCGAGCCGGTATCGACCAGTGCGGTGGCGATGATGGTGAGGGAGCCGCCTTCTTCGATGTTGCGCGCGGCACCAAAAAAACGCTTGGGACGCTGCAATGCATTGGCATCGACGCCACCCGTCAGTACCTTGCCGGAGGCAGGTACTACCGTATTGTATGCGCGTGCCAGACGCGTGATCGAGTCCAGTAATATCACCACATCCTTCTTGTGTTCCACCAGCCGCTTGGCTTTTTCAATGACCATGTCGGCGACTTGTACGTGACGCACCGCCGGTTCATCAAAAGTGGAAGAAACCACTTCGCCTCTGACCGAACGTATCATCTCGGTCACTTCTTCGGGGCGCTCATCTATCAGCAGCACCATCAGGATAACGTCAGGATGGTTGGCGGCGATCGCGTGAGCGATATGTTGCAGCATGACAGTTTTCCCCGATTTAGGACTCGCCACCAGCAGGCCGCGCTGTCCCTTGCCGATGGGGGCAATGAGATCGATGATGCGGCTGGTGACATTTTCCTCGGCTTTGATGTCACGTTCGAGCAGAAGCCGTTGGGTGGGAAAAAGCGGGGTAAGGTTTTCAAACAGAATTTTATGCTTGGAGTTTTCCGGCGGCTCGTTGTTGACCTTGTCTACCTTTACCAGTGCGAAATAGCGTTCGCCATCCTTGGGAGTGCGGATTTCGCCTTCTATCGAATCTCCGGTATGCAGGTTGAAACGCCGGATTTGGCTGGGGGAGACGTAGATGTCGTCGGGGCCCGCCAAATAGGAGGTATCCGGTGATCGCAGAAACCCGAAACCATCCTGCAAGACTTCCAGCGTGCCTTCACCGAAAATACTCTCTCCCTTTCGCGCCTGGTTTTTCAGCAATGCGAAAATCAAATCCTGTTTTCGCAGACGGTTGGCGCCGTCAATTTCATTGGCAATAGCCATCTCTACCAGTTCGGTGACATGGAAGTTCTTAAGGTCGGATAGGTGCATGGACGGAATTCGTGGGTGAAAAAGCAGGAGGCGTAAAGCGTCAGAAAACGTTGGGGAAGGGCGATGGGGTAGGGCAAGAATTAGAAGCGGGATCCAACCG
The DNA here is from genome assembly GCF_900103165.1 of Nitrosospira multiformis. Classification (NCBI taxonomy): domain Bacteria; kingdom Pseudomonadati; phylum Pseudomonadota; class Betaproteobacteria; order Nitrosomonadales; family Nitrosomonadaceae; genus Nitrosospira; species Nitrosospira multiformis. Next base: position 3,220,712 of record NZ_FNKY01000001.1, on the reverse strand, counting down.
GATTCCGCTTTACTTACTTTAGGGAGGCAACAGTTATAAGAGTAGCCGGTTTAAATATGGCTGTCAATAAAAGCGGTCAATTGCGATTTGGATAGTGCGCCAACTTTGGTTGCCTCAATATTGCCATTCTTGAACAACATGAGCGTGGGGATACCCCGGATACCGTATTTTGGGGGCGTCGCCTGATTTTCGTCAATATTAAGTTTTGCCACCTTGAGCCGCTCCCCATACTCTTTAGCAACTTCGTCCAGAATGGGTGCGATCATCTTGCACGGACCACACCATTCCGCCCAATAATCAACCAATACGGGCACGGCTGATTGCAAGACTTCGGATTCAAATGTTCCATCGGAGACGTAATGGATATGCTGGCTCATGGGGCTCTCATTCAAAGGTTAATATATTCGGCTAATGACGTACGGCAAGGCGGAGGTATCGGTGTATACGTCTGAGCCGGTCAGAATAGATGTATAAGATAACAGAACATAGAAACTATATGCTAAAAAATTAAATATTGTTATATTTTGCCTATGCTAGCGAAAAAATGTGCGAAAGGGAAGCGTCATATCATAATCAAATTATGATCAGTGACACACGATATAAAAAATACCCTGGCACCGTGCGTATACCGCCTAATCCGGGTGTGACATCCGGCCCTGTGGGTAAAAGCCTTTTACGTTTGATTCCGATTCCGCCGGATATCAGGCGATTTTTCCCCACGAATCCCGCAATGTTACCGCACGGTTGAATACCGGTTTGCCCGGTTCCGTGTCCTTGCGGTCGGCGATGAAATAACCGTGACGTTCGAACTGGAAACGATCTTCCGGCTGAGCCTCGCTGAGCGAAGGTTCCACGTAAGCGGTGGTGATTTTCTTCGAATGCAAATTGAGAGACGCCTTATAGTCTCCTCCTCCTCCGGCATCCGGATGCGCTTGTGCAAACAGACGATCATAAAGCCTTACCTCGATTTGCTGCGCATGTTTCGCTGCAAGCCAGTGGATATTGCCCTTCACTTTGCGTTTCTCCGCTCCCGCCGTGCCGCTTTTGGTGTCGGGATCATAGGTACAGTGAATTTCCATGATTTCTCCGTTCGCATCCTTTACGACGCTAACGCATTTTATAATGTAAGCGTAACGCAACCGTACTTCGGCACCGGGAGAAAGGCGGAAATAGCCCTTGGAGGGAATTTCCATGAAATCACCGCGCTCGATATAAATAATTTTCGACAGCGGCACGATGCGCTTTCCCCACTCCGGCTTTTGTGGATGATTAGGGGCAAGGCATTCCTCTTCGCTATCTTCTGCATAATTGTCGATAATGACTTTTAGCGGCTCTAGGACGGCGATACGCCGGGGTGCACGATCATTCAGGTCTTCGCGCAGGCAGTCTTCCAGCACGCCCATATCTATCCATGAGTCGGCTTTGCTGATACCGATGCGCTCGGCAAAAAGACGTATGGACTCGGGCGTGTATCCTCGACGCCGCACGCCGGCCAGGGTATTCATGCGCGGATCATCCCAGCCATCGACGAAACCATTTTCAACCAGCTCGATCAGTTTTCGCTTGCTCATCACCGTATAGGTTAGATTCAGTCGCGCAAACTCGATTTGCTGCGGGTGGCATGGAACAACGTCTTTCAACTGATCCAGTACCCAGTCGTAGAGAGGGCGGTGATCCTCGAATTCCAGCGTGCAAAGCGAGTGGGTAATTTTCTCCAGCGCATCGGAAATACAATGCGTGTAATCATACATCGGGTAGATGCACCATTTATCGCCGGTACGGTGATGATGAATGCGACGGATGCGGTAGATCACCGGATCGCGCAGGTTAATGTTGGGAGAGGTCATGTCGATCTTGGCGCGTAAAACGTGGGTGCCGTCGGCGAACTCCCCTGCTTTCATGCGGCGGAACAGGTCGATATTCTCCGCAATGGCGCGTTCACGGTATGGACTGTTCTTGCCACCCTCGGTTAAAGTGCCGCGTAGCGCGCGGATCTCCTCGGCATTGAGGCTGTCCACATAGGCTTTCCCCTGGCTGATGAGACATTCGGCAAATTCGTAAAGTTTGTCAAAATAGTCGGAAGCATAGTGGAGATGCTCTCCCCAATCGAAACCAAGCCAACGGACCGAATCGAGTATTGAATCGACATACTCCTGCTCTTCTTTCTCGGGATTGGTGTCATCGAAGCGCAGATGGCAAGAGCCGTTATAATCACGTGCGAGGCCAAAATTGAGGCATATGCTTTTTGCATGCCCGATGTGGAGATAGCCATTCGGTTCCGGCGGGAAACGGGTTTCCACCCGTCCATTCCATTTGCCGGCGCGATTGTCTTCTTCAATGATGCTACGGATGAAGTTGGAAACGGGCGGCGTGGCGGGGATAGCTGCGGAATTATCTTTCAAGTCGGCCTCTCGGAATATCATTCTTATACGTCAGACAAACTATTATAGTGGTAATCGTATTCAGGAAGCTCCTGAATACGTTTTTCATTGTATTTTTGGGTCGGCAAACTTTCTGTCTAAGCCCAGGAAACGACTCAAGAATTTATTTGGAGGAGAGAGTTACCCGATAAGCCGCAGTAACACAGGCGAGGATATTTGCACTACACTGATTGTCATGAAGCCCCTTACTTTTTCCATTCTGCGTCTATTGAGCGATGGTGCCTTCCATTCCGGTGTGACGATTGCCCAGAGGCTGGATGTCTCGCGCGCAAGCATCTCTAATGCGCTCCGCGACCTGGACGAAGTGGGTCTGACCGTGCACAAGGTGCACGGTCGCGGTTATCGTCTGCCTGACCCGGTGCATTGGTTGGAGCGAAACACTATTTTGAAGCATCTCGGCAAGGAAGCGCGCAATTTTAATCTGGAAGTGCTGGATATCGTCGAATCCACCAATAGCCTGTTATCACAAAAAGCTGCGATGGTATCGAGTCCCGGTAACGACAGTATTCATGTGATCGCAGCCGAGTTGCAAACGCGCGGACGCGGACGGCGCGGGCGGCAATGGCATTCCGGCCTGGGTGACGGTCTTACTTTTTCCCTGTTATGGCGGTTCCAGCAGGGTGCGAGTTTTCTATCGGGTTTGAGCCTTGCTGTCGGAGTAGCTATCCTGCGCGCGCTAAGATCGATAGGGATTAAAGATGCCGCGCTCAAGTGGCCGAATGACGTGATGGTTAGCTTCTGTAAATTGGCGGGAACACTGATCGAATTGCAGGGCGACATGTTTGGTCCTACCGTTGCGGTGATCGGTGTCGGCATGAACCTGAAATTGCCGGACACCATCCAGGCGCGTATAGATCAGGGGGCTACAGATATATTCTCCATCACTGATGAAATGCCTGACCGTAACAAATTGCTGGCGATACTATTGATTGAACTCATAACGATGCTAAGGGAATTCGAGCACCGGGGCTTTGCACCGTTCCAGAAAGAATGGGTGGATCACCATATATGTGAAAATAAACCTGTCACACTCAGCCTGCCTGATGGCTCAAGCCAGGAAGGCATAGTACATGGCATAGCGGCCGATGGATCGTTGCTGCTCCAGACTGCGGCAGGAACTCATGGTTATAGCAGCGGCGAGATACTGCTGTGCAGGATGGCATAATCCTGGTCGGGTGGTTGACCGCTCATATTCCATATTAGTGTTATGATTCACAAAGATTTTTTGCGCCACATGATTTTCACCTTTTTGGTGAGTTCGCTGCAGGATGGATTAGACGGTTTTTACGGTAATGGCTGCGTTGCAACTCCCTGGAATGGAATAGCCATTCCGAGTCGTTATCCGTACCTTTCGCCAGAAATCGCCACTCTGCCCTGTCCAACTCCGGATTTAGGTTAGTATGACAGTCTCTCCACCCCTTCTGCTGATTGTTGATTCGGGCAACACCCACGTCAGATGGGGGCTGCATGATGGCAGCAACTGGCTGAAGCAGGGGATGGCGGCGCAAACCGGAAAGGCGTTGCTGGAGCGGGAATGGCAAGATCTGCGGGAGCCCGCGCGTATCCTGGTATCCCACGTTGCCGGTACGGATGCGAAGGCGGATTTATCTGAGCTATTTTCTCGCTGGAGGATTGAGCCGCAATGGGTCACTGCCGTTGCCTACCAGTGTGGCGTGCGCAATTATTACGCTGACCCCGCACAGCTTGGCAGCGACCGCTGGGCGGCGCTGGTTGCGGCGTGGGAATTGCAACGGCAGGGCTGCCTGGTAGTGGATGCCGGCACCGCCATGACCGTTGATGCGCTTTCTGACACCGGGGAGTTTCTCGGCGGTATCATCACCCCCGGTATTGATATGATGCAAAAAGTATTGGTGGAACATACCGCATCGCTAAAACCCGAGGAAGGAAAGTTTTGCGATTATCCCGACAGCACTGCTGACGCCATATTCAGTGGTGCGGTGCATGCACTCGCAGGTGCCGTGGAGCGCATGGCCGCGTTGCTCGCCACCACCCTCGGCCATGCGCCTGACTGCATCCTTTGTGGTGGCGCGGCGCAGCAGTTGCAATCCCAACTTAACCTGAATGTCAGAGTGATGGATGATCTGGTGCTGGAAGGTCTGGTATTAATTGCCCGGGAAAGCATGGAGGATGCCGCTACCGGCGCTATAAAGCTGGATCCCTGATTACTAATTACAAATGATGTAATTCGGTATTTTTTTGCCACCGCGGCTGATCTGGAAATATATGTCCGTTTTTCAGCACACAACTTTCTATACCACGGTCAATCAGTTGCAGCAGTTGCCGCCGCCGGATGGTGTGGAGATAGCTTTTGCCGGACGCTCCAATGCGGGTAAGTCCAGTGCTATCAACTCACTCACTAATCGCGCCCGTCTTGCTTTCGTTAGCAAAACACCCGGACGTACTCAACACATAAATTTTTTTCAATTGGGAAGCGGTCGTTTTCTGGTTGATCTTCCCGGCTATGGTTATGCTAAAGTGCCCGCTGCAATTCGCCAGCATTGGGAGCATCTGCTCAGTACCTACCTCCAAACTCGCGAATCTCTTCACGGCATGGTATTGATCATGGACGTGCGGCATCCTTTGACCCCGCTTGACCGGCAAATGTTGAACTGGTTTGCGTCAACGGGAAAACCGGTGCATGTGTTGCTGACAAAGTCGGACAAGCTGAGCAGGCAACAAGCGGCAAAAATACTCAAGGACGTACTATTGTTTCTGCGCGAAACATATCCGCAATGTAGCGTACAATTATTTTCCAGCATGACCCGGGAAGGGGTCGAAGAGGCTACCGCCTTGCTGGGTACTTGGCTTGGATTGGATACAAATCTGATCCAGGAATTGAATGCTGCGCAAAGCCAGAAAACGAAAATAAAAAGCCCCCGGTTAAAGGGGAATAAAACCGGGGGCAAACTACCTTAATAGGGATTAAGGTACCCGCTCAGGGAGGAAAAGCGGGAGACAATTAAACACCGTCTGTTAATAAGATAGAAAATTTGGGTACAAGTTCCCCATATTTAATTTTTTATCTGATCTATTCTTTTTTTTAGGTTGATTATGTCAGTTTTTAGCCAGTTCCCACAGAAAAGGATGCGCCGCATGCGCCGCGATGAGTTCTCACGCCGCCTGATGCGGGAGAACCACTTGCGCCCGGACGATCTTATTTATCCGGTATTTGTACTGGACGGAAAGAAACAGGAGGAAACGGTAGCCTCAATGCCGGGAGTGGTGCGGCAAAGTCTGGATCTGCTCATGTACCGTGCGGAAAAGTGCTTGCAACTCGGTATACCGGCGATGGCTATTTTCCCCGTTATAGAGCCTGGCCTGAAGAGCCTCACCGCCGCCGAGGCAGTCAATCCAATGGGACTCGTGCCCCGCATTGTGAGCGAACTGAAGAAGCGTTTTCCCGAACTCGGTATTATCACCGACGTGGCACTCGATCCCTACACCAGTCATGGTCAGGATGGCTTGATTGATGCCAATGGCTATGTAATGAACGAGGAAACTGTGGCGGTATTGGCTCAGCAGGCGTTGATGCATGCTCAGGCCGGTGCTGACGTTGTTGCGCCATCAGACATGATGGACGGGCGCATTGGTGCGATCCGATCTGCGCTTGAAGGCCGGAAGTGCATTCACACCCGCATTCTTGCTTATTCGGCAAAATATGCTTCCAGTTTCTATGGCCCGTTTCGCGATGCGGTGGGCTCGGCTGCCAACCTGGGTACGGGAAATAAATACACCTATCAGATGGATCCGGCCAATTCAGATGAGGCGCTATGGGAAGTCGGATTGGATCTGGAAGAAGGCGCCGATATGGTGATGGTAAAACCCGGCTTGCCCTATCTCGATATTGTCCGGCGAGTCAAGGACCGATTCGGTGCACCCACCTTTGTTTACCAGGTCAGCGGAGAATACGCCATGCTTAAGGCTGCCGCGCAAAATGGCTGGCTGGATGAGAAAACCTGCGTTCTGGAAGCTATGCTGGCTTTCAAGCGGGCGGGCGCAGACGGTATCCTGACCTACTATGCGCTGGATGTGGCGGAATGGCTAAAGTAGAGAGAGTAAATAGCGGGAAAAACCGGTAATTTGCAAGTGTGCCGCAATGCCTGGGTTTAGCCTAATTCGGTAGCAGCGGACTCATCTAAAAATGAGCGGTCAACTGCCGGGTCTAATGAGCGAGGAATTCCCTGATTACGTCCTCCGCAGATTTGATCGCCTCGTCCACCCCCTTCACACTATCCGCTTCGGGCGGCAATTGCTCCTCCAGAAAATACTCCGTCATCGTACCCCCCGCGTCTCTTAAGCCAGTCGCGGGATTGATTTTAACCGCCGTAATGCCTGGTGGGGGCGTATAAGCCGCCATTGGCACACCTTTTAACGCCTTGCCCATATAATTCATCCATATGGGCAGAGCGGCCTGGCTCCCCGTTTCTTTATTACCCAGCGATCTGGGCGTATCGAAGCCAATCCAGGCAATTGCGACCAGATCGGCCTGATAACCACAAAACCAGGCGTCAACGTGATTGTTGGTCGTGCCTGTTTTGCCAGCCAGATCGGTGCGGTTCAACTGTTTTGCTTTGGTCGCCGTACCTCGCTGAATCACATCCTGCATCATGCTGGTCATAAGAAAAGCGTTGCGCGGATCGATGATCTGTTTTGCCTTTTCCGCCGCCAACGCCGGTTCCGATTGCTCCAGAATATTGCCTTTCACATCCTCGATGCGCTTAATAAAATAGGGAGATACACGGAAACCCCCATTGGCGAATGCCGCATATCCCACCGCCATTTGCATCGGTGTGACCGATCCGGCGCCCAATGCCATCGGCAAATAGGGAGGATGCTGCTTGGGATCGAAGCCAAAGCGGGCGACGTAATCCTGTGCGTACTGGGTACCAATTGCCTGAAGAATACGAATCGACACCAGATTCTTGGATTTGGCAAGCCCTTCACGCATACGCAATGGACCCTCGAAATTGCCATCGAAATTTCTCGGTTCCCAATCCTCGCTTCCTGTTTCCGCGGCGGTAAAAAAGAGTGGCGCATCATTGATGACGGTTGCGGGCGTAAAACCCTTCTCAAGGGAGGCGGAATAAACGAACGGTTTGAAGCTGGAACCCGGTTGGCGCCAAGCCTGCGTGACGTGGTTGAATTGATTTCGATTGAAGTCAAACCCGCCTACCATGGCGTGAATCGCCCCATCTCGCGAATTTATTGAAACCAGCGAGGCCTCGACCTGAGGGAGTTGTACAATTTGCCATGCACCCTTTTCATTCTTCCATATACGGATTAACGACCCTCGGCGGATATGCTGCTGGTTGGGGCCAGCTTTGCTGGTAAGAAATTTTTGTGCGAACTTGAGGCCATCGCCGGTAATCTCGATGATTTCTCCACCCCTGCGGTATACCTTGACAAATTTTGGGTCAGCGGCCAGCGCCACGGCAGCATGAATATCACCGCTGTCGGATACTTCCTGGAGCGCATCTTCCAGTATTTCCTCCCGGTCAGAGCTATTTTTGGTTAGATCAATAACCGCCTCGGGGCCGCGGTAGCCGTGACGCCTGTCATAATCCATCACGCCTAGACGTACTGCTTTATTGGCTGCTTCCTGATCCAGTTTTTTTACCGTCGTATAGACTCTGTAACCTTTGGTGTAGGCATCATCCTTGTAACGTTCGTACACTGCCTGGCGTGCCATCTCCGCCACATAATCGGCGCGCATGGTGAATTCTTGTGATTCGCGCTTGACATGCATTGGCTGTTTTTCCGCTTCTTTAAATTCCTGATTGGAGATATAGCTTAAGTCGTGCATGCGCCGGAGTACATAAAGTTGGCGCGCTTTGGCGCGCTTGATGTTGACCACCGGATTGAAGCGTGAGGGTGCTTTGGGAAGACCCGCAAGCATAGCCGCTTCAGCAAGGCTGATATCATTCAGGGGCTTGCCAAAATAGACCTGTGCCGCGGCAGCGAAACCGTAGGCACGTTGCCCGAGATAGATCTGGTTGAAGTAAAGTTCAAGGATTTCATCCTTGCTTAAACTGTGTTCGATCTTGAATGCAAGTAAAGCCTCGCTGAATTTCCGGGTCAGTGTTTTTTCCTTGGTCAGGAAAAAATTCCGCGCGACTTGCATGGTAATGGTGCTGGCTCCCTGGCGTACGCCGCCGGAAGTGAAGTTGGAATAGGCGGCGCGCAGTATACCAATGTAGTCCACCCCGCCATGCTGATAGAACCGGTCGTCCTCGGCAGCCAGGATCGCCTGTTTCAGACGCTTTGGCGCCGTACTGATTTTAACCACCTGGCGGCGCTCTTCGCCAAATTCTCCGATCAGGAGACCTTCGTCACTGTAGACGCGTAAGGGAATTTTTGGGCGGTAATCGGTTAATGCTTCAAGCGAGGGAAGTGTGGGGATGGTAACCAGCGCCGCAAAACCCACTAGTAGAACACCAAGCAGACCCACCGCAAAAAATGCGGCGATCAGATAAACCCACCAGCGGGTTAGCATGTGGGCTGAACGTTGAAGAGGAGCGTCAAAATAAACATTCGCAATTATCCCGGATAATCTATCAGGCGGCTTGCTCGAACCTGCCCGAGTGCTGGCGGCCAGTTGCGGCCATTTTCGCCGCCGTTCTTGCCATTGGCGCGGCGTCCATAGACCCAGCTATGAACTTCTCGCAACCGGCAAAATCGTCTCGCAACTGCCTCGTCATCATCTCGCGTCCTAATGGATTATCTGGAATTATAAGGAGCTGATTTCAATCCTGATGTAAAAAAATGGTGAGACTAAGTATAAGGGTCGAAAGCAACCAGCGGAATTGAAATCCTATTTCCGCTGTGTCCTATCACAGTGAACGCATGCAATTATAAAGTAATCGCTGAAAATAATACGTCACATATGGTTTTGACCGCTAAAAGTTTAGAATCCGGTCTATGTTGATTGCTTATGACGTCAAGGAAAACACGGCAGGGTTTTTAGTTAAGGCCACCAGTACGATATAAAGAAATACGACCTGAGCAGCGATCCAGGCGGAAATTTTCGCTTTGCGGGTTTTCCCGAATCTCAACGCCATCATGCCGAGGCCGATATAAAGCAGCAGACCCGCGATCTTGGCGCTGAGCCATGAGTTATTTACCGGGTCCTGGTCAATCATGATAGCCAGCGCAATGGCACTGGTCAGCAGCACGGTATCCACTATGTGCGGCGTGATTTTTACCCAGCGCTGTTGCAATGCGGCGGATCCCCGCATCATCCAAACGCCACGCAAGGAAAACAGCAGATAGCTGATCACAATGCTGGTGACATGAATCATTTTTAATGCCGCATAGCTCATACCTACTCCCCGCGCAGCATCCAGCCGTGGCTACCTGCCACCGCCCCGGCGACAGCGATCAGACTCAAGCTTAGCATTACCCAATGCATACGCCGCATTCGCGCCAAAATCTTTTCCGAGTCATGCTCCGAGGTATTTTTAATCCGCCGGCGCAGTACAAAGGGCTCCACCACGAATAGCATCAACGTAAACATTAGCCATACCAGGACCATGGCATGCATCCACCAGAAGCGCAATTCCGTGAAACGGCTCCATGCATTGAGTATATGCACCATGTAGAAGCCGCTCAAGCCGACAAGTAGCGTGGTGAAGCGCGCCTGGGGAGCGAAGCGGCTTTCGACACGACTGAAAAACTCCGTTCGCTCGGACGCCGATTTCATTTGTGCCATGGCGGGAATCAATACAGTGGTGACCATCGCCACACCCCCGATCCATAACACGACTCCCAGTACATGGAGCACTCTGGCAAATGCGAATTCATCCATCACAGGTAATCCCTCTACGTTGCTCGTATGTTCCGCGTATCGTGCTGGTAATGACACGCTCCCGCCTTGGACTCTGCTTTATTCATGGAATTCAATAGTGGCAATTGCATCAGCGCCGACCCGTCCGATAATCATCGTGCCGCCTGCTTCGTCGCTTTTGTTATACGCACCGTTTCCACACTCACTGTGGTCACGCGCATGAGCAAATCGATCATTTCGCGCAGAGCTTTGCAGTACGGCAGGCAAATTAGTTTGAACTGCTCCACGGCGCGGAAATCCGCAATCTCAGGTCGATGGAAGCTGAAGAAAAGCGCGAGTAGAGTAGTTGGGACATCTGGCTGTGTCGGTCATTTCACAGCGCAGGGCATTTTTGCGCTGCACCAAAACAGCGGTTACGTCATCCGAGAAGATGATGCTGTCCTGCGGATAGCCTCCCCTGAATTTTTTTACAATCTCATCATCAAGTCATCGTTCGTATCCTGTCGGTTATCCCTACCATTGCTGCATCTGGTGGAAAATCCGTAGAATGGTGATTGAATCAGCCTGAGGCAAGTAAACGATTGTGAAGGGCGTACCGGTCACGACAAGTTCGCGGGTAGCGTGGATGCGCCCGGCTTTGCCAAGCAGCGGATGTTCCTTGAGTAATTTGACACACTCAAGAATTTTGCCGCCTATGCGTCGCGCGGCATGCAGGTTATCCAGTGCAATGTATTGTCGCAACGAGACAAGATCACTGATGGCATTTTCATGCCACTTTATTTGCATGCCGGCGCTTTTAGTTCCTGACTACTACCCCAGCTTTGCAACCACTGTTCAGTCTGTTCCTCGTCGGCAAATTTGGAATTGCCTTGCCTGATTTTATCCAATGTATTTTGAATGGCCTCGATTTGCCAGGCTTCATGTTGTACGTATTGCTCCACGGCATGAGCCATGAGCCACGCACGCGATCGTTCCGTAGTTTTGGTAAGCATGTCGAGCTTGTTCAAAACTTCGTCGTCGAGCCGGATGGAGACTGATTGCGTCATAACCGTTCACTCCTGCGTAGTCAATTGTATACATGTGATTATAAGCCGTTGTCAGACTGCTTTCCATACCAATATGCACCGGTACGCCCCGGTTGCGCCTGATCAAATTAAACCTAAATCCGGTAGTTGGACGGGGTGAAGTGTGCGGTTTTTGGGGTGCGGGGCAAGGCGCAACGACGCGGAATGGTCGTTCCATTCCAAGAAGTTGCAACGCAGCCATGTGCCGCAAAAACTGTGCAATTCACCCCGTAGCGGCCTCACCCGGAAGGTGAGAGTCAAATAATACGAAATATTGTTATTAATCATAACACTGATCTATTAAATGAGCGGTCAACTACCGGATTTAGGTTAAATCAATCCAGCGCGTCGGCATTGAATGCGTCACAGGCAGCGAGGTCGGATTCGCCGCAGGGGGGAAGTTGTGCCGCCAGATCGCGCAAGGCGGTGCGCAGACCTTCCTCCAGAACCGGGTGGTAAAACGGGAGCCGCAGCAGGTCTTGCACCGTCAGCGAACGATCAATAGCCAGCGCCAACAGGTGTGCCATATGCTCGCCAGCGGGCGCACACATCTCGGCACCGAGCAGCCGGCCGCTTTCCGGCTCCGCATAGAGGTGCATGATACCCTTGTTGCGTTGACCGGCGCGGGCACGGCCCTGGTGTTCGAAGCGCACTTCGCCCGATAGTGTCTTTTTGCCATTGAGCGCCTGGAAGCCGTTGCCTACTGTTGCGATACCGGGATCGGCAAAAACTATTGCAAGCGGTGTCCGGCGTGTAAAATAAACCGGAGTGGGGCGGGTGGCGTTGATCCCGGCTATGTGTCCTCCATCGGCCGCCTCGTGCAACAGGGGTATCTGCTGATTGGCGTCACCAGCCATGAAAACCGGCAGATCGGCCACTTGCATGGTGTGCGGATCAACCGGCGGCAAGCCTTGACTGTTCAGTTCCACACCCAGCGTCTCAAGCCCGATGCCGTTGATATTGGGGCGACGGCCCAAGGCGACAAGCACACAGTCGACGACAATTTCCGTAGCTCCTGATTTTACCCGCACACCGTTGCCTACGGCGTCCAGGTCAGCTTTCTCCCCCAGATACAAAGGAAATTCACGTCCCAAAAGCTCTCGCGCAACAGCATTGATTTGCGGATCGCTTAATCCGGCAATGGTGTTGTTTTCACCAAATGCCGTCACTTCCACGCCAAGCCGGGAAAGCGCTTGCGCCATCTCGACGCCGATGGGACCCATGCCGACCACCGCCATGCGTGAAGGCAAGGACTCCTGTTCGAACAATGTATCTGTAGTCAGTAATTGTTTGCCCAGCGTGCGCCAGGAGGCCGGTACGATCGGGCGCGATCCGGTGGCGATGATAATGTTGCGCGCCCGGAGTTCTCGTCCGTTTACCTCCAGTCTGCCAGCGTCAAGCAGGCGCGCACGGCCGGAAATGGCGCGCTTACCCAGAGTATCGGTAGCTTTTAGTGTACTGGCGACAAAATCGTCACGCAACCGGCGTACGCGTCGCAGCGCGGCGGCGATATCGAGTGTGAGACCGCCGGCGCCCCGGATACCGAATTCTTCGAAGGTGCCACGATGGTGGAAGGCATTTGCCGCCTCGATGAGTAACTTGGAAGGCATGCAGCCCACCCGGGCGCAGATCGTTCCCCATGGTCCGTCGTTGATGATGGCAAAATTATGGGTGCGCTTTTTCACTTCCCGCAGGGCAGCAAGCCCCGCAGTGCCGCCACCGATAATGATGACATCGAATATTTCACTCATGGTGATTTCTCCGGTAGTGAGGTTTTATGTCGAAAGATCTGATCCAGGTTTCCAGAAATTCACATGAATTTCTGTCAGGGTTGAGCCTGACAGGGTCAGGTTCTCAGTCGGTCATGGTGGGATTGGTTTTTCTGATCTGGGTGGAAGTTTTTCCATGGGAGTTCTTCTTTAATTCAGCCTGAATGGGGCGGCTGACCGCTTATTTTCACTCAATTTTATTAAGTTCGGTACCATGACTTCCAAAAACTTTTTGCGACATTTGACTTCACCCTTTTTGTGAGTTCGCTGCGGATTGCATGGTCTTTGCGCACACGGCTACGTTGTTCCCCGCCTTGGAAGTGCCCCCGGAGGCGCCCCCAGAGGCGTCGTATGCAGGGCTCCGCGAAGCGGGGTCAAAGTAGCATTGGGGATGCCGCGACCACGCTCAGGTTCCATGGACGCTCGCTACGGGTTACACCTTCTTCCGAAAGGCGCTGCTTCGCCCGTACATTATTCCGCGTTATTCGTCTTGCCTGTACCCAAAACGCTGTCCGCCTAGTTCAGCTTCCGGTAATGCCCTTTACTCGGTCTGACCGGAGAATGCGGCATCCGGCTCACTGGCGGGACTGGCGGGGGATACTTTACTTTTCATGCCTGCAGCTTCCGGCACGTATGGTTCGGATTTGGGTCGTGAGGCGAGCCACTCACGAGAAATCTTTTGTGCCTGCGCAAGTTGCTTGGCGCTGAGAGATCTCATAACCTCATCCCGGGCCGTCACAGCCTGCTGGATGCCGGCTGCGGCCGCAAGATTCAGCCACATGTAGCTCTTTACCGGATCAATAGCGAAACCATGACCGGTACGATAAATCAGGCCCAGCTCATACTGTGCAAGCGCATAGCCCTGTTCTGCGGCCAATTTAAGCCATCTGGCAGCTTCGTCGAAATCCTGCAGGGCACCATTCCCGGTGAGATATAACAACCCAAGTTTGTATTGCGCATCGCTATCTCCCTTTTCCGCGTTTTCCTGATACAACCGCACTCTGAAATAGTGATCATCGGCAAGCTTCTGTGCACTGGACGTTGCCGGCTGTGCGTCAGGGATTATTTTACGGTCGGAGGACTTGTTGTTATCGGTATTCCTTGCGTCCTGCGGTGTCAAGGGATCGCGATAAAGTTTAGCAGCTTCAGAAACGGCAGGCTGCTCCGATCCAGTTTCCGTCGCGATGTATCCATCAGCCATATTGGCTGATATGATCAACCAAACCGCACCAACAAACAGTCCGCTTATAGCCAGGGTTGCCCCCGCTGCGATATACGCATTGGGGTTTCGCACCCAGAAGCGTTCTTTGCATTCGCGGCAGCGCATGGGTCTGAGAAACAACCTTTCCAGGGTTCGTTCACCTGGACGCACACGAGAGCTGTGCGTCTTCTCGCTTCCGCACTTAATGCATTTCGCGTACATAATATCTCTTGTTGTTCTACGGTTATGCTCGAAAATGACAGATATTGCTTAACTTTCCATACAGTCTAGGTATTGACCTGCCGGGCGTCAACCCGGCGAGGAAACGCCTGGTGCCTTGAGGGTGCCAGGCGCTGTCCTGAAATGCTATCAATCCTTTCGAAGATAAGATCAAAATTGGGTGTCGTCGCAGGGGCCCGCTTATTGTTGAAGTGCTATTTGGGATTCGATTGCCAAAGAAGAAGTCAGCGGTCAGCAACGGCGATGCGATATCGGTTAGATCCCGGCGCCTCCGTCGAATACCTCATTGCGTATCTGCGCCTGTGAGATGTTACTGCCAGGAGGAACGCTGCGCGTGAGCCAGACGTTGCCGCCGATGGTCGAGCCACGGCCGATGGTAATGCGGCCCAGAATGGTGGCGCCAGCATAGATGACCACATCATCTTCGACAATGGGATGCCGTAGATTGCCCTTTACCAGTGAGCCATGTTCATCCACCGGAAAGCGCTTGGCGCCGAGAGTCACCGCCTGATATAGCCGTACGTGTTCGCCAATGATGGCGGTTTCACCGATGACGACGCCGGTGCCATGGTCAATGAAAAAACTGCCGCCAATCTGCGCACCTGGATGGATCTCGATGCCGGTGGCGGAATGAGCGATCTCGGAAATCATGCGAGCAATCAATGGTGCGCCAAGAGAGTGCAATTCATGGGCGAGCCGATAATGCGTGATGGCGGTAAATCCGGGATAGCAGACCAGTATTTCGTCGACGCTACGCGCGGCTGGATCTCCTTCGTAAGCGGCCTGAATATCGCTTTCCAGTAAACTGCGAATATGCGGCAACCGTTTGGCAAATGCCTGGGCAATGGCGGCGGCTTGCTCGCGATCCGTATTGCTTGTAGCGTCGAGACCGGATACAAAGCGCAGTTCACGGCGCACTTGCACCAGCAAATCCCGGAGTGTCACATCCAGCATATGACCAACGTAATAATCGACGCTCTGATTGGTGAGTTCCGGTAAGCCCAGGCGGTGAGGAAACAGCACGGCGCTCAATCCATCCGCGATGCCAATCAGTATTTTGCGGGAGGGAAGTTTGGGGGGGCTATCCCGTCTCTGCCGGTTTTCCAGCGATTCCACACGCAAGGTACGTAACTCGGCCACAACCGTGTCAATTTCCAAACCTGTCCCTTTCAATGATGAGTGCTCCGTTTTTTTGAACTCTGCCATTATGCCGTCAGCCCGCGCGTATCAAACACGTCCTCGAAGAGGATGGAGCTCAGGTAACGTTCGCCGGAATCCGGCAGGATAACGACGATTGTTTTACCCGCATTCTCCGGACGCTGGGCATAGCGTGCCGCAATCGCTACAGCGGCGCCGCACGAAACCCCGGAAATAATGCCTTCCTCACGCGCAAGACGGCGTGCGTAGAGTATGGCTTCCTCATTGCTGACTTGCTCGATTTCATCCACTAGCGAGAGTTCCACGTTTTCCGGGACAAAGCCCGCTCCAATTCCAGGAATTTTGTGCGGTCCGGGCTTGAGCGGTTCACCGGCACGTTGCTGGGTGAGCACCGGGCTGGCGGATGGCTCGACCGCGACCGAAATGATTGCTTTTCCCCTGGTCTTTTTGATGTAGCGTGAAACACCGGTTATGGTACCGCCTGTGCCTACACCGGAAACAAAAATATCAACGGCGCCATCGGTGTCGTTCCAGATTTCCGGTCCCGTGGTTCGCTCATGGATGGCCGGATTGGCGGGGTTGGTGAATTGCTGGAGTAACACGAACCGGCTGGGATCGGAGGCGACAATTTCCTCGGCTTTCGCTACCGCGCCTTTCATACCGCGTGCGCCTTCCGTCAGAATCAGTTTTGCACCATAAGCGGCGAGCAGTTTGCGGCGTTCCAGGCTCATGGTTTCCGGCATGGTCAAGGTCAGTGGCAGGCCGCGCGCGGCAGCAACGAATGCCAGTGCAATACCGGTGTTGCCGCTGGTTGGTTCCACCAGTTCTTTTCCGGGACCGAGCAGTCCACGGGCTTCCGCATCCTCGATCATTGCCGTCCCGATGCGGCATTTTACGGAATAAGCAGGGTTGCGCCCCTCGATCTTGGCCAGCACCGTCGCCGGGGCGCCATCGGTGATGCGGTTAAGCCGGATCAGTGGCGTGTGTCCGATGGATTGCGAGTTATCTTTGAACCAATGTGGCATTTTGAGACTTCCTTCAGTACGGGTTGCCGAGTTTTGCCCAGTCAATTTTTCGCTTCGATTCTTCAAGTCCGACAGGCTTTAGCAACCGGAAAAGGGAAAACCGGGGAAACCTTCCAGAGTTGATTATAATAGCGAACTTTCTTGTCAGGTTTCTGCCTTCTTTCAGCAGGCTTTCGGCCAACATACGGTTTTATTCAAACTTGGTGCAGATAACGATACCGCGATATTGGAAACCAGAAGTGAGCCTGCATTGTATGTACGGGATCTAAAAAGGAAGTAGCTGACAAATGTCAAACACAGAATCTTCTGGCGGTAGATGATCTTACCCGCGAAGCATGATATGAAGTTTCTTGATCTCCCGGTGGTTAAGTCCGCTGAAGGCGTGGTGCGCCTGCCTGGCTCCAAGAGCATTTCCAATCGTATTCTGCTGCTTGCCGCGCTGGCAAATGGCGTGACCCATATACGTAATTTGCTTGCCTCCGATGATACGGCACGGATGCTGGATGCACTGCAGACCTTGGGCGTAACCATCGTTCAGATCGATGGGAGTGATTATCGTGTCCAGGGTATCGGTGGACAACTTCCCTTGCGTTTCCCGGTCAATGAGGCGGATTTATTTCTGGGTAATGCAGGCACGGTTTTCCGCCCATTGACTGCCGTACTGGCGCTGGCACAGGGACGTTACCGGTTATCGGGCACATCGCGCATGCATGAGCGGCCCATCGGAGATCTGGTGGATGCATTACGTCAGGTGGGTGCGGATATCACTTATCTCGGTGAAGAAGGTTTTCCGCCACTGCAGATCCAACCGGCCCGGATTCGGATTAGCGCGATAACCGTTAAGGGCGATGTATCCAGTCAGTTTCTGACCGGGTTGCTGATGGCATTGCCCCTGTTTGTGCCGGTTGAGGGTGAAACACCGGCGATAACGGTGACGGGAGAGTTGATCTCGCGGCCTTATATCGAACTGACCATTGCCCTGATGGGCCGTTTCGGCGTGCATGTTGAGCATGAAGGATGGCGCCATTTCGCACTGCCCGGAGGACAGCGCTATTGCAGTCCCGGGGAAATATTTGTTGAAGGGGATGCCTCCTCCGCTTCATATTTTCTCGCCGCGGGTGTTGTCGGCACCGGCCCGGTAAGAGTGGAAGGAATAGGGCATGGAAGCCTTCAGGGAGATATCCGTTTTGCTGAAGCCCTGGAAAAAATGGGAGCCTGTATCAGGCGGGGATACGATTGGATTGAGGCTGGTGCACCGGAATCCGGTGATCTGCGGGCGATTGACCTTGACTGTAATCATATTCCCGATGCCGCCATGACGCTTGCAGTGGTGGCGTTGTTCGCAAAGGGTACTACCACGCTTCGGAATATCGCCAGTTGGCGGGTGAAGGAAACCGACCGTCTTGCGGCAATGGCGCGAGAGCTTCGCAAATTCGGTGCCGTGGTGGAGGAGGGGCCGGATTTTCTGCGCGTCACGCCGCCGCCGGATGGGAATCTTGCCGCGCACGCGATCGTTGATACGTATGACGATCACCGTATGGCCATGTGCTTCTCGTTGGCATCACTGGGTGTTCCGCTGCGGATAAACGACCCCGGCTGCGTAACCAAGACGTTTCCCGATTATTTCGAAAAATTCGCGGCAATAGTCAGAGCCTGACTTGGGTAGACAAATAGAAATGGAAACTTTATCGAGGTTTTCTTATGGTTATTAATGACATCCCGGTTATCGCGATTGATGGTCCTTCCGCGTCCGGCAAGGGCACGGTTGCGCAACGCGTTGCGGGGAAGCTTGGGTTTCATTATCTCGACAGCGGCGCGCTTTATCGTCTGGTGGCATTGTCAGCAATGCGATCGGACGCCGACCTGGCGGATGAGCATGTTCTGAGCGATATTGCCGCCCGGCTCGATGTTGTTTTTGAAGATGCGGAAATCTGGCTGGAGAGCGAAAATGTTACCGATGCGATCCGCGCGGAAGCATGCAGCAACGCGGCCTCCAGAATTGCCACTTATCCGCGGGTTAGAGTGGCGCTTTTGGAGCGGCAGCGCGCATTTCGCCAGTTTCCCGGCCTGGTGGCGGATGGCCGCGACATGGGCTCAGTGGTGTTTCCTGATGCCGCTCTCAAAATATTTCTTACCGCGAGTGCGGAAACACGCGCACAGCGGCGGTATAAACAGTTGATGGAAAAAGGGATAGATGCTAATATCTCCACCCTTTTGCAGGATCTGCGGGAGCGCGACGCGCGTGACAGCGGTCGTAGTGTGGCGCCCTTGCAACAGGGTGAGGGTACAAGTTTATTGGATACGACTTCGCTCGATATCGGACAGGCGGTGGATTGTATACTTAGACAATACGCTGAAATTTAAGCGGAGAGGCGTCTCTGGAAATTCCAGGATTTCAGGAAAGCTCAAGCTCATTGCCAGTTCGTTCATCAAATAAATTGGGTTCAATAAGTTTGGGACCGAACCGGCACAGAAGGCTGGAGTAAGCCGGCAAATAAAACATAAAAGCTGACGCAGTAACATCTTGAGATATAACGGAATTTTTATTGTAGTAATGATATTTGCACAAAATCAGGATTTTTAGTGTATCAAAGGAAACATAGTTCTCGATAGTCGACCCGGTGCTGCTGCATCACCCTCTTTGATAAACGGCAAGAGAGTGGATTTTGCATTCAGGCAGTTATTATTAACCTACTTACCCCGTCAAATTCTTGTTTGATGGGATCTCAAATCAGGTATTTTTTATAATGGCCATCGCTTCCTCCGCTACAGATTCCCCCGAAAGTTTTGCGGCGCTATTTGAAGAAAGTCTTTCCCGCCAGGAAATGCGGGTCGGTGAAGTCATCACCGCCGAGGTTGTCCGGGTTGACTACAACATCGTTGTCGTGAACGCTGGGCTCAAATCGGAAAGTTTTATTCCTGTTGAAGAATTCAAGAATGACAAAGGCGAAATCGAGGTCAAACCTGGTGATTTCGTTAGTGTTGCAATCGAAGCGCTTGAAGACGGGTATGGCGAGACCCGCCTGTCGCGCGACAAGGCCAAGCGCCTGACGGCCTGGCATGACCTGGAAGCCGCCATGGAAAGTGGCGCTATTGTATGCGGCCTGGTAAGCGGCAAAGTCAAGGGTGGCCTGACCGCCATGATTAACGGCATCCGCGCTTTTCTGCCGGGATCGCTGGTGGATATCCGGCCGGTCAAAGACACCACGCCGTACGAAAACAAGGAAATGGAATTCAAGGTTATCAAACTTGACCGCAAGCGGAACAACGTAGTGGTATCGCGTCGCGCGGTTCTGGAAGAAAGCCAGGGCGCGGATCGTCAGTCGTTGCTCGCAAACCTGGCGGAAGGTGCGGTGGTCAAAGGTATTGTCAAGAATATTACCGATTACGGCGCGTTCGTGGATCTGGGCGGTATAGATGGCCTGTTGCATATCACGGATCTTGCATGGCGGCGAGTGAAACATCCATCCGAAGTCATCAATGTCGGCGATGAGGTAACCGCCAAGGTGCTCAAATTTGATCAGGAGAAAAACCGCGTTTCACTGGGTATGAAGCAGTTGAGCGAAGACCCATGGGTAGGACTCTCCCGGCGTTATCCGCAAAATACCCGTCTATTCGGCAAAGTCAGTAATCTGACGGATTATGGCGCGTTTGTTGAAATCGAGCAGGGTATTGAAGGGCTGGTGCATGTATCTGAAATGGATTGGACCAACAAGAATGTGTATCCGTCCAAGGTGGTGCAACTGGGTGACGAAGTCGAAGTGATGATTCTTGAAATCGATGAGGAACGCAGACGTATCTCGCTGGGTATGAAGCAATGCAAGGTGAATCCTTGGGATGACTTTGCCATGAATCATCAAAAAAGCGATAAAGTGCGCGGGCAAATTAAATCCATTACCGATTTTGGCGTGTTCATCGGATTGCAAGGCGGTATAGATGGATTAGTGCATTTATCCGACCTGTCGTGGAATCAGCCAGGCGAAGAAGCGGTACGTAATTACAAGAAAGGCGATGAAGTTGAGGCGATGGTACTGTCCATTGATGTCGAACGCGAACGTATTTCGCTGGGTATCAAGCAGATGGAAGGTGATCCATTCAACAGCTTTGTCTCGGTGAATGACAAGAACAGTATCGTCAAGGGTACCGTCAAGTCAATTGATGCCAAGGGTGCGGTGATCGCGCTGGAAAACGATGTGGAAGGTTATCTGCGCGCATCGGAAGTATCGCGTGACCGGGTTGAGGATATTCGTACCCACTTGAAAGAGGGCGATACGGTTGAGGCGATGATTATTAATGTTGATCGCAAGAACCGGGGTATTAATCTTTCCATCAAGGCCAAGGACATGTCGGAGGAATCCGATGCCATGCAGAAAGTTACCAGCGACAGCTCCGTCAATGCCGGAACCACCAGTCTGGGTGCACTGCTTAAAGCCAAGATGGATGTCAAAAATACTGAACAATAGGGATTGCCCATGACAAAGTCCGAATTGATCTCAAAGCTTGCAGCCCGTTATCCGCAGTTAGTGGCGAAGGATGCCGAGTTTGCGGTCAAGGTGATACTTGATGCCATGGCCAAGAGTCTGTCACAGGGGCAGCGCATTGAAATTCGTGGATTTGGCAGCTTCGATCTGAACTATCGGCCGCCACGTATCGGACGCAACCCGAAATCCGGAGAAAAAGTGCGTGTTCCGGAGAAGTATGTTCCTCATTTCAAGGCAGGGAAGGAAATGCGTGAGCGGGTCGATCAAAAGAACTAAAAAATCGTAAGATGTAGATGCGTATAATGGCGGCAGGTCGCGAGATCTGCCGCTTTTTTGACTTGCTGCGGGAACTTGGGATTATCTTAAATCCGGTAGTTGGACGAGGGGTGAAGTGTGCGGTTTTTGGGGTGCGGGGCAAGAAGTTGCAACGCAGCTATGTGCCGTAAAAACGGTGCAATTCACCTCGTAGCGGACCTCACCCGGAAGGTGAGAGTCAAATAATATGAAATATTGTTATTAATCATAACACTGATCTATTAAATGAGCGGTCAACTACCGGATTTAGGGTCATGCGTTATCTGATATGGTTCCTGCGTATTGTTCTGTTTCTATTGCTGCTTGGCTTTGCCGTAAGAAATGCTGAAACGGTGACGCTGCGTTATTATTTTGGCTACGAATGGCAGGCGTCCCTTGTGCTGGTAATATTATTATTTTTTGCTCTCGGGGTGGCTATCGGTATTCTGCCCTGCCTCGGTAAGATATCCAGACAAAGACGGGAAATTGCGATATTCAGGAAAAAATATCCCTCGCTGGATGAGCATGGATAAACACGGAACGCTTACTCGCAATTCAGTGAGTAACAGAGTTGATCGCACGAGCGATCCTCGCATTATCGTTGCGCTGGATTTTCCTGACGCAAAACAGGCGCTAGCCCTTACGGACAGGCTTGAACCGGGATCGTGCCGGGTAAAGGTGGGCAAGGAGCTTTTTACCGCCGCCGGGCCGCGGGTGGTGGCTGAAATAATGGGTAAAGGTTTTGAAGTTTTCCTGGACTTGAAATTTCACGATATTCCAAGCACCGTAGCAAATGCATGCAAGGCCGCGGCAGGCCTGGGGGTATGGATGATGAACATCCACGCTCTGGGTGGAAGAAGAATGCTATCCGCCGCCCGGCAGGCAGTCCCAACAGGAACGGCCAAGCTTATCGCTGTGACCCTGCTTACCAGCATGGAGCGCAGTGACCTGAACGAGATCGGCTTGAATGGGGATCCACAGGATGTCGTACAGCGACTGGCACTGCTGGCAAATGATTGCGGACTGGATGGAGTCGTATGCTCCGCCCAGGAAGCGCCGCGGCTCAGGCAAGTCATGGGGGGGATTTTTGTCTGGTCACACCGGGAATCCGTCCTATCGATGCTTCCGTGGACGAGCAGAAACGGATAACAACGCCACGGCAGGCGATCGAAAATGGCGCAGATTATCTGGTTATCGGCAGGCCCATTACGCAGGCGGCAGACCCGATATCCATGTTACGGCGATTGAACGACGAGATTGAAGAATGTGCTGGCTCGGAATGCATTAGAGCCCATGATCATTGTCAAACGGCCCAGCCGGGGGCATCTGGAGTAAACCGCTCAACCTGAGGTACTTTAAGCCCGCTCAGACAAGAATCACTGATGTATTGCGGTGCGTCCCCCACCAGCGAAGCAGCTCGAATTATTCTGCGAACAAATGACGACGTATGTTGCGCGCTGCCCACATCCGGCAACGCCAATCGTATATTCCACGCGCTCTACTCCCCACCTGACACTGACCGGTTGTATGGTCTCGCGTGAAATCACTTCCGCGTTGGCCGCAGGGCAATTCATTTCAAACTGCGCGCGGCGTGCAGCCATCGACACGGCTTCGGGCTGCATGCTATCAATGAGCGGTGGACCCGACGCGCATCCGGAAGCAATCAATGCTACGACACCTGCCAAGAGTAACGAACGGGTTCTCATAAGTGCGCTCCTTGATAACCGAGTGAATCGTCCCGGCTACACTAAACACTTTCGAGCCGGTTGCAATACCGCTTCCTCTGAACTATACCAGAGACGGATTATAAAAGTATCTCGATTTATATCGAGATACATCATGGCGCATTTCTTTGTAGTCAACGTGGGTTCTGTGCAGGATGTTGTTCCGCTTGAGCAACTGGAAGAGCCACGTTGTGGTGTAATTCCTTGACGGTTCTGGCTGGCCGGTCGGTCACCAATCTAAAAATGAGCGGTCAGCTGCCGGATTTCGATCCATGGCACTCCCAGGCGCGGCTTCCCCATGGATCTCTTTCTAAAAAAGACTTCCAGATTCTGCTTTTCGTTTCTAGTTGTGTGGTTTCTTATGGTATTGAGTAATTGACGTTGTATTGACCCATCATTCCGTTGAGCGTAAAGTTCAATGCAGGGATGTTTGAAATTCGGTCTTTTCAATTTCAAGCATATCCCCCGTTCACCAACGCTGGAGGACAATACCATGCCCGATTATCACGTCCTTCCCGCACAGCGCCTGACGGGTGCTGTGCGGGTAACTCGCCCCGTTCCGCCAAAATCTGTCACGCTAACATCTCCTGCCCTTGATGTGATGACCGATCTGCGGCATATCCATGCCGCGGTAATCGAATTGCATATGACAATGGAATCAGCAAACACATATATGATACAGCGCGGTATACGTTCCCTGCTGGTATTAGATCAGGATCAAGCCCTCAATGGTTTAATCACCGCAACCGATATTCTCGGTGAGAAGCCGCTCCGTTTTATTCAGGAGCGGAGAATGAAGCACAATGAGATTCTGGTTTCCGATATCATGACTCCGCTCGACCGGTTGGAAGCGATCCCCATTGAGGAAATTCACCACGCCCGGGTTGGCGATGTTATCGCCAGCCTGCTGGATACCGGCCGGCAACATACCCTGGTAATGGAGAATGACGCTGATGGCAAGCCGGCGGTGTGTGGTATTTTTTCACTGACGCAAATCGAGAAGCAATTGGGTACTTCCATTCCATCCACGGAAGTTGCTAAAACGTTTACTGAGATCGAGACTACATTGATGCATTGATCGTGAGCGGGCATCGCATTTAAAGGGGGTGCAGGTACGTGGTCAAGCGGGGTTAAGATGGATCTCTTTGGGGTCAAATCTCCGCGGTTTGCGGCGTTGTAGACTAGCTAAGCATTATGAGTAACAGCCCGCTCCTTGGGGGCGGGTTGTTTACTTGGCCCAATTTCGATTGAGATTTGATGCTCGCGGTTGCACGGACTTAATTTTGGATTTCGGCAATTGCCGAGGAATTTCTGAATAGATCCCTAAGTAGATCCCCTAAGGCCTGGCCGTCAGTTCAATCCCTCCGAGAAGACCCGCCTCCTCGTTCTTATTATGTTCGGTGGGTAAATTCCACGCCATGGTTCAAATATATGAGTCCGTCTCTGACCGGCGCTCAATGCACACTCCCAATTTCTTTACGCCGCGTATCGCACTGAGCTTCGCCACGCTGACCTTGACCCACGGCGATTTAAATTCTTTCAGGATGATTTGTGCGATGTGCTCAGCCAAGGCCTCCAGCAGAGAGAAATGTTTTTGTGACAGGGTTTCATTGATACGTTGGACAATAAAGGCGTAATCCAGCGCATCCTCGAAATTGTCTGTCTGGCAGGCCCGGCTCGTAGGCATCGCAACTTCCAGATCGAGCTGGATGGTCTGCGCGATATTGCGTTCCCACGGATAAATGCCAATCAATGTTTTGACCTTGAGTTCCTGCAGGAAAATAATGTCCATTATCTAGGAGGGAATTAAAGCGCTTCCGGAACGTGTCGCGGAAGCAGGTTTTTCACGTAAAATCAGCTTGGGATTTTATTCTATTTGCAAAGATGACGCTAATGACATGACGTTGATGGTTCTTATACCACTGGCTTATTTGCTGGGATCCATCTCCTTTGGAGTGTTGGCGAGCTGGATATTTCAGTTGCCCGATCCTCGCATGTATGGCTCGAAGAACCCCGGAGCAACCAATGTTCTGCGCAGTGGGAAGAAAGCGGCGGCGGCATTCACGTTACTGGGCGATGCCGGCAAAGGCTGGGTGGCGGTGGCATGGGCGCAACATTTCATGCCTGCTGCCGGGGGGGATGATAAAGCGATTGCCGCAGTAGCGCTGGCGGTATTTTTGGGCCATATATTCCCGATATTCCTACGGTTCAAGGGAGGGAAAGGCGTGGCGACGGCCGTTGGCGTCTTATTGGGACTCAATCCGTGGATGGGGTTATCGGCCGTCGCCATCTGGATTCTGGTCGCGGTAATCTGGCGCATGTCATCACTGGCTGCTTTGGTCGCGGCGGGGCTTGCGCCGATTTATGCACTATTTTTTTTGGGTTTCGAAGCAAGCACTCTTGCCGTTCTTATCATGTCCCTGGTAATCATCTGGCGGCACAAGTCGAATATCGCCAGCCTGATTGCGGGCAAAGAAACCCGTATCGGTACGCGCGGTACCCCTTGACTGCGCGTCCGGTTTAAGCCTCCGGCGACATTCCCTGAATTTCCAGATCCCATCGCGCCTTTATGGCAAAGGTGTCATCCGGCTTTTGATCCCGGATGCCTGGCGACTGCAACCGCATCGCCCCCGCGAATGCGATCATGGCGCCGTTATCGGTACAAAATTCGAGCTCAGGAAAAAAAACCGTGGCGCCTATTTTCTCGGCGTCACGGCAGAGGTTTCTACGTAATTGACGGTTGGCGCCTACCCCGCCTGCGACCACCAGCTGAGTCAAGCCGGTTTTTGCCAGCGCCGCCAATGATTTTCCCGTCAGTACGTCTACCACAGCCTCCTGAAAAGCCAGGGCAATACCGCCCCTGGCTTGCTCAGTCATTTCGTGTTTATTTGTCAGGGTCAGCACGGCGGTTTTCAGACCGCTGAAACTGAAATTGAGGTCGCCGCTATGGAGCATGGGGCGGGGGAGTTTGAAGCGTTTCTGTTGATTCGAGCTGGAGAATTCATCGGCGAGTTTCGATAACGCCGGTCCGCCGGGATAACCCAGCCCCAGCAGTTTCGCGGTCTTATCAAAAGCTTCTCCCGCCGCATCGTCCACGGTTTCGCCTAGTAGCGTGTATTGCCCCAGGCCGCTCACTTCCATCAACTGGGTATGGCCACCCGACACCAGCAGCGCCACAAACGGAAAATCTGGCGCGGGGGTGGATAAAAGCGGAGACAGGAGATGCCCTTCAAGGTGATGAATACCCAGCACCGGAATTTTCAGCGCGAAACCCAGGGCTGCAGCAATACTCGCCCCTACCAGCAGTGCTCCAGCCAGTCCCGGTCCCCGGGTGTACGCGATTGCATCGATGTCCCGCAGATCGAGACTGGCCGCCGCCAAGACTTGTCTGATGAGTGGTAATACTCGCCGGATATGGTCGCGCGAGGCAAGCTCCGGCACCACGCCGCCATACTCGCCGTGCATTTCCGTTTGCGAATAAAGCGCGTGACTCAGCAGTCCGCGCTTCGTGTGGTAGAGCGCAATGCCGGTTTCGTCGCAGGAAGTTTCAATGCCAAGTACAAGCAATGGAGTGTGAGAAAAATTAGTCTTTTACAACAGAATTACGTACTGCTATATAATGGCGAGCTTTGTATCCGTTGCATCATTCGTTACACGCCATTTATCCAATTATTTACATTTCAAGGAAGGGGACTACATCTTCATGACCACCATTAAAGTCAAGGAAAACGAGCCATTTGAAGTCGCCATGCGTCGTTTCAAGCGTACCATAGAAAAAACCGGTTTGCTCACTGAATTACGTGCTAGGGAATTCTACGAAAAGCCCACCGCTGAACGCAAGCGCAAGCTCGCCGCCGCGGTTAAACGTACCTACAAACGCCTGCGCAGTCAGTTGCTCCCCCCGAAACTTTATTAGTTAAAGTTAGTCATAAAAATTATCTATGGATCTTTCACGCCATCACGGATTGATTGCGAGAGAGATATCAGTCTCATAAGCTCATGGTTTTGCTGGCCGAATCATTAACTGGCCATACTTGATGCGATATGCGATTTAATCGACGGGTTCCTGGCAAATAGGCAAATATCTCTATTGTGAATCTGAAGCAACAAATCACTGAGGACATGAAAGCCGCAATGCGCGCGGGCGACACCAGGCGGCGCGATGCTATCCGGTTGTTGCAGGCCGCGATCAAGCAGCGCGAAGTGGACGAGCGCATTGTGCTGGATGACGCTGCGGTCGTTGCGGTGATAGAAAAGATGCTCAAACAGCGTAGCGATTCTATTACGCAATACGAGGCTGCACATCGTCAGGATTTAGCCGATGCGGAGAAATACGAGGTTGATGTGCTGCGGGGTTATATGCCTGAAGCATTAAGCGACGCTGAAGTGGAAGGCGCTGTAACCGACGCGATTTTAGCCACTGGAGCGAAAGGGCAGCAGGACATGGGGCGGGTGATGGCGGTGCTCAAGCCCAGGCTTTCCGGACGGGCTGACATGGGTAAAGTATCCGCGCTGGTCAGAACAAAGCTCCTTAGCTGATATTTCGGTGCGTTGTCGTGAGCGGTAGTCACATCATCCTGTTTGCGGATATGCCGGTATGGGGAACGTGTTCCCTTGCATTTTCAGAAAACATCCTATAATGAAAATCGTGTGATCGGGTTTTCCTGATTCGCACGCCGTCTGAGATATTATTGGTTTATCCGCTATAAATGATCTCACAATCATTCATTCAGGATTTGCTCAACCGCGTAGATATCGTAGATGTCATTGAACGCGACGTGCCGCTCAGAAAGGCCGGCTCAAATTACACCGCCTGCTGCCCATTCCACAGTGAAAAAACGCCTTCATTCACGGTAACGCCCACCAAGCAGTTTTATCACTGTTTTGGTTGTGGCGCGCACGGAAGCGCCATCGGCTTCGTGATGGAATATGGTGGCATGAATTTTGTCGAAGCAATAAATGACCTCGCAGCGCGTGTTGGAATGCAAGTGCCCGCTCAGGAACCTGAATCTTTTCGCCGAGCACCCGGATCAGAATCCCCGTCAAGCGCAGTGCCAGACAAAACCCACGGGACAGAAAGTTCTTTCCAGGATTTGCTTGAGGTAATGAATGTTGCCGCACGGTTTTACCGGGAACAGCTCAAGCATTCAGAAAGCGCCGTTGCTTATCTGAAAAAGCGCGGTTTGACGGGTGAGACAGCTGCCCGTTTTGCCGTTGGTTACGCTCCGGCCGGTTGGCGAAACCTGGACGCGGCATTTCCTGATTACGCGGCGAAAGCACAGACAAATCTGCTGGTGGAGGCCGGCTTGGTCATCAAGAGTGATGATGGCAAACATTATGACCGGTTCCGTGACCGCATCATGTTTCCCATTCTTGACCTCAAGGGAAGAATCGTCGGTTTCGGCGGACGGGTGCTGGAACAGGGTGAACCCAAATATCTCAATTCTCCCGAAACACCCCTGTTTCAGAAGGGCCGCGAGCTCTACAATCTCTTCGCTGCGCGCAGGCCGATTCGCGAGGCGGGACGAGTGGTCATGGTAGAGGGGTATATGGATGTCGTGGCACTTTCGCAGCATGGCATCGAATATGCCGTGGCTGCCCTGGGTACCGCTACTACGTCGTTTCACATACAAAAGCTTTTGCGCCAGACCGACAATGTGGTGTTTTGTTTCGATGGAGATAATGCGGGCAGGAAAGCGGCATGGCGTGCGCTGGAAGACAGCCTTGCACAGTTTCTGGATGGTAAGAACATCGGTTTCCTCTTTTTGCCTGAGGGTGAGGATCCCGACAGTTATGTCCGCAATTTCGGCAAGGAAGCTTTTGAGGGATTACTCAAACAAGCATTGCCGCTGTCCGTTTTTCTGTTCAGGGAATTGTCAGCACGTGTCGACCTGACAACCAGCGAAGGCCGCGCCAAACTGGTGCAGGATACAAAGCCCCTGCTGGCACGGGTTACAGCTCCGGGGTTGGCACTCATGCTGTTAAAGCAATTGGCGGAGATCAGCGGCACCACCCAAAGGGAGTTGGAGGATTTATTAAAGATCAGGCGCGTTTCATCCTCTCCGTTTCGTGAAAGAGCGCCGCGGCCACAGCCTGCTTCGCCCTGCCGTTGGCTGATACAAATATTGTTATACGATCCTGGCTATGTTCGGAAGCTGGATAGAGCGCTGCTCGTGGAAAGCCGGGAATATGCTGAAGAAATAGCAGCGCTGTCAGCACTGGTTGAATTTATCGATACTCACCCCCATCTTGGAAAAGACACGGCAATACCTTCGGCGATCACATATTTTCACGATAGCCCCCATCGTGTGCTGCTGCAAAAAGCCGAAAGCGAAACACTTGCGTGGGACAACAACATCGATCTGGAGGCGGAATTTTCCGGTGCACTGGCGCGCTTGCGGGAAATGCAACGTAAACAACGCATGACAAGGTTACATAACAAGCCCTTGAGCATGCTTACCCCCGAGGAAAAGCAGGAACTCCAGCGATTGGCCGTATCGTGAAAGCGATAAGCCGAACAGCGTTAACAAAATTTTGATATAATCGAAAAATTTTTAGGTCTCAACCAGCCGTACTATTTCTGGGAATCGACATGGTAAAAGCGAAAACGCAAGCCAAGGTGACGGTAAGAGCAAAATCGAAGGCGGCGGCTTCAGAAGCCGCGGCTGTGAGTCATTCCGCCGACAAAGTCAAGGTGGCGAGAAAAAGGGAAACAAGCCAGTCCGTTACGAAGCCGCTGAAGGAAACGGCAAAATCGCCGCTAAAAGCGACTGCGGAAGCGTTGGAAGAAAAAATTACGACCGTTGCGAAATTATCCGCTAAAGCACCGGGCCGTGTGACAGAGATCGAGAAGGCGGTGCTGGCGGCCACGGAGCCCAATTTGCTTACCGCGAAAATAGCTAGAGCCAAGGCGATAAAGGAAGGCAAGAATCAGGCGAAAGACGTCGAGAAAACCACGCTCGCACCGCAAGACATTGAGGCGCGGCGCATGCGCCTGAAGAACCTTATCGTGCAGGGCAAGGAGCGTGGCTATCTGACTTATGCCGAGATCAACGATCATCTTCCCGATGATATGCTGGATGCCGAGCAGATCGAAAACATCATCAGCATGATCAATGATGTGGGCATCTCTGTTTATGATGAGGCGCCCGACGCGGAAACACTGTTGATGTCCGAAACCGCGCCTACGGTAGCCGATGAGGACGTGGTGGAAGAAGCCGAGGCGGCGCTTTCCACCGTGGATTCCGAGTTTGGCCGTACCACCGATCCGGTACGCATGTATATGCGGGAAATGGGCTCGGTGGAATTGCTCACACGCGAGAGCGAAATCGAAATTGCAAAGCGTATCGAAGATGGATTGAAGCATATGATCCAGGCAATTTCCGCCTGCCCAACCACTATCGCCGGAATACTCGATCTCGCCGACAAGGTGGCGCGGGATGAGATGCGTATTGACGAATTGGTAGACGGATTGCTGGATCCGAATGATCAGGAAATGGTCAACGAGGAAATCTCCGATGAAACGCTGGAGCAGGAATTGGGCGCGGAAAATACGGAAGATGAAGATATCGCCGCGATAGCAAGCGCTAATTTACTCAAGCTGAAGAATGACGCGCTGGAGCGTTTTGCGGTGATTCAGCAGGCGTATGTCGAGATGCAGAAAGCGCTGGAAAAAAAGGGATCCACCAACAAGGCGTACAAAGACCTGCAGGAGAATATTTCAGCCGAATTGATGGCCATTCGCTTCTCCGCAAAAATGGTTGAGAGACTCTGTGACACTCAGCGTGGCCTAGTGGATGAAATGCGCGGCTACGAGCGCAAGATCATGGAGCTATGTGTGACCAAGGCGGGTATGCCGCGTAATCACTTTATTAAAGGCTTTCCAGGTAACGAGAGTAATTTTGACTGGGTGGCACAGGAACTCGCAGTTGGCAAGCCGTATAGTCAGACGCTGGGACGTTACCAGCCGGCCATCCTTGAACAGCAGGAGAACCTGTTGGCGCTGCAGAAGCGGGTCGGTATCCCGCTCAAGGATCTCAAGGAAATCAACCGGCGCATGTCCACCGGAGAGGCCAAGGCACGCCGTGCCAAACGCGAAATGACCGAGGCCAATTTGCGGCTGGTGATTTCCATTGCCAAAAAGTATACCAACCGCGGGCTGCAATTCCTTGATCTCATACAGGAAGGCAATATCGGGCTCATGAAAGCGGTGGATAAATTTGAATATCGGCGGGGTTACAAGTTTTCGACGTACGCTACCTGGTGGATTCGTCAGGCCATTACCCGCTCCATCGCTGATCAAGCGCGCACCATCCGTATTCCGGTGCACATGATCGAAACCATCAACAAGATGAATCGTATTTCGCGCCAGATTCTACAGGAAACCGGACAGGAACCGGAACCGGCGCTGCTGGCTCAGAAAATGGAAATGCCGGAAGAGAAAATCCGCAAGATCCTCAAGATTTCCAAGGAGCCGATCTCCATGGAGACGCCCATTGGCGATGACGAGGATTCCCATCTGGGCGATTTTATCGAGGATTCAGCTACCATGGCGCCCGCGGACGCCGCAGTCTACGCCAGCCTGCGGGATGTTACCAAGGATATACTGGATTCCCTGACACCGCGTGAAGCAAAAGTACTGCGTATGCGTTTCGGTATCGAAATGAATACCGATCACACGCTGGAAGAGGTGGGTAAACAATTCGACGTGACGCGTGAGCGCATTCGGCAGATTGAAGCCAAGGCGCTACGCAAATTGCGGCATCCTTCACGTTCTGAACGTCTACGCAGTTTTCTGGATACCGAAGGCTGATCGGCCTTCGGTTGTTCCGTTTTAGTGTTTGAATAGGGTCTGTAGCTCAGTTGGTTAGAGCAGGGGACTCATAATCCCTTGGTCACTGGTTCGAGTCCAGTCAGACCCACCAATAAAGCAAGGAGTTACAGAAATTAATTCTGTAACTCCTTTTCTTCTTTCATAAGATGTAACTGGTTTGTAACCGCAACATTACCTTTCAACCCTTCGCAAAACTGGAAAGCCGTGAACATTGCAAAATTTTGGGCTGGAAAGATGTACGGTACAAATACCGGCAATCTTTTCTTGGAACTGGAAAATACGGGCCCCGATATATCTGGAACGTTGCGGATAATGGATGCGGAGCATGGCGTGGCGGAGTATTCGATAAAAGGAACATTTGATGAAAAGCTAAAGTTAAGCGGAGATCCGGTGAAAGGTCCTCCGGACATCGAATTGGGAACCTTAACGGCCGAAGCGATATTAACACCCGAGGGAAATATTCGGGGCACTTGGGTGACTTCGATAGGCACAGGAGGGGCGTTTACAGCCTATCCACATCATGGTGCATATCCTGAAAATGTAGGACAGGCACATCCGCCAATCGCTAGACAGCTGTACACAAAAAATATTTTCCTAGGTTCTGTTCGATTGTTTTTCAGTGACGTAAAGCAGTTAATCAGCTATATCCAAGAGGATTTCAATTCCTCTCAACCTGTCGTCACCTACAATGTTCGTGGGAGTCAGGTTACAAAATTTGCGGAGGATTTTTTAAATGAAGCACATTCACTCGGTCCACTTAATTACCTAAAAATCACAACACAGGAGCCGGAGCCCGGTGGATACGGGATTAATCGACTGATAGTAGTTGAACTAAATGCCCAAGGTATCAATGAGGTGCGGGGGCAAAGTATTCAGGAATCTTGGGTCATCGGAAAAACGGAAGCAACCGCAGCTCTTCTTAAGCCGAGCGAGCGTGTCTTGATAACTTCATACAAAAAATTTGGTCTAGGTCTGAACCATATTACATTTTTAGCAATGCTTGTTTTTATGCCGGAAATAGCGAACTGGAAGGACCGTGCTCTTTTCGTCTCTGTAGTTTTTTTCTGCTTACCTTGATGTTTTGGGTGCACGCCCATTTTATACCTAACGCTTCGATTCAGATGAAAGTGGAAAATCCGAGTTTTTGGGATAAGATTTCCTTGACATTCAACTCATTAGTTATTGGCATTGGTGCATCGCTTATTGCGGCATACATGTACTCAAAACTTACCTAGATTCAACTATAACTCAACTTTGACCAGGGAGAATCCATCTCCGTTTTCTGGGTTACGGATATTTGAAAAATATTTAATCCGATACAGCTAAGAAGATTGCGTGATCATTCCTTCCCCCCGTTTCACTCCCTTTTCTCTTTCGAATCTCTGTGCGGGATAGTCGTACTTCAGACCTGATCAACTCTGCTTTCATATCAAAAGCAGCCCTCCTAGCTTTATCAATAAGGAGGAGTATCTCTTCCGCCTTCATTTTCAGCCCTGATCGCTGGCTAATGCGCGGCAACCCTCCTGCGATAGTTTCTATCTTGGATAGGTTTACGGCGAGGAAGTCTAAGGTGGAATCATTCATTCTGTCTTAATTCTACAGAATCCATCAATATTCGCAGAATGAGAAGAACTATCCTGTTGCTAGTCTTTATAATTGCGCGATTGGCTTTGAGCGGGGAATAAGGAAAGCATTGGCGTTATGCCGTCGCCAGCCTAACTTGTCTCGTTCTTCTCGTTCATGTAGTGACTTCCGCCTCCCACTCTCACTCCGAGATAAATAAGCCGCCTTTTGAGCCAGGGAATTTCGGTCAACTCCATTGCCTGATCCGACAGTCGCGCGACAGTTCGACTTTTGAATACAGATAGTCGTGGATCACTGCCGGTCGTTGGGCAATGTCACCTAGATTGTCGTACACCAAGGGGATTCGCGGCACGGAGGAGCGGTCTGGAAAGCTGCCGATATCCCGCTGCGCGATGCGCTAGATCTCGCTTACCTGACGGGGCAGCGGCCGGCGATGTGCTGAAGATGATGGAGACCGACATCAGGGATGGCGCATTACTGATCAGCCAGAACAAAGGTGGCCAGAAACTGCGCATGAACGTGACCGGCCAACTGGACGAGCTCTTGCAACGCATAATTGAACGCAAACGACAATTCTCGGTGAGAAGCTTGGCGCTGATCTGCAATGAAAGGGGAGGGAAGTTAGGACGGGATGCACTGCGCTATAGATTCGATGTTGCGCGATTGAAAGCGACCGCTGACAATCCCAGCATCGCCGATGCGATCACTGCATATCAGTTCCGTGATCTGCGCGCGAAGGCAGGTACCGACAAGGCCGACACCGGCGATCTGGTGCAGGCGCAAAAGCAGCTTGGCCACCGCTCAATCACTATGACTGAGCATTACGTTCGTGCGAGGGTAGGGGAGAAGGTGGAGCCAACCAAATGACCATTTTGATGCATTTTGATTTTCGAGGCAACTAAGGTACCCAGTAGGACAAAGAAAGCCCCGGAAGGCTGGCCGACCGGGGTTTGTCTCTACCTATAAGTTCATAACGAAGCTAAAGATCAGTATACTTGTTGCGGTTAGTGCCGGAAATATTGTGAAAAAAAGCATGATCGGCCATGCCTTCATAAGGCATACATGACTAACATTAATTTGGTGTTGCTTAGCTATTAACAGGGAGCTGAAATTTTCTGCAGGGGCGTTCAGGACGTCCTGGAGTAGATGGAGCTCCCTAGCGGAATAAATCATTTTCGTTACCTCCCACATAACAAATACCACTACTGAGGTAAGCATGCAAAGCGATGAGATGCGCATATCGAAGGCTGACATGTAAACCTTCATATTCGACCACACAGTAAAAAATCCCGCATAGCCGACCGCCATAATAATATTCGTGTATGCCGCCGATTTATCATAAAGCGAGGCCATCATTGTGATGATTGTCGAAATTCTTTTCTCGTGATCCTCTTTAATAGATCGCTCGTGCAGTTCTTTAAGTAATTGTTCCGAATTCTTCATTTTTTTCTCAGCAGTAGGTAAAGTTAATCCGGATTCTGAGAAGGATTGATGGTATTCGTTTTAATAACGGCAACGGTTGAACAAACTGAAGGAATTTTACTCTTGCGACAGAAATGAGTAGAGCGGGTCGCTTACCAAGCGACCGAATTTATGCATTTTGGTTTCCGCAAAAGCCCTGAATCCTTACATCCACAAGGGGTGATAGTGAAGCTTTTGCGGAAATGGAATCCCCAAGATGACTCGTAACAGACCTAAATTATGTCAATAGTCGTTTATCCTAGGGCTTCAACACCGTTTTCGCCTCAGAATAACTGCAACTGACAGAGCCTGCCGGTTCACATTTGAATTGAGCCAAATCAGATACCGTTAGAAACACCGGCAATAATCGATGCACAGCATCTATGGCTGTCGACAAATTTATTTGTTATAAATAGATGCTTACAATCTAAAATTAGGCCAAGTGTTCAAACAGTCGCGCGACCGCCTCAGCACCTGGATCAGCGTGACCCACCAAATGCTTGGCATTGACATAGGAAGCGCGGCCCGCATTCGCCTTGCTCATGTGGGCAGTGCGATCGGCACCCGCACGTGCGGCTTTCGCCGCCTCGGGCAGGCTCTCTTCCAGGGCATCAAGGGCCGGCGCAAGGGCATCGACCATGGTGCGGTCACCCGGGCGTGCACCACCGATCTCCTGCATTCTCTGCAACCCGGCCTGCAACGCTTCGCGCATTGGCAAGCCGCTTGAGGCGGCATCGCCCGCTGCGGCGAAGAAGATCGCGAGGAGCACACCGCACGAGCCTCCCATGGTTTGGGAAAGCTCCAAGCCAATGGCTCGATAGAGCTGGGTATGGTCGGCAAGCGGCAATCGGTCCACGGCGCTGATCAGGGCGCGTGCCACGCCGGCTAGCGTGCTGCCGGTGTCCCCATCGCCTGACTTCGCATCGAGCGCGTTGAGGTCGTTCTCGGCGGCGATCAGAACCTCGCAGCAACTGATCAGGAACTCCCTGGTCGGTTTGTGCATTGAGGGCATCGGAACGACAGCCGTCAGGCCGTCCGGAAGCGCCTGAATCGCGACCTGGCCTAGCCGGGAGACCCGTGGCCATGCTGCCAGCGGCGTGTGCTGCTTGAGCAGGGCGATCTCGGCATCGTCGGCAGGATAGGCCGAAATCGAGAAGCCATGCATGTCGAGCGATGTCATCATGGCCGCCGGCCCGATGACGTGGGTTATCCGCTCGCCAATCGCTGACCGCCGGATTTCGTTGAGAATGATCGACATCTCGATGACCGACGTGCCGCCGAGATTGTTGACCATAACGACATGCGGCTTTTCTTCCATTGCAGCTGACAGGCGCTCGACCATGGCAGCGACAGCTTCGCTCGCGTCCTTGAACTTGACCTGCTCAACACCGACTTCACCGTGGATGCCAAGCCCAAGCTCAGCCATCCCGGGCGGGATGCGATCCTCCTTTGGCGAACCCGGGATGGTGCAGGTGTTTAGCGACATGCCGATGCTTTTTGTCTTTGACACGACCTTGCGCGCGGCCGTGGCGACGTGCGCCAAGTCGGCACCATTCTCGGCCAACGCGCTGGCTATCTTGTGCACGAAAAGCGTGCCGGCGACGCCGCGGGCTTGAGGCGAGTCAGGCAACGCCACATCATCGTCGACGATGACTATCTCGACATTCAAGCCAAACTGGCGAGCGCGTTCGGCCGCCAGCCCGAAATTTAATCGGTCCCCGGTATAATTCTTGACGATGAGCAGGCAGCCGGACGATCCCGTCACGGCAAGGATGCCTGCCAGTACCGCGTCGACTGTCGGCGAGGCAAAGATGTCGCCGCATACCGCAGCCGTCAGCATCCCTTCCCCGACGAAACCCGCATGTGCCGGTTCGTGGCCCGATCCGCCTCCCGAGATCAATGCAACCTTGGACTTGTCCCAGTCATTACGTACGACCACTCGTATATGCGGATAGCCGTCGAGCCGCGCCAGCTTACCGCCAGACGCCGCGACCAGACCATCGATGGCTTCGGTGACGATGCTTTCTTTAGTGTTGATGAACTGGGCCATATTTTCGGCTCTGTTGCAAAAAATGATTTTTGATTAAATGTGAATTTAAAAGTTATTAAAAAATATTTAGTTAAATATTAAAATATAGCTGTTTCTTATTTTTTGCAACAGAGCCCCCGCAAGGTGGTCGGGTGGTCCATGAAGCCGGCGCTGGCTTGAGAGTTGGTCCTTAATGCCCTGTTGATGGCGGTATGGCGACGTAAACCCACGCAACCGGTTGTCGTGCACTCCGATCAAGGCAGTCAATATGGCAGTGACGACTAGATCCGCTTCTGCCGTTCTCACCGCTTATTGCCCAGCATGAGCCGGCGCGGAAATTGTTGGGATAACGCGGTAGCCGAATCATTCTTCAGCAGTCTGAAAGAAGAACACGTCCGCAAGCGCATCTACAAAACAAGAGATCTCGCTCGCGCCGATCACCACACCCCTTATTTTTTTCCTAGGGAGCCGTCATTTTTCTGCTTTGATTCTTCAAGTCCGACAAGCTGCCAGGATCAAGACTGAATCAAGATCTTAGCGACAAGTAGATTTTCCGGTAAGCAGCAGCGCTGGAGCGCCAACCGAAATCTTTGGCCATGCCATTTTTCATTAGGCGGTACCAGACCGATTTATTATTGTAGGCAACGGTGACACGCCGGATAGCGTCAAGAAAGCTATCAGCGGTCATATCGAAAAACAAAAAGCCGCTGGCGCTTCCGTCAGCCAGGGTTGCGGGAGTGCAATCGACCACCGTATCTACTAGGCCCCCTGTCGCATGCACTAGCGGGGGCGTTCCATAGCGTTGACTATACATCTGATTCAGGCCGCAGGGCTCGAAACGGGAAGGCATCAGAAAGCTATCCGCTCCGGCTTCGATCAAGTGGGAGAGTTTTTCGTCAAATCCAATATGTACGGCGATTTTTCCAGGATTATTTTTCGCCAACGTAGTCAATTCCTGTTCCAGCATGGCTTCGCCACTACCCAGAATAGCCAGTTGCGCCGGCAGTCCGGTCAATTGCGCCGCTACTTCAAGTAACAGATCATAACCTTTCTGGTAAGTGAGGCGGCTTACAGCTCCGAACAGCGGAATGCCGGGATCGATAGTCAATCCCAGCAACTGTTGCAGTGCTCGTTTATTGGCGGCTTTAGCTGCGAGTTTATTAGCGCTGTAATTCCGTGGAATATCGGGATCGGTGGCGGGGTCCCAATCGTTAGTATCGATGCCGTTGACGATGCCGCTGATATGATTGCGGCGTGCCGACAGTAAACCCTGCATGCCAAAGCCCAGGGTTTCCATCTGAATTTCCCTGGCATAGGTGGGACTCACGGTGGCGATGTGATCGGAATAATAGAGCCCGGCCTTGAGAAACGACATGCCGCCATAGTATTCGGCACCGTTTATGTGAAAGCTGGTGGCGGGCAGTCCCAGTTGAGCAATAGTATCAGCGGGAAATATGCCCTGGAAAGCGAGATTATGTATCGTCATCAGGGAAGCCGCTTTTTTGCCTTGATGAAAATGCAGATATGCCGGCACCAGACCGCTTTGCCAATCGTTGCAGTGAGCGATACGTGGGCGCCAGGCGAGTGGACTGGCATCGCTCGCCAGAATTGCGCCGATTTTTGAGAGCAGGCCGAAACGCAGCGCGTTATCCGGCCAATTGTGACCGGCCGCATTCACATAAGGACTGCCTTCTCGCTGGTAGAGAATGGGACAATCGATGATAAATATAGGAACGCTCGCGGACGCCCCTAGCGGCAGTTTTGCGGATAGCAGTATCGATGGCGGGAATGGAGGTTGAGCTGCGAACTCCGCGATTTTGCGTTTGTGTTTGAGTCCTTTCAATACTTGAGGATAGCCTGGGATAAGTAGGCGAGCGTCTACCTTGATTTCCCGTAATGCCGCCGGCAGCGCCGCGCTCACATCACCGAGACCGCCGGTTTTGAGCAGGGGATAAACCTCTGGTGTTATGAACAGAACGCCAGGAAGGGTAGCTGATGGAGCACGCGCCATGAGTGAGCCGTTGATTTTCTTATGTTAATTATTTAATGATTTCCAGACGCCAAATATCACTGGCAAACCTTACCCCTTTTCGCGTCTGGTGATGATCTGCTACGCAAAACGTATTTTCCTGATGATGCGATTTCGCCGCTTGCGGGATAGCTGGGAGCGCCTCATAGCGGCGTGTCCGGCGTATCAACCGATTCCAGATCAGGAGTGTTTCAATCTGGCCTGTGGCTTGGGGATTCCGTTATCAGCCGCGGCTTGCCTTACCTGAATTGTTTACCGGCTCAGCGGAGCTCGGGCGCGCCAGTATTATTTTGCCAGGTAAATATAACCTCATACCTCATCCGTTGATACCATAATGCCACGCGAGGT
Source organism: Nitrosospira multiformis (assembly GCF_900103165.1). Lineage (NCBI taxonomy): Bacteria > Pseudomonadati > Pseudomonadota > Betaproteobacteria > Nitrosomonadales > Nitrosomonadaceae > Nitrosospira > Nitrosospira multiformis. Next base: position 3,181,227 of record NZ_FNKY01000001.1, on the reverse strand, counting down.
TTCAAGCGAAAGGATAATCCCCGCCAGCGGCGGTAGTGTGATAACGACGGAATCCGGCAACCCCATCCATGGCTGGTCCGAAGTATCGATTTCCCCCATATTGCCCATATTGCCTCCACCATAGTGTGAAGAATCGCTGTTGAATATCTCGTGATAAGTTCCTTGGGAAGGAACACCAATACGATAGCCCGTTCGCGGGACCGGCGTAAAATTAAGGATAACCAGCGCAAATGAACCATCGGATGCGCGCCGGATGTAACTGATGACAGAGTTATCGGCGTCGTGGCAGTCTATCCAGGCAAACCCATCCGGTAAAAAGTCGAGCTGATGCAACGCGGGTATATTGCTGTACAGATGATTGAGGTCGCGCAATGCCGCCTGTACGCCGCTGTGCTGTTCATAACTTAGCTGATACCAGTCCAGCTCCCGGCTGGAATTCCATTCGCGCCCTTGTGCAAATTCGTTACCCATGAAATTGAGTTTCTTACCGGGATAGGTCATTTGATAAGTAAACAGCAGGCGCAGATTTGCGAATTTCTGCCACGCGTCCCCCGGCATTTTACCCAGCAGCGAGCCCTTGCCATGCACGACTTCATCATGCGAAAACGGCAATACGAAATTTTCAGTGTACGCATACAGCTGACCGAAGGTAAGCTTGTCATGGTGAAAGCGCCGATGCACCGGATTTTCCAGAATATAAGAAAGTGTATCGTTCATCCAGCCCATGTTCCACTTCATTGAGAATCCCAGACCGCCAACATAGGTGGGGCGGGATACGGCTGGCCACGCGGTGGATTCCTCAGCCAGTGTCAAGGCACCCGGAAACTCTTCGTGCACCATGACGTTCAGCTCGCGCAGGAAATCTATAGCCTCCAGGTTCTCCCTGCCGCCATATCGATTGGGCAACCATTCGCCCGGATGACGGGAATAGTCCAGGTAGAGCATGGATGCAACAGCATCCACGCGCAATCCGTCAAAATGAAATTCCGATAACCAGTAATGGGCGCTGGACAGTAGAAACGATTTCACTTCGTTACGTCCGAAATTAAAAATATAGGTGCCCCAATCCTGATGCAGACCCACACGGGGATCTTCATGTTCATACAAGGCAGTACCATCAAATCGCGATAGAGCGAATGCGTCTTGCGGAAAGTGCGCTGGCACCCAGTCGAGCAAAACACCGATGCCTGCCTGATGACAGGCATCGACAAAAAATTTTAAATCATCGGGTGAGCCATAGCGGCTGGTAGCAGCGAAATAGCCCGTTGTCTGATACCCCCAGGATTCATCGAGCGGATGCTCCGAAACGGGTAGTAATTCGACATGGGTATAACCCATTTCGCGTACATAGGAAATCAGATACCGGGCGAGTTCCCGGTAAGAATAAAAGCGTCCGTCCGGATGCCGCTTCCAGGATCCGGCATGAATTTCATAAATATTCAACGGAGCCTGCAGCCAATTCCAGGCCGCACGGTTTGCCATCCAGCCAGAATCCAGCCAGGCTATTTCACCTCCCTCAGGCGTGCGGGCGGCATTATTGGGCCGTAACTCGTAAAACCTGGCATAAGGGTCTGTCTTGAGAAGAATCTCACCGCTGTGGCGGTTGCGTATCTCATATTTATAGAGCGATCCCGGCGGCAGACCCGGAATAAATAGCTCCCATACTCCGCTCGAGCCATGAACCGCCATCGGATGTACTCGCCCGTCCCATCGGTTGAAGTTCCCCACCACGCTGACGCGTTCCGCGTTGGGTGCCCATACAGAGAAAAGTACGCCTGCAATATCGTTGATTTCCGTGGCATGAGAGCCCAGCGTGCGATAAGCTTGCCGTAGCCGGCCTTCGTTGAACAGATACAAGTCATGATCGGAAATTTGCGGCGGGAAAGCATAGGCGTCATAGGTTTCATATACGATTGCTTCTTCGGGCGCCGCGTTGCCATCCTCGATACGCAAGAGATAGGGCATGGGCGGCAAGGTTGTGCCGTACCATTCGAAAATGCCGCCGGGATGGACCCGTTCCATTGGCTCGAATTCGCCTGCTATATTGATCCACACATGAGCGGCATGGGGATAAAATGCGCGCGCCAGGCTGTAATCCTGCTCCATGCGAGCGCCGAGATAAGCGAAAGGATCGTGCAGCCGTGCGGCCAATAGGGCTTCCAGCATGGGATTGTTCCTGGAGGAAATGCCGGATTTCATGGGATTGGGACTCATGCGGGGGTTATCCTAAATCCGCTCCGTAGCGGACTCACCCAGAAGGTGAGAATTAAATGGCACAGAAATTCTCTACGAATCATAATTCTAAACTGACGAGTGAGCGCTCAACTGCCGGACTTAGAATTATAGCTTGCTTGCACGCGGCTATGGATTTAGATCGGCTTAACATCATGGTAAACATCGCAATCGCGAATAGGTGCACAGGCAGAAAAGAAGTGGTATAAACATAATTCGGATGTTTCATAAATTGACGCATGTCCTCGCTGGTCTTTTGTTTCGCATGAAAATTTTGTTGAGTCGGGCGTATGAATAGCTACGCCACTCCCACAAAATTTCCCTATGAAACAATATCCCACGCATTCATCACGCGAATTTATAAAACATCCGGGATAAAAACATGCGGAGGACTATCCGATGACACAGGAAGCCGATTTACGTTTTCATAGCCAGGTTACGCGTAATTCGATTGCGTTGATACTGGCGGGCGGGCGTGGCAGCCGCTTGCGGCAGCTGACCGATTGGCGTGCCAAGCCCGCGGTGCCCTTTGGCGGAAAATTCCGCATCATTGATTTTCCCCTCTCAAACTGTGTGAATTCCGGTATTCGCCGGATTGGCGTTGCTACTCAATATAAGGCGCAGAGCCTTATCAGTCATATTCAGCATGGATGGGGTTTTCTCGACGGACGCTTCAAGGAATTCGTCGAGCTGCTGCCGGCTCAGCAGCGAATCGAGGAAACCTGGTACCAGGGGACCGCCGACGCGGTGTACCAGAATATCGATATCCTCCGCCGTCACGATCCTCAGTATGTGCTGATCCTGGGTGGGGATCATGTTTACAAGATGGACTATAGCAAATTGTTGGCCGATCACGTGGAAAAGGCCGCGGACATGACGGTGTCGTGTATCGCCATTCCGGCGGCTGAAGCGGGTTCCTTTGGCGTCATGAGTGTTAACGACGATTGGCGCGTCACCAGCTTTGCGGAAAAATCTGCGGACCCCGCGCACATTCCGGGACAGCCTGGACAGGTGCTTGCGAGTATGGGCATTTATGTATTCAATGCATCGTTTCTTTTTGAGCAATTGATTCATGACCATGATGAACGGCGCTCGTCCCATGATTTTGGCAAAGATCTGATTCCGTACCTTGTGCCTCGTCACCGCGTATTCGCTCACCGTTTTTTTGACAGTTGCGTCAACATGGCGTCCGGTGTGCCCTACTGGCGAGACGTCGGTACCATCGATGCTTACTGGGAGGCCAATCTTGATCTGACTCATGTGACGCCAGACCTCAATCTGTATGATGAGGACTGGCCGATCTGGACCCATCAGGAACAGCTGCCGCCCGCCAAGTTTGTATTTGATGACGATGACCGGAGAGGTCAGGCGCTCGACTCAATGGTTTCGGGCGGATGTATTATCAGTGGTTCGACGGTGCGCCGCTCGCTATTGTTTTCCAATGTTCAGGTACGCAGCTACAGCAGCATCGAGGATTCGGTAATTTTACCCAATGTGGATATCGGCCGTAATGTGAGCCTGAGACGGGTAATAGTGGATAAAAATTGTATGATTCCCCCGGGTTTGATGGCAGGATTTGATCCGGTGGAGGACCGCAAACGATTTCATGTCACCGAAAATGGCGTTACGTTGATTACCCCGGAAATGCTCAACCAAAGAATACATCATGTCAGGTAACCGGGGAGTCACGCCAGAGGAATCCTGAATAAGTCCCGAGTTTGGCGGCAACACGCTCCAGGCAGGGGCCTATAAAGAAATTCCTAAAGAAATCAGGGACGGTAATCATGAATAATTTATGGCACGTAAGCGGTCGAATCAGGTCTATATCGAAATGCAACCAATAAATTTTGTCTTATTGTGGCACATGCATCAACCGGATTATCGTAATTACGAGACGGGTGAATTCATGCTGCCATGGGTGTATCTGCATGCCATCAAGGATTATACCGATATGGTATCTCATCTCGAGGCGCACCCTTCAATGAAGGCAGTTGTAAATTTTGTGCCGGTGCTGCTGGATCAACTGGAGGACTATGCCGCGCAGTTCGCCACTGGGAAAATACGGGATCCGCTGTTGCGTTTGCTGGCGACGCCTGACCTGGAACAGGTCTCCGCCAGTGATCGTCTGCGTGTATTCGATAGTTGTTTTCGCAGCAATCATGTAACGATGATGCAGCCATATCCGGCATATAAGCGTTTGTATGATATGCACGAGACGTTGCGGGGACATGGTGAGGCTGAACTGGCCTACCTTTCCGCCCAGTATCTGGCGGACCTGCTGGTATGGTATCACCTGGCGTGGACGGGTGAGAGCGTGCGCAGATCCAATGAGACTGTGGTGCGATTGATGACGCAAGGCGGGGGTTTCAGCCATGCGGACCGGGTGCAATTACTCGGCCTTATTGGGGACCTGATACAGGGATTGATTCCGCGTTACCGCAAGCTGGCCGAGTCGGGTCAGATCGAATTGTCCACCACGCCGCATTACCATCCGCTTGCCCCGCTGCTGATTGATTTCTCCTCCGCTCGTGACAGCATGCCCAACGAGAATTTGCCCGTGGAACCCGCCTACCCTGGGGGGAGGGGGCGTGTCGCTGTTCATCTGGCATCGGCCATCGAGAGTCATACGCGACGCTTCGGCATACGCCCCAGTGGCGTATGGCCTGCGGAAGGCGCCGTATCCGCGCCATTCCTGGAAATCTTGGCGGAACATGGTTGCCAATGGAGCGCCAGCGGCGAAGCCGTGCTGGCGAATAGTCTACGCCATTCGTACCCAAACCAGCACCTGCAGGACCGGGGCCGTTATCTCTATCGTCCCTACCGGGTACAAGGTAAAGCCGATAGCGTTACCTGTTTTTTCCGTGATGAGAAACTATCCGATATGATCGGCTTCGAGTATGCAAAATGGTTTGGGCGCGACGCCGCTGAGCATTTGGTACACTCCCTTGAAGATATCGGCCGGAATGCGCTGCCCGGAGAGAACCCGGTGGTGAGTGTGATTCTGGATGGCGAAAATGCGTGGGAGTACTATCCGTACAATGGTTACTATTTTCTTAATGATCTGTATGAGATTCTTGAGAATCATGCTTCGATTCACGTCACTACCTATCGTGACTATATCACATCACTGAAACATATTGATGCTGCTGCTCTGCCGGTATTGGCAGCGGGTAGCTGGGTATACGGAACGTTTTCCACATGGATCGGCGATCGCGACAAGAATCACGCCTGGGATCTCCTGTGTGCTGCCAAGCATAGTTACGATCTGGTAATGCAAAGCGGTCGATTGAGCAGCGAAGAAATGCTCAAAGCCGAGCGGCAACTGGCTTCCTGCGAGAGCTCCGACTGGTTCTGGTGGTTAGGTGACTATAATCCGCCTTACGTGGTATCAAGCTTCGACCAGTTATTTCGCGATAACCTGGCCAATCTTTACGGTCTGCTAAAACTGCCAACGCCGAAAACAGTACTCGAACCCATCAGCCATGGCGGTGGGACTCCCGAGTCTGGCGGCACGATGCGGCGTGCTTCTTGAGATGGGCCATCCTGATTCCCCTTTTATAAATAGGGCAGTTTTTTTGCTTAAGAATCTCAGAAGTGGAATTTCAGTCATATTTGGCAAGAATGGACGTTCCTGCACCATGGATATACGCATAAAAGCATAGCGCCAAGCCGTGGTGACATTGCGCTCCCGAGCATCCGTATAAGTCCGTGGTGAAAAAATTTTCCCCCGAGGATAACTCGATGTCCCAACCCATCTCCCTGCTTTTCGGCGTTCATGCTCACCAGCCTGTCGGTAATTTTCCAGAAGTGCTCGCTGACGCACATCTGCGCTGTTATCAGCCTTTTCTGAAAGTACTTTATCGCTATCCGGATTTCTGTTTCGCGATGCACATTTCCGGCTGGCTATTGGACTATCTGATCGACCGTTATCCAGAGGATATGGCGTTGTTGCGGGAAATGGTGGCACGTGGACAGGTTGAGCTATTCGGTGCGGGCGACACCGAACCCGTATTGGCGGCGATTCCCACCCGCGATCGTATCGGACAAATCCAGACATTCTCGGATAAGCTGGAAACGAAACTGGGGCAGCGCCCTCAAGGGGCGTGGCTGACAGAGCGTGTCTGGGAGTCGACCGTGGTTCCCGCGCTGGCCGATTGCGGCATCCGCTATGTGATCGTGGATGATTATCATTTTCTCTGCGCAGGTAAAGCCGCAACGGAACTGGATGGCTATTTCACCACCGAAGAGGACGGGCGTAAGCTCAATCTCTTCCCTATCTCGGAAGCATTGCGTTACAAGCTGCCGTTTTCTCCGGCGAATGAAGTCGTGGCCTATATCGAGTCGCTCGCTGAGTACAGCCTAGCTGGCGGCGGCAATGCGGCGATTTATTTTGATGACATTGAAAAGTTCGGTATATGGCCGGAAACGTATCAATGGGTATATGAAAAGGGTTGGCTCGATCAATTCATTCAGGGTGTGCTGGCATCCTCCAGGATTCGTACCCAGCATTATCGCGACTATCATAGCGGGGGAAGAACCCGCGGTATCGTGTATTTGCCCACCACTTCATATATCGAAATGAATGAGTGGACATTGCCTGCCCAACCCGCCAGTATCTATGCCGATCTGGTGCAACAGGCTAAAACAGCGGGTTGGTATGAACGTCACAAGGCATTTTTGCGAGGGGGTATCTGGAGAAATTTCTTTTCGCGCTATCCTGAGTCCAACTGGATGCATAAACGCATGCTAGGCCTTTCCGCGCGGCTGGCTGCCCTGCCGGAGGGGCAAAACACCGCCCTAATGAAGGACAAGCTCTATGAGTCCCAGGCCAATGATGCCTATTGGCATGGTTTGTTCGGGGGCTTGTATCTACCCCATCTGCGGCGTGCGGTATACAAAGCGATGGTGGAACTGGAAGCGATGCTCGATACGTGTATGCCACGCCCCGCGCGGTTCGTGGAAGATACCGATCTTGACGGGACGGAGGAAATATATTTACAGAACGGTGTGATCCAGGCAGTGCTGAAGCTGGATGGCGGCGGCACCATTTGCGAGCTTGATTCCTATGCCTTGCGGCATAATTTTGGCGATACATTGCGGCGCCAGGCTGAACATTATCATCATAGAATTCATCGGAGCGGGAATAACGCGAACGAACATAGCGGTGCGGGCATCGCTTCGGCGCATGACCGGGTCAGTTTCAAGCATAAGATAGATGCGGTAGACATGGAAGCTGACGAGCATGCGCGAGGGCTGTTCGTGGATCGTTTGAATGGCGCATTTGTGAGTTATCGGCATGAGACATCCGCCGTCGATAGAGCATGCTTTCGGGCGGATGTGTTTCCGCTGCACATAAAAAAAAGTTTTGATCTTGCCAATAATCGGCTGCTTGTGTCATACCATTTTGCGGGTGAAGTGGAAGGCATGTTCAGCACCGAGATCAATCTTGCCATGCCAAGTTGCGACGGCTGGAGCGGCCGCTACATTCATCAGGGCCAGATTCCCGGGGGATTCGGTCAGCTGCTTGAATTGTCCACGATGACCGGTCTGACACTGGATGACGATGAGCTGGCTGGAAGTATTGTATTGAATGTCTCATCTCCAGCTGCATTGCGCGCACAACCCCATTATTCCGTATCACAGTCAGAAGGCGGATTCGAAAAAATCATGCAGGCCGTGACACTGAAATTGGAATGGCCGCTAAGTGTGGGCGAATTGATGATTACTTTGGAGTTCAACACAAAAAAGCATCATGCTCATAGATAATGGGTGGAATGGAACGGAGTCCGGTACCATGAGCTTAAAAGGGGGCGATGATGCTCGAAGGAACCTTATCCCAAGGCTTAAACCTTAATAATGGCATGGCCATCAGTCGTAGAACCGGATAACAGAGTTTAGTGGTGCCGATAAAATTTCTGGTAAAATTGCGGATTCTCAAAGAGCCAAGCAAGGACCGTCATGACTTATGTGGTAACTGAAAGCTGTATCAAATGCAAATACACTGATTGCGTAGATGTGTGCCCGGTGGACTGCTTTCGCGAGGGGCCCAATTTTCTGGTGATCGATCCGGACGAGTGCATAGATTGCACACTTTGTGTAGCAGAGTGTCCAGTAGAAGCAATTTTTGCCGAGGATGATGTACCGACGGATCAACAGCATTTCATAACACTTAACTCCGAATTATCAAAAGACTGGAAACCTATCATTGAGAAGAAAGATGCTCTGGCCGATGCCGATGATTGGGCGAAGGTAACGGGCAAGCTGGATAAACTGGAGCGCTGATCCAGCAGCGGTCGCTTGTCACCGCATGTTTTCAATTCCGAATTTTCCACAAGCTCCCCTCAGCGACATTTTCGCGGACCTCGCCGCCGGCTTGAAAGCCGGCGTCACGGTAATTACCCCTAATCGACGCCTTGCTATCGCGCTTAAACGCGAGTTCGACGGGCGGCAGGCCAGCCGGGAAATTACTGCCTGGCATTCGGCGGATATCCTGCCGTTTCCTGCATTCGTTGAGCGTCTCTACGAAGATGCGCTCCATTCCGGGCAAACGTCTGAATTACCGATACTCCTCACCTCCGCTCAGGAACAGATCTTGTGGGAGGATGCCATTGGCCATTCAGATACGGGCGCACCCTTACTTGTTATCGGGGCCACCGCGCGGCTTGCGCGCGAAGCCTGGCAGCTTACCCATGCATGGCGCCTCGTTCCGCCGCTCAAGAATTTATCGCTCAATGAAGATTGCAAGGCGTTTCGGGATTGGTCCCAACGCTATGAGAAAACAACCCGTCGTGCGCGGCAGATCGATCACGCGCGCCTTTGCGATCTGGTAAGCGAATTATGCAAATACGCGGTGGTCAGCAAACCGAAGCGCCTGGCTTGCTACGGTTTCGATATCGTCACACCACAGCAGACGGCGTTACTGATTAAGCTCAAGGAGGCTGGCTGTGAGGTGATGTGGGTGAGGCCGCAGCCGCGCAGCGGCAATGCGCGGCGCGTGGCATGTGATGACAGCGATGATGAGATTCGTCGCGCGGCGTCATGGGCGCGGGCGCGAATCGAGGCTGATGGTACGGCACGTATTGGTGTGGCCGTTCTGGAGTTTTCAAAATATCGCAGCGCAATCATGCGTATATTCGGTTCCGTGATGGAGCCGGATGTTCAGCAATCGCTGCCGGGTACCACCAGACGCGTGCTGCCCTTTAACGCATCGCTTGGCATGGCTCTGAGTGCTTATCCACTGGTAAGCGCAGCTTTCCTGATACTCGAACTCGGTGGGCAGGAAATTGAGTTCGAGCGTGTAAGCCTCTTACTCCGTTCGCCTTTTCTCGACGGGGCAGAGACTGAAATGGTCAATCGCGCGCGACTCGATGCACAGTTGCGCAAGCGCGCCGAGCCCATGATTACGCTCGAACGGCTGCTTGTCCTGATTGAGCGTGACGACGGTGGAGCAAGTTGCCCTATTTTGGTGCAAAGGCTATCGGCTCTTGCCGAATTTCGCAAGGCAAAGCTATCCGGTCTGCAAACGCCCTCAGCATTGACGAGAGTAATTTCTGAAGCCCTGCGGATCGCCGGGTTTCCTGGCGAGCGTGTCCTGGATTCATCCGAGTATCAGGCACTGGAAAAATGGCATGAAGTTTTAGCCGGCTTTGCTACGCTCGGCTGTGTTGTGTCGCGCATGCGGTACAGCAACGCGGTATCGCGTCTCTACCGCATGGTAGTGGAGACGCAGTTTCAGCCCAGGACGCCAGACGTTCCGATTCAGATACTTGGCGTGCTCGAGGCCGCGGGCATGGAATTCGATTACCTTTGGGTAATGGGGTTGTCCGACGATGTATGGCCATTGCAGCCAAGTCCGAATCCGTTTCTGCCGATTGAATTACAGCGAGCGCAAAAGTTGCCGCTGGGCTCGGCGGTTGCGTCACTGGAACTCGCGCAGCGGCTTACTGCTGCGTGGCTGTCGAGCGCGGATGAGATCATTCTCAGTCATCCGCGGCATGGCGATGTTCGCGATGCCCGCGAACTTGCACCCAGTCCGCTGATCGCAAACATTGCTGTGCGCGAACTTGTGTTGCCCGTTTATGCAAGCCACCGCGATCTGATTCAAAGCGCGAGCCGGCTTGAGTCCATCGATGATGACAAGGCACCGGCACTCGACCAGGCGCTTACCGGAAACGGCGATGTCGCTGGCGGCACGGCGGTAATAAAAGATCATGCCGCTTGCCCGTTTCGCTCGCTGGCGGTGCATCGATTTGGCGCGGAAAGTCTGAGAACCCCTCACACGGGGCTTGATGCGATGGAGCGCGGTACCTTGGTGCACCATGTGCTCGCACAAGTATGGAGTGAGCTCAAGACCAAAAGTAGGCTGGATGCTATCAGCGATGATAATCTTGAATCAATGATCATGCATGCCACGGATGAAGCAATCGTGCGTATTCATCGCGATCGTCCAACCACGCTCTCGGGTCGTTTCGCGGAGATTGAGCGCCGGCGCCTGGTGCGGCTGGCACGTGCATGGCTTGACAAAGAGAAAGCGCGTGGCGGTTACACAGTCATAGCGATTGAAGACAAGCGCAGCATCGAGATCGGCGGACTCCGGTTGTCGACGTGTCTCGACCGCGTCGATGAGTTCGGCGATGGACGCCGCATCATCATCGACTACAAGACTCGGGCACCGTCCGAGAACACCATGCTTGGCGATCGTCCAGAGGAGCCGCAGTTGCCGTTGTATCTCGTCGCCGCCGAGCCGGCTGCCGTAGCGGTAGCATTCGCGCAGGTCAAGACGGGTGACATGCGGTTCGCCGCCCTTGCACGCGATAGTGATCTGCTGCCTGGAGGGAAGATGTTGTCCGAATCGCGCCCGGGTGACCGATACGGCTCATGGGAGGAGCTGGTTGCCACCTGGCGGACTGATCTGACCCGCATCGCGGTCAGTTTCTCCAGCGGTGATGCCCAGGTTGACCCCAGGAAATTTCCACATACGTGCCGCAACTGTGATTTGCGCTCCTTCTGCCGTATTGATGAGCGAATGCGGCGCACGTATACCGAGCAGGGAGACGAAGAGTGAGTACCGCTTCAACGGTGCCCGATACACCCGATTTTACCGAGCGTTGCCGTGCGCTTAACCCCGAATATTCTTTTATTGTTCAGGCGCCTGCCGGATCGGGTAAGACCGGGCTTCTGATTCAACGCTATCTCACGCTGCTTGCGTGCGCTAATGAGCCGGAAGAGATCGTTGCGATTACGTTTACCCGCAAAGCCGCGGCGGAGATGCGCGAACGTGTAGTGGCGGCGCTTGTGAAGAGCGGCAATGCGTCTGATTCCGCTAATACCCCTGAAACTCCTGAAACCCCTGAAACCCCTGAAACCCCTGAAACCCCTGAAACCCCTGAAACCGGGCACCAGAAACTGACCCGCGAGCTAGCTGAGGCTGTCTTGCAGCGAGATAGGCAGACTGGCTGGCATATCATCGAAAATCCCACACGATTACGCATTCAAACTCTCGATTCATTGTGTGCATCGCTAACGCGCCAGATGCCGATGCTATCAAAATTTGGCGCGCAACCTGAAACTGTCGAGGACGCATCCGAGTTATATCTCGAAGCGGCGCGCACAACCATCGGTCTGGTCGAAGGTCACGATGCGGTGGCGCAGGATGTCCAGCATTTGCTGGAACACCTCGACAATGATGTGGCTCGCATCGAAAATCTGCTTGCCGGGATGCTGGCCCGGCGCGACCACTGGTTACGCCATATTCATGGCAGAGCGCGCGATGAGCTGGAAGCGGCGTTGAAAAATACGCGACACGGGGCACTGAAGCACCTATGCAGCTTATACGGACGCTATCCTGTCTCGATACAAAGCGAGCTGGTGGAGCTTGCCCGCTATGCTGCCGGTCATTTAACCGCTGGCAGCGGGGGAGCGCCCATTGTTGCGTATCAGGGGCTCGATGCAGGCGGTGGGTTGCCGGGCGATGAGGAACAGGATGTTGCCCGCTGGGTTGCCATTGCCGATCTGTTACTTACAAAAGAGGGTGCCTGGCGCAAGCAGCATACGATCAGGGATGGCTTCCCGCCCGGCGGAACCAAGAATGAAAAAGCAATCGCAAAGTCATGGAAGGAAAGAGCGCTAGCGCTGACAGACGTCCTGGCGGCGGATGATGGCGAAACACTGTGCCATGCGTTACATGATATTCGTTTCCTGCCCCTGCCCGTTTATACCGAAAAGCAATGGGCAGTGCTCGGTTCGATCACGCGGCTGTTGCCGCGTGCCGCCGGGCAGCTCAAGCTCGTATTTCAGTCGCATAACCAGGTCGATTTTACAGAGGTCGCGCAAGGTGCCCTGCGTGCGCTTGGCGAGCCCGAGATGCCTACTGATCTTGCTCTCGCGCTCGACTACCGCGTTCGACATCTATTGATAGACGAGTTCCAGGATACATCGATCAGTCAATACGAACTCGTCACGAAACTTACCGCCGGATGGGAATCGGGAGATGGCCGCAGTGTGCTGCTGGTTGGCGACCCGATGCAGTCCATCTATCGTTTTCGCGAGGCGGAGGTTGGATTATTCTTACGCACCCGTGTGGCGGGCATTGGCAATGTTGTCCTGCATCCGGTTTCTCTTTCCAGCAATTTCCGGTCGCAGCGCGGTATTGTGGACTGGGTTAACAACACCTTCGAGCAGGTGATGCCGCGGCAAGAGGACATCACACTGGGTGCGGTTTCCTATACGCCGTCGGTTGCGACGCACGGTTTACTCGCCGGCGAGGCAGTCAGCGTGCATCCGTTTTTCAATAATGACCACATAGCCGAGGCGGCGAGAGTGGTGGAAATTGTCATGCAGGTACGGCGTAATGATCCGTCCGCCACCACGGCAATTCTGGTGCGCAGCCGTAATCATCTTCAGCAAATCGTGCCCCGGCTCAAAGAGGCCGGAATAAGGTTTCGTGCGATCGAAATTGAAGGGCTGGGCCGCCGGCCGGTAGTGCAGGATTTGCTGGCGCTGACACGCGCACTGGCACATCCGGCGGATCGTCTGGCATGGTTTGCGTTGTTGCGCGCACCATGGTGCGGTCTTACGCTCCAGGATATGCACGTGCTCGTTTCGACCCATGCAGTCGCTGTTTGCGGCGGGACGGACGATCCAGCCGGGATTGAAGGAGTGGGACGAAACGTCAGAGCGAATAATCGAACAGTATGGGAGTTGCTCGTTGATGATGCGCCAATGGCGGCGGTTTCCCGCGATGGCCGCGTCCGGCTGCTGCGTGTACGCGAGGTGCTGAAGAGCTGTATGGATAATCGCTGCCGTCAATCCCTCCGTGTGACTGTTGAGGCGGCATGGCTTGCGCTGGGAGGCCCCGGCTGCATTGACGACGCGACAGACCTTGAAGACGCTGCAGTCTATCTTGATTATCTTGAAGCGCACGAAGAGGCTGGCAGTATTCCCGCACTTTCGGCATTGGAAGAAGGGCTCGCAAAACTCTACGCGTTACCTGACCTGGAAGCTGACGATACGCTACAGGTCATGACCATTCATAAGGCCAAGGGACTGGAGTTCGATTGCGTGATCGTGCCCGGCCTTGGCCGCCCGTCACGTACCAGCGACAAGAAGTTGTTCATGTGGATGGAACAGCCACGCGCCAAACCGTCGACGGGAGAATGGAATGCAGGAAGCGATTTATTGCTTGCACCCATTCAGGAAACGGGTACAGATGCTGATCGCATCTATTCCTGGCTGGAGAAACTGGATGGTGAGAAAGAACGCTTCGAAGATGAGCGGCTGCTCTATGTTGCCGCAACGCGCGCCAGGCAGCGGCTGCATCTGCTTGGCAGTACGGGTATCGCTTACGATAGTGATGGAGGTTTCGAACTGAAGCCCCCTGCTGGAAAAACATTGTTGAGCAAGATTTGGTCCGTGGTCAAGCCTGCTTATGCGGATGTTGCGGCGAGAATAGCGGCTTCGGATACGTGTTCGATCACAGACGCGAAAGAGAGTGAAAAAGAGGAGAAGCCCTCGATCGATCAATCCTTGCGCCGCCTTGTCTCTGATTGGACATTGCCACCCGCGCCGCCGCCGGTGCGGTGGAACGCGCAGCCGCAGATGATGCCCGCGATGGGTGATATCGAGTATTCATGGGCCGGTGAGACGGCTCGCCATATTGGAACCATCGTGCACCGCTGGTTGCGGCGCATCGCGGAGGACGGCATGGAAAATTGGAGCATGGCGCGGATTCAGGTTTTGCGCGATACTTTCAAGCGCCAGCTGGTTGCGTGTGGCGTGGATCGCGATGGCGGCGATATCGATACGGCAGCGGGACGCGTAATAACGGCGCTTGCCCAAACCGTGGGCGATAAGCGCGGGCAATGGTTGCTTGGACCGCAGCGGGATGTCTACAACGAGCTGCGCATGACGGCGATTATGGAGGGCGAGCAGAGAGATCTCGTCATCGATCGCACCTTCCGGGATGCGGAAGGTCAGCGCTGGGTGGTGGATTACAAGATCAGCAGTCATGAAGGTGCGGATATGGAAGGGTTTCTTGATCGTGAGCAGGATCGCTACCGGTTCCAACTTGACCGCTATGCCGCACTTATGCGTATGATTGACGATGAGCCGGTGAAACGAGGATTGTATTTTCCGTTGTTAAGGGGATGGCGGGAGTGGGGCGGTGAAGAATAGAGTCCGGTATCTCTATGGGGCAAATTCTCCGCTGCTTGTGGTGTTGTAAACCGGTTATATATGAGTAACATCCCGCTCACCGGGGCGGTGTTGTTCGGGGCTGGTCGGGGTTAGTTTTTGGGCAGCTCAACGGAAGGGATCAATGAACCGCCAGGTATTGATCGCCTATATCAACAAGCGATTATTTGGTGTTTTCGGTAGGGGTAATCATGCGGCTGCCATTATATGCATTCGGGTTTCTTGCGATCGCCGGGAGTACACCAGCCATGGCCGAACCATTGCGTCCGGAGATCGAAACCTTTATCGGTGAGATGGTGGCGCGGCATGGATTCGGACAGGCCGAACTGGAGAATATATTTGGCACCGTAAAGTTTCAGCCCACCATCATCGATGCAATTTCCCGGCCGGCGACCTCCAGGCCATGGCATGTGTTCCGTCCTGTTTTTATCAACCCGCGGCGCATAACGGGCGGTGTCGATTTCTGGAATAATCATGCCGCGACGTTGGAGCGGGCGCGCAGGGAATTTGGTGTCCCCGAGGAAATCATCACCGCGATAATTGGCGTGGAAACCACTTACGGCGCGCAGAGCGGTAAACGCCGCGTGCTGGACGCATTGACCACGCTGGCCTTTGACTATCCGAGGCGCGCCGCATTCTTTCGGGACGAGTTGGAGCAATATCTGCTGCTGGGGCGAGAGCAGGGTGCCGACATTCTCAATATCAAGGGCTCTTATGCCGGAGCCATTGGTATTCCGCAATTCATGCCCAGCAGCTATCGGCGTAATGCGATGGATTTTGATGGTGACGGCAAGGTCGATTTATCTGGCAGCACAGCGGATTCCATAGGCAGTGTCGCGAATTATCTGAAGAGCTTCGGCTGGGAGACAGGGGGAACGGTAGTGGTCCCCGCTATGGTGAATGGCGAGAGTTATCGCAGCGTTTTATTCGCTGGGAGCAAGCCATCATATACAGTGGAAGAAATACGAAAACTGGGCGTCATGACGCGGGCTGACATTCCCCGTGATCATCCGGCCACGCTGCTTGAGCTGGTGAATAAAAGTGGCAACGAGTATTGGCTGGGTTTTAATAATTTTTTCGTTATCACGCGCTACAACCGCAGCGTGCATTACGCCATGGCCGTGTGGCAATTGGCGGAAGAGATTCGCACGGCACGGAATTCCAGTTTGAAGCAGAAATGACGGTTCTGTAGCAAAATAAGAGGCGGTGCACTATTGTGTTCATGAAAAGTTCCACCGCGTATTTACCCTTAATAGCGTATTTTATCGATAGCTGGAGTGTAAACAGGAAAGGGGCGTTATGGCTTATCGGTGAAATCTATAGCGCGAGGTTACTGAACTCATGATGCCTGTGACTCCGGCGTGGGATTAGTTTCTTCACCTGCTACCTTCTACCTTTTTGCTTCGCGCACTATTTTCTCGTTGCGGACAAAGTAAAAAAAAGCACCCACCACGAGGAAATTGATCACCACTGCGATAATATTCCAGACTATCACGGGCATTGAGTCAATCAAGACACCGTAATATACCCACACGATTTGAAACGTGCCCATGATGCCTGCCATGGTTGGATTCATACCTCGGGAGCTCCTTCGCTTGAGCATTGCGAGCAAATCCGGGGCGGCTGCAAAGGTGGTGCCGAAGCCCGCTACAAAACCGATGATTTCATGCAATTCCATCGAAACCCTATCGTTACCCGCCGCCTGGATTCGGTTCGATCAGCTGTGCTCGCAGTGGAGGACGTGATAGCCCCACGGTTCCAGGTCCACGTACAAGCCCGCCTCCTGCAGTTCGTCGCCCACTCGATCATAGACCGTCATCTGCAGCAGATCGGTCAACTCCCAGGAATAGCCGGCAAGATCAGCCCATGGTAATTTGACCTGCGTCTGGGAACGGACCCCGGAAAGATTGACGACGATCAGGTGGTGGTCGGCCCCTTGTTGCCAGCACCAGGCAACCATGTTCAAGTAGCTGTCGTTGTCCGGCCAACCGGTCCGTTCGCATGGTTTCCACTCCCCATCCCCGAAATCTTTGCTGCGAAGGGCTTGAAGGAGCAATTTGTAGAATTCCTGAAGATTCGGGTCGGGGGTTTCATCGGGACGGCGGCGCAGGAATACAGGGAGTCTCACGCGGCGTCCCTCAAATTGCCCTTCGTGAAATAGTCTGGCGCCAGGCAGGGTCGCGAACGTCACTGCGGCAGTCCGCGCCTTCTGGTCCGCAAACGTCGCAGCCGCACGCGGTTCATCGTGGTTCTCGATAAAGCGCACGAGCTTCTCCTGGTAGGGCAGATCGGCACACAGATGCAATCGTACGCTCTCGGCCTGATCATGCTCAAGACGATCGTACAGCCTTTTGTCATAGCAGTAATCGAATCCCTGTTGTTGAAGCTCCCATTCCTTATCCCAGTAAGCCTCAGCCATGAAAAGGACATCGGGGTAACGCTTCCGCACCTCCTGGATTACCTCCGGCCAGTATTCTTTGTCGGGACACGGCCCGGCGCGGTGCCCCCATGTGCGCTCGAAGATGGGCGTCATGAGCAGCATCGCCATATCGCAGCGCATGCCGTCGCATTGCCCGGCAATGGACACCAAAGTCTCAATGATTGCCTTGCGCAATCCTGGATGAAACCCATTGAGCTGCACCACGTCAGGCCAGGGCGCAAAGAATGGATCTCTTCCCAGGGCCAGCACCTTGCCGCCGGCCTGGAAAAACTCACCCGGTTTCTGTGTCATATCGTCGGTGCTGCCCTGGATGAAATAGTCCGGATGCTCCGTGACCCAGGGGTGATCCGGCGCCACGTGATTCGGGACGAAATCCAAGATCAGCCGCAGCCCCCGGTCTGCCAGCTTTTTTCTCGCTGCGGCAAGCCCTGCCGGCCCTCCCAAATGCTGGTCCACGGCGTAGCGCCGCACGCAATAGGGCGAACCGACATTGTCCTCTGGCGAGAAGTCGGGGAGCGCCCGGCGGAAATCCTCCAGAAGCCCTTCGTTTCGCATCGAGATGGCGATGCCGGCAGGGCTCCGTTCCCACACGCCCATGAACCAGACCGTGTCAAAGCCATGAGCGGCAAGGGCATCCCATTCCTGATCCGGCACCGTGGCCAGGGTCACTGGCTTCCGGTGTGCCCGGCTCAACTCACCCAGCCAGACCCAGGTGTTGATCTCATAGATGACGGGATATTTCGGCAAGGGGTTCATGCGTTTCCTCTCTTGAACGCAGCCCGCTTACCCCTTTCCAGGACCTGTTGTGCATCCAGGAGTCCATACAGCTGGATGAGTTTCGCCACGCCCCCGGTCCAGCCGGTCTGATGGCTCGCGCCCAGCCCCGCTCCGTTGTCGCCATGAAAGTATTCATAGAAGAGGAGATGGTCGCGCCAGTGGGGATCGGATTGGAACTTCTCCGTGCCGCCGTAGACAGGACGCTGACCCTCTTCATTGCGAAGAAAGATCCGGCTCAGCCGATCCGCAATGTCCTTGGAGACTTCGAAGAGGTTCATCATCTTGCCGGACCCAGTGGGGCATTCAATTTTAAAATTGTCGCCGTAATAGAGATAGAAATTCAGGAGCGCCCGAATGATCATGATATTCACCGGCATCCAGACCGGTCCGCGCCAGTTGGAGTTGCCGCCGAACATGCCGGTGTTTGACTCGCCCGGCAAATAGTCCACCCGGTACTCCTGGCCGCCCACGTTTAAGATGTAAGGATTTTGCTCGTGAAACTTGGAGAGCGAGCGGATGCCGTAAGGACTCAGGAACTCGTCCTCGTCAAGCATCTTCGAGAGGACCCGCCGGAGCCGCTCCGGATTGAGCAGAGCAACCATTCCCCGATCGGCCACTCCGAAATGCCCCTGGCCCGTGGGGTGAATGGATTTGCGCAGTTCAGGCATCTGGCGGAGGCGGGCCTGAAGCGCGGCGACTGTCCCCGGAATGAGTTCGCGCTGCCACGGCTCGACCACCGTGGTGGCGCACAGAGGCAGCAGCCCCACCATCGAGCGCACCTTGAGCCTCTGAGCGCTGCCGTCCGGCAGCCGCAGCAGATCGTAATAGAAGCCGTCTTCCTCGTCCCACATGCCGTCCGACCCGGGCTTGTTCATAGCCACGGCGATATAGAGGAAGTGCTCAACGAACTTTGTGACCATGTCTTCGTAGGTGGGGTCGTCGGCAACGAGTTCCACCGCGATCTCCAGCATGTTCTGGCTGAACAAGGCCATCCAGGCCGTGCCGTCCGCCTGTTCCAGGTTGCCCCCGCTGGGCAGTGGGGCGCTACGGTCAAAGATGCCGATGTTGTCGAGGCCGAGGAAGCCTCCCTCGAACACGTTCTTGCCGAACCGGTCCTTGCGGTTCACCCACCAGGTGAAGTTCAGGAGAAGCTTGTTGAATGCCGACTTGAGGGAATTCACGTCCGTCTCACCGCGCAGGGCTTGATCGGTGCGGTGGAGAAATAAAGTCGCAAAGGCATGGACCGGAGGGTTTACGTCGCCGAAGTTCCATTCATAGGCGGGCATCTGGCCGTTGGGATGCAGGTATAGCCCATGAAGCATCAGGTGCATCTGTTGCTTCGCAAAGTCGGGGTCCACGATCGAGAGCGGCAGGGTGTGGAAGGCCAGATCCCAGGCCGCGTACCAGGGGTATTCCCACTTGTCTGGCATCGAGATGATGTCGCAGTTGACCATGTGGAACCAGTCCCGGTTTCTGGAGTAGCGGCTATCAGGATACAGAGGGTGAGCGTTATGTTCGCTCAGCCAACGATCGGCATCGAAATAATAGTATTGCTTGGACCAGAGCATGCCGGCCAGGGCCTGGCGCATCACGTTGGCTGCGTCCGGGGAGACCGAAGGCGGGGTGACAGAATGGTAGAACTCGTCCGCCTCCTGCAGGCGAGCGGCGAGGGTCTCGGCAAACGCCGGCCCGAAGGGGACGGCAACCCCTTTCTTCTTGTCCTGCTCGACGGGGACTCGGCTGGTGAGGCGCAGGCGCACCGTCATCGACTGGCCTGGCTCCACCCTCTGCCTGTAGTACGCCGCGCCCTTTGTGCCCTGGTGTTCAGGATTCACGGCCGCGTGGCGACCCTGCACCACATAGTCATTGATGCCGTCTTTGACGTATAGGCCGGCGTTCGGGTATTCAGGAAAGAGCCTATCGTTGTTCGTTTCATTCTCGGTAAAGAGCAGCGCCACCTCGCCTTCGCAGTACAGATTATATGTGCCCAGCAGGGGATGGTGCGCCGTCATCGCACTCGTGCCCGCCGGTCCCTGGATCTGCTTCAGTATCGGTTTTTCGCCAGGCCCGGTAATCCATGTGGCCCAATCGTTGCGGAACCACAGGGTCGGCAACAGGTGCAGCTCTGCCTGCTCAGGTCCCCG
The DNA here is from genome assembly GCF_900103165.1 of Nitrosospira multiformis. Classification (NCBI taxonomy): domain Bacteria; kingdom Pseudomonadati; phylum Pseudomonadota; class Betaproteobacteria; order Nitrosomonadales; family Nitrosomonadaceae; genus Nitrosospira; species Nitrosospira multiformis. The sequence goes on along the minus strand of NZ_FNKY01000001.1, from coordinate 3,160,944 downwards.
ATTGACTGCGGTGATCCGCACCAGGATGTTGTCCGGACCTTCCTTGGCATATTCCACGAAGACATCAAAATAGCGATCCTGATCAAACACGCCGGTATCGAGCAGTTCATACTCCATCTCGTCCCGGGTGCGACGACGGTTCGTCTCCACCAGATCGGCGTAGGGATAGGCCGCCTGTGGGTATTTGTAGAGATACTTCATGTAAGAATGCGTCGGCGTGCTGTCGAGGTAGAAGTAATATTCCTTGACGTCCTCGCCGTGGTTGCCTTCGCTATTCGTCAGCCCGAACAGTCGTTCTTTGAGGATGGCATCCTTCCCGTTCCAGAGGGCGAGCGCAAAACACAGCTGCTGTTTGTCGTCGGAGACTCCAGCCAACCCGTCTTCTCCCCAGCGATATGCCCGCGAGCGCGCCTGATCGTGGGAAAAGTAATTCCAGGCATCGCCACCCTGGCTATAGTCCTCACGGACGGTTCCCCACTGGCGTTCGCTCAGGTAGGGACCCCATTTTTTCCAGGAGGCTTTCTTTATCCTGGCCTCTTCCAGGCGGGATTGTTCGGCATTCATCGATGTTCTCCCCTTAAGGAATTATTGACCAGCTGCCCATTCTGGGCTATTTGTTATTGCCAAGGTTTGTCGTCCAAACCGATACTAATCAAATTATTTATAGGCCATATTCATAAAAATATCCACCGTGCAGTAACGTGCGAATTGCCTCAATAAAAAAACCGCAGGAGTGTATCAAGAGGATACGTTGCCTCAAATTATTGGTAACCGAACGAATGGAGCAGTAAACTCGGCTTAGTCGCTTTCTACTTCCTGTGACGGACTGAAGTTCATTGGAAGTCGAGCCCGGAATACCACAGGGCGACCCTGACGAAGGGAGGAATGCCATCGGGATACTGCAGTCAGGGTTCAGAGATAACTGAAAATGAGCCTGCATTCCATCGACGCCGATCAATAATAACTGTAAATGAGTAACCAGCGGCTCACATATAAGTGAGATGAATGAGCTGAATGATCCGCGGCCCACGCTCTCCGCATTCAGCGATTTTGCGCTGATTGTGTTGATTTAACCTGCTGGAGTAAAGAATGAACCAATTCGCCCACACACTTGGCCGGGCACTTACAGCCGCGCCGCTGCTGTGCATGACGTACATGGCCGGTGTTGCATTCGCACAGGACTGTGCGTCGCCAGTCACGCAAGCGGACTTGGGGCGCTGTGCCCACGAAGAATTTCTCGTTGCAACGGAAGCCTACGCAGTCAGCTATAAAATGCTGGCTGAAAGTCTTGCTCAGAAGCCACGAAACCAACTGCGGCACACCCAGAAGGCCTGGATCCACTATCGTACCGCTGCCTGCGACTTCGAGAGCAGCGCCAGTCAGGGAGGCAGCGTACAGGACATGGTCAAATGGCGATGTGCGACCCGGATGACCCGCGCTCGCACCGAGGAACTTATCAGGCTGATAAATTGCCCGGAGGGTGACGTCAGCTGCGTGAGGCCAGCCCGATGAGATAGCACGATGTTCTTCCGTAGTATGGAAACCTGACCGGCTTGGCTGATCCTCCGATTAAATTGATAGAGAAGTTACGAAACGACCAAGCGGGTCATGCAACCCAGGATTCTACTGCACCGTGTCGCTAATTACGGGGAGCAGGTCAGCTCTGCTTCACTATTAAGTGAGCAAACTCCAACGCTTCTTTATTGATCTGTCGTCGGTATGTCTGTGCGTATCGTCAAGGTGTGACGTAATGAAAAGTGGAAGGCGTCCTTATTGGAGTAAAAAGATATTTGACAATTACCTTATAACAGCATTAAGCTTTGCCTTATATACATTTTAAATGTACTTTCAATTGCGCTGGAGCATCAATTTAGAATGAGTATCGGCTCAAGACTTGTCCAGCTTCGAAACAAATACAAACTTACCCAGAGCCAGTTAGGGGAATTGTGCGGCGTTTCCAAAGCCGCCGTTTCAGCGTGGGAAAATGGGGTCGCCACGCCTGAGATCAAAAAACTGCTGATTATTCATTCCGTGTTTGCTTTTTCCTTTGATTGGCTAATCGCCGGAGAAGGGCAGATGGAGCGGATTGAAACTGCGGCCGATACCTCCGAGCGGCGGCTGATAAGCCGGCGTAATGCCCAGCAATACGATAGGCGGAAGATGGGCAGGCGCGACAGCTGCCATCATGACAGGCGCAGGATACAACTGTAATTGCTTTCGAAGAATCAGTAATCGTTTCGACTAGTCCGGCCTCTATCCATTAGTAGCAGAAGTAGCAGTATAAGCTCCCTGGCGTTCGTGTCATGAATGACTCAATCAAAGAAACGGGGTTACCGACCTTGTGTCGATCCAAACACTTAATTCATCTGGAAGGAGTGAAATATGAATAAGAAAGTGAGTGAAAAAAAGCCAAACGAATTAAAGCCTGATCCAGCCAGGGCGTGTTTTTTAACGACCGCCACTGTCGAGGCGCAGGGTTTGCCTGACGACTGCGAACCGTTAGAACTTGCGCGGTACCTCCGTGACAACAAGATGAAAAGCAAGAAAGAGCTTTCTGCTGTAGACCTCTACTACGAAATTGCGCCAGAGATTGTTTCTCGATGCAATAACGATGAGTGGGCTGTATTTTGGCGTGATCATCTCCGCAAGATTACGGCGCTGGTGAAGTTGGGTGAGTACGATCTTGCCAAAGATTTGTATACATTCGCAACGGCAAGCCTGGTTAACAAAAAGATTACGCATTTCTCAGATGTGCAGTTGGTTGACAGGGTTTATCAGTATGGCCTCAACGGGATCGGCCAGCAGTGGTTGCCCTATTGGATTCGGTTTGGAATACTTAAAGCAGCGCTTTTCGTCGGGTTGTCTTATCAGTCTGCCCGGCTAGGGTTTATCAAGAGGAAATTCGCACGCGTCCTTGATGTCTGATCGAGCCTTGAGAAGAGGGGCAGCGCTCGTGTAGTGGTAATTATTGGCCTGGGGAGAGGGGAGCTCATGTTTCAATCACTACTGGACAGATTCCAATGGAAGGGCACTGATCACCTATACAGTTTGCCATGGTTGAGAAATCTTCTGGAGTACAGCGCCGACCCCGATCGGGTGAAAGAGTATCTCAAGGGAGGCAACTTCACGCGCTCGCAGTTGACGAGAGACATGTTGAGCCGCTTTCACCTCAGCCACGACTCCATCGTGGTCAGCGATGACGGGCACGCACAATTTTTAAGAAGCATATTTCTCCAGTGCGTGCCGGCCCAGGAACGCTATCCCGACATTGCGAAGAAACTCGTCGACGAAGTCTTTATGACGGGTAACAGCAGGGAGTTGCGCCTGTCGAGCAGCCTTATTCCAGCGGTATACCTTAGCATGTCGTCGAACTTGCTGGGTGCGAATGTACTGGAATCCTTGCGGGAGCATATCCGGGAAATCGATTTTCAACCGGGTACGCGGCCAATGCACCTGGACGGGGTGATGTATGCGCTAGGCATGCAATTCCCCAGTTTTGGGCCCATGCGGAAAATCATCGATTTGATATTCTTCAAGAGCGATCATTACACCAGGAAAATCACAGTCAAACTCGAAAAGATGATGTTTGAATTTGCGACTCCGAAAGAAGGGAGTTGGTATGCCCATCTGATCGAATTGAAGCAAAGCGGCAAAATCTCCAGGGCGCAGTTCAGGGGGGAGTTGACCAGTATCCTGGTGTCTTCATACGTTTTGTCTGCGGCCATGAGCTCCATGTTGTTGTGTCTCGCGGCACGCCCGGAATATGTCGATAAGATCCGTGACGATGAGACGATGGCAAAACACTTCGTCAACGAAGTTCTCCGCCTTTTTCCCCCATTCCGTCAATTCGGCTATGAGGAAAAAGGGATATGGGAAAAAAGCGGACGATCAAAAGAAGAGGTTACGGATTTCATGGTGTCCGTCTTTGGCCTGCATCGCAATGAGAACGTTTGGGAGGATCCTGATGATTTCCGTCCCCAGCGCTTTGCTGCAGCCAATTCGACGAAGGGTTGCAAGTTTATGCCATTTGGTTTGGGCAAGCGGTCATGCACGGGCCGGGTGTACTCAATTGGAATGTTGGTTGAGGTTCTCAAATATGTATGCTCAGAGGAGTGCAACTTGCATCTAACCCTTCCCGAGGACTACGTAAAAGACTATGTTGGCTTGCCATTGGGTACAAATGGCCGTTTAGTCTCTTTTCCGGTAGACGACAGAATCTATGCGCGGCGCGAGCTGATCGAAAAGGCGATCGCTGTATGATTAACGCCATGGAACCAGTGCGCTGGCCGCTCGACCATGAGAGGGTTTTACCCTTGGCGACTCTGGATATGGCCCGAGTTTTCACCTCCGGTCGAAACGGCCTCGCATTCGATTCTGGCGTCCTGCAAGAAGCGGGCATGCCTACTACTAAAAACGTTGCGGATGCTTGGGCTCGCCTATCTGACAGCGACTTGTGGGGGCTCCTCGGTCAAGAAATTGAGGGTCATCCCGAGTGGTCGGACGTCCAATGTCGGGAAATCCTTCAGGCTTGGGTCGAACTCCGTCGCAGCAGCCCCTGGCAGGCTGAGTTGCTCAAATACTGGCAACGCTGGAAGCAGCACCACCTGGAATTAAAAAAAGGGTTGGCGCAGGCAGGGCATCTGACGTGGGCGCAAAAGTGTCGCTATTGTGAGTTATGGTCCGCAAATCGGCCGATCATGTCTCCTTTTTGTGGCGTTGCCGAGATCTTGCTGGGCGTATCGGAATTGGAAATGAAGGCCCCACCGATGGAGTCCGGTGCGAGTTCACGATACCGGCAGAATCCAGGGTACTTTGGCGAAAGAAAGGGTTCGCAAGCGGAGAAAAAAGCGCGGAAGAGCGAAGTTATCGTTGTCTCGGCTGACTCAACCCTGGAGAAATTTTCCGAATTTGGGGCGTCCCGCCAACTAGTCTGGGCGCTGGAGAACTGTGGTCTTTCCTGGTCCCTCTGCCAACCCTGGGACGACAGCATCGAACTCGATCCGCATAGTGTCAGAGGCGTGGTTTTCTGGAGTTACCGGCACCGGAGCAATGACTTCGTATATCACGCAATGGTATTTGAAAAGGCTTGCGAAGCACGCCGGATACCCGTTATTAATAGCGTATTTAGCGGATGGGACGTTCGACATTCCACTATATTGGGTAACTTGCGGCAGGCGGGTATTCGTTGCCCAAAATTCCAGAAGTTTGCCAGTGTCGACGATATTGAGCTTCCTTACCCCCTGATTCTGCGCGTCGATGGTATTCACCGTGGTCAGCAAATGCGGTTGGTTCATGGTGTTGACGAGGCCCGGGCGCTGGTGAACGCGAAGCGTACCCAATTCCTGGCTTCGGGAGGCGCAGGCGTTTTGCCTCCACCCAATCTCGCCATTGAATTTATCGACATCGCGGATGAGCAGGGTAGATATCACAAGTGCCGCGCCTATGTGGTGGGCAACAACGTGGTCTTGCGGCACAAGACGGTCAGCACCCACTGGCTGGTGAATTTTGCTTCCTCCGAATCATTCGCAGACTCGGCTGCTGCCAATAGAGACTTTATTCGTGGAAGCGAGTCTGACCTGGGACTTTTAGCGCGTGCAGGGCGAGCAAGTGGAAGTGACGTGACTGCTCTGGACTATTCAAGAACCCAAGATGGCGAGTATGTGTTTTGGGAAGCCAACAGGCTTTTCAAAATGAATGGCGATAAAGACTACGATTTGTTGGAGCCCACTGCTGAAAGCAAGGTTAAAAGACGGGCTGCGATAGATCGTAAGCTTGGCAAGTCCTTGCTGGCGCTCCTGCAAGAGCGGTTGTCCATTCATTAAGTTAAACGACCACCGGCAGAGACGGGGGTTGCGATTAATTAATTAAGAGAGTTTCTAGTTCTATATGAGCGTCCAGCAAAACCAAAGGAGAAAAATATGAAAGCACAAAACGACCCACAAAAGGATTTCGAACCCGTAGACGAAGCGCACATGAAGTATGCCGCCAGCGTGGAAGACACCTACCTCTGGAAAATCGAAGGTGGAGATCCGGAACCGGAGCCAGAACCAGAACCCGAGCCGGAACCTGAGCCGGAACCGGAACCAGAACCTAGCGAGGGCGGAGGTGCGTCAGCCACGGTAAAAGCATTCTTTCAAGAAGCTCTCAAACAGTTGGCAATCGCCGGCTTGGTTACTGCGCTCAATGTCGGCGTAACGCAAATTCTTAAAGCGGTTGCGGCAGACAAGCAAAAAAACCCAAATGCGCCAATTGACTGGTGGAAGCATGTCATCGAGCAAATGCAAGGTTTCGATTACAAGACTGCTGATGCGAATGGCATAGGCATAATACAGACGAACCTGGTGATCGAGTTGCAAACCTGGCTGCAGCAAAATAAACCAGACAGTGTAACGGGGTCCAATACGTTCTTGAAGCAGTGGACCGCCGACAGCCAGAAAACGCTGAAGCACACGCTCATCGCTATGGACACAGTGCTGGAAATGGCCCAGTACATGGAGACTTACACCGTAACGGGTGTCACAATAAACGGTGGTAAACCGCCATTTATTTGCGGCTCCACGCCTCTTATTGAAGCGGCTCAAATCAATTTCTCTTGACCGTACGGGTAGCCCGGAAAGGATGTCGTCTTTTCGGGCGCCGTGTGTGTGGGGGCGCCAAACCGGTTCGAGTTTATTGCTTCATCGGTTTGGCGTTTCGGGTCTGGGCTGATGCCTTGCAATACGCCCGAAAAGGCGGGACAACCTCTGCATAATCAGAGAAGCAGTCAACGGGACGAAAGCGATGTCCGTGCGGGATGTTGAATACCTGGTGAGTTGGAATTTGCCCCATGATGACCCCGGAATTGCGGAAGCATGTAAGTGAACGATTTGCTCGCCGATCTGCAATACAGGATGCGTATACGGCGGATACCCGGACTCAGCATTCGCGTCGCCCAAAATGGCAGTGAACTTTTCAATTGTGAACTCGGTGTCAGCGACCTGTCGTCCGGCGAACGGCTGGAATCCAGGCACTTATTCCGGATAGGTTGTCTGACAAAACCGGTCGTTGCGCATGCCGTTTTGCAACTGGCCAGTCAGGGCCGGTTGGATCCGGACGACTCCATCGCCTGTTATATTCCGGAGCTGGAAACGCGCCCGGAATTCCGCTCCATCACCATTTCCCATCTCCTGAGCCATACCGCAGGGCTGGCTCGGGGACCTTATCATTCCCGTGCCTATTCCGACAAAGATACGCTGTTGCGAATCAGTTCTTCGCAATTGCTGTTCGCGCCCGGAGAACATTTCAAGTATTCGAATTGGGGATACTATTTGCTAGGTAAGGTGATCGAAAGTATCAGTGGCGATGCCGCTGACGCTTTTATATCCAAAGCGGTTTTTTCTCCTCTTGGAATGCACCGCAGCGGTTTTGCCGATAATGGCGAACAATCGAACGGCGATCTCGCGACCGGGTATTGGAAGGGCTGGTATTTCGGCTCCCCCGACCTTGGGGAACCCTCCGTGCCTTGTCCACACCTCCCCTTGCCAAATTCTGCCGCAGGTATGATTTCCACTGCCGATGACTACCTCCGTTGGCTGGTCAGCTTCGTTGGCGAAGGCCACCGTGTTAATTTCATAGTGAGCGGGGTGGTTGAGCAGATGCTGGTGGATCGGCACAAGGTGAGTCCCCACTCCAGTGCTTGCCTCGGGTTGTTTGTGGAGGCGATAGACGATTTGCCTTTCTATTACTCCGCCGGAAGCAGTTCGGGTTTTTCCGGTTTCATGTTTATGATTCCCGATCTAGGCCTGGTGGGTGTTGCTTTGGGTAATCACGCCACTTGCAACAACGAGCTGAGAGAGATTCTATATCAGGTTTGCCGGGAAAGAGTGGGTGGCAGTTTTTTGCCCCATTTTGGACGGCGTACCGGGAGGTTCAATGTCCTTGCCGGAAACAGAAGGAGCGTTGTGCGTTTCAAGGGGGAAGATGGAAATGTCCCGGAATTTATTCGGGACGATTGCCGGATTAATCTCTATCCCCATTCAAGAAATGCGTATTTTATGCTTAATGGCGATTGTCGCCACCAGATGCTCAGGATTAGCGGCCTGGGCAAGGGAGATGCCACAATTACCCTGGGCGACCAGGTTTTTTATGAGAGGCTAAGCCGTTTGCGAAAACAGCCAGCGGCGCCTGAGTCATGGGAGGAATTGGCTGGCTTGTATCGTCATGCCACTTTTGGAAAAGTAGAAGTTATCTATAGAGTGAATCAGATCTACCTGAGTTATGGCGTGGCATACGAGACGCTATTGCAGCCGATCGGCGGGCTGCGTTTCAAACAAAAACTGGGAGCCTTTTGTTTTGAAACCATCGAGTTTAAAAAAGATCCGAACACGGGTGAGGTTGTCTCATTTGTGTTGAACGAAATGGTATTTCTACGCCAATTTCAGCCGTGCATTGATCATCAGGAAGAGTGTGCCGTTTGTCTGCATGGTGATAGCGGTTAGGGAAACGTCGGCCAGGTTCGCAAAAGCTGCAGATTTTCAAACTATCACGTAACCTGCAAACGCTCGACAGAATTCAAGATTTCCCGACTCTCATCAGGGTGGGGATCGAGGACGAATAGGAGAGTAACAGAGAGTCTCATGAAGAAAGACTATGACGTCGATGTATTGATCGTGGGGTATGGCGCGGCCGGGGCCAATGCTGCCATTGCTGCTCACGATGCCGGGGCTCGCGTTCTGATCGCGGAAAAACTTGATGTTGGCGGCGGCAACAGCGCTGTTTGCGCGGGAGCCATGGTGATTCCGGAGAGCATCGAGGCAGCAATCGCATATTACCGGGCGCTCTCGTCCGGCACGGTGGGCGAAGAGATGGTCCGTGCCTTTGCCGAGGCGATGGTGGGCATCCCCGATTTGCTGTCCCGGCTGGGCCTGGAATTCACGGCCGGACCCCCGATTCCCCCCAGTTTTCCTTCAATGATGAGCGGTAGGCTCAAGCAAATTCATATCGACCCTACGGGTGAGAATGGATTCCGGTTTCTCGACGGCCAGGTCAAGGATCGCAAAATCGAGATCCTTACGGACACGCAGGTGAAAACCCTGATCCAGAATCCAGAAACACGGGAAATCCTGGGGGCGAAAGCGCAACGCAATGGGCAGGATATTCAACTTCTGGCTCGCAAGGGAGTCATTTTGACGTGTGGCGGGTACGCATACAATCCGGCGATGCTGGCGAACTTCAATTTTCCCGGAGCAACCGATTACATTTTCTCCTGGGGATCTCCCGGTAACACCGGGGATGGCATTAGCCTGGCTTCCGAGGCTGGAGCCGCGCTTTGGCACATGGCGGCGATAGAATGGGGCAGATTCTGCGCGCGGGAACCCAGCAAAAAATTCGGCACTGCGATCGGCTACGGTTTGGGGCGAACAAAACGCGCCGGCAGCTATATGTTCGTGAACAAGTTCGGGGAAAGGTTTATGGCTGAGGATGCACTGCTCAGCCATTGTAAAGAGCAGCTTGAGATCCTGCGGTACGACCACGGTAACGCGGAGTATCGAAATCTGCCTGCTTATATGATTTTTGATCAGACATACCTATCCAGAGGGCCGATTGCCCCTACCGCCCAAATGTTGCGGACAAAAAGGGGCGGAATTGTCGGCTACTGTTTAGTGAACAAGATCTACGATTGGAGCGCCGACAATCAGGCCGAGCTCGACGAGGGGTGGGTGCTGCAGGCTGAAACCGTCGCCGATCTGGCCAATAAGATCGGGGCTAGAACCGATGTTCTTGAGAAGACCATAACAGAATTCAATCGCGCCTGTATCGAGCGGTGCGATTCTCTATTTGGTCGAAACGAAAAAACATTAGCCCCTTTCGAGACGCCGCCCTATTTTGCGGTCGAACTGGGACTCTCGCTGGTGAATACCCAGGGCGGCCCAAAACGCAACGTAAATTGCCAGGTGCTGGACCATAACGATGGCGTTATCCCGAGGCTATACGCAGCGGGAGAGCTGGGTTCTTTTTTTGGTTTCCTTTATCAAGTGGGAAGCAATTATCCCGAGGCCTGGGCATTCGGCCAGATTGCCGGAAAGATGGCGGCGACCGAAACGCCGTTGAGCGAATGACCGCCAATTCTATGCGCCACGTTCTGGTAAGATCGATAGCCTCCACGAACTTGACCACTGGTTTACTCAGTAACGCGCCAGAGCGGTCAAGCCAGTCAGGGGCTAGGGTACCTTCGTAACGATTGTTCCTGTCGAGTCGCCGGTTAATAGATTCCGTATGGCCTCAGTGACGCGACGGGTCGCCGCCTTCCCCGTGAATCTGCTCGGGCAGATCGCATTTACCCGGACGCCATGCGGTGCCAACTCAAGTGAGAGGTAGAGTGTCAGCATATTCAGCGCGGCCTTGGAAACGCCGTAAAATGCCTGCCCCCTCTCTTCAAAGACGTAGAGGCCTGAAATGCTTGATATGTTGACAACAGACCGGTTCCACCGTGTATTCTCATCGGGCTGATCCCTCCAGCAATATTGGTAGATTGCGGAAGCCAGTTGCATGGGCACAATAGAGTTCAGGAGCATCTGCGATTGTGGATAGTCGTTAGCCTGCCAGAGATCGCGAAGATTGCCGTGAAATTTGATGTCGGCAGCGGTGTTGATCAGGGCATCAATGCGGCCATAGCGAGCCAAGGCCACCTCAACCACTCGCTTCACATCTTCACGGCGGGTAAGGTCAGCTTGAACCAGGTAGGCTGGCACGCCGTTCAAAGCGGATTCATTTTCTGGCTCCTCTGCCCCTCCTGCTGTCCCCTCTAAAGGCTGCTGAAACTGTGAGGGAATGTCGGGGATAGTTGAACGATAAGTTGCCACCAGATCATAATCTTCTTGCAGGGCATGACAGAGGTCCTGACCCAGGCGTCCGCCCGCGCCGGTAATCAGGCACACAGGTTTCATCGACTGTCCCGCCGATTGATCGCTGTTCCCCATCGCGCTTCCGCGTCATGCACGCTGGCGTGCAGCCACAGGATAATGCTGTTGCGTGTTCGCCCAGGGTTCGTTACGAATCTGTGGTAGGAGTGTGGGCTACATTCAAAGAGAAACAGGGAGTTATTGAGTGGCGGTATGAGCTTCACCGCCGTGTCTTCTGTCTCACGATCCGCGCTATAGACGCCGGTTTCACCGCCATCTCCTTGTTTCCACCCATCATTACAAAGGTAGAAAATCATCGTTGCCGCACGTATATATTCTTTTGGTTTCGCATCGGGCACTTTAGCTTGCCCGGTAAAGTAATTACATCGTCCCCGCGGCGGAAAAATTAACTCTTCCATCGTACTGTTACTCTCATCAAACCATGCTGAACAACAGTCTGTATGAATCCATCCAGTTCGGCTGCCCTGCGGATTTGAGTGCAATGCTCCCTCGACACGAGGCAAAAATTTAAGATCCAGCAGTTCTGCCAGTGAACGAAGCCACGCTTCTGTAAACAAAGGAGAGAATGCGGTGGCCAGCTTATCGGTTAGCCCCAATATCAAACCATCGTTGCTCCCCAGGGCAGGCCTCATTTTATACGCACCTTCGCGCTTGCCGGCAGTCGTCTCAAGTATCAGGGAGAATTGATGGGTCAGCTCTTTATAAGTTTCCGGCTCGAATACATCGGTGGCGGTAAAATGGCGAAAGGGCAACAAACACTCCCACCACTGCCCCCCTCCAGGTAAAGATTTGCGCAAGTGTGTGCTTGTACTTTGATTCGGCAGCTGCGGCGCTATGCCGGGACCAAACTGAGGTCTTGCCGCCTCCAAAGATTGGTTTGTATGCTCGAGCTCCAATATCGAATCAGGTAACTGGCCTGATGTCGATTGGTGCTCGGAATTGATTTTCAAATTGGTCACTGTGGAATCTCATTCTTGAGTTGGGTTTCGTCTCGGCGTTACGTCTAACAGGGTTACGCCTAGAAATGGAGGAGGTTCTGGAATAGAAAAGGACCAAAAATGGAGTTGAGTGGCTCGGGTGTTATGGAGATATCCAACATTAGGTCAATTAGGCGCGCCAAACAATCTCGATATTTGCAGCAGCAGAGTAACTTCATCCATTTTTCATATCATTTAGTGTAAGAGTGCTCGTACATGCTGTCAATCCGAATGTCTTGGAAGGAAATTTTGTGTCTGAGGTGAAACGTTTTTAAGTTGATAGAGTGTCAGAAAAGAGTCTTCTATCGAAGGTTCGAACTTTCGGTAGGTGGCATGGATTAGGAAAGTGTTTAGCCACTGATGAAAGCCTGTGTCACGAGACTCGATGACCTCGCCAGCGTTCGGATCAAAGAAGTGGTGACGATTTTTTCGATCAAGGTAGTATGCGATGCGATGGCCGCCCGGTTGCCCGTTCTCAAGATAGCGAAGTACGCCTATAACGGCCGAGCCTGCGGGTAGCGATTTCAGACAAGGGAGAGCTTGGGGCAGGTCGGTAAAGCGCACAATGCTGGCAGAGTCATAGCGAAACATCCGCGAAAGATCGTATAAAATATAGTCTCCTTGGTGCTCATCGACTACGCGTTGCTGAATTTCTTTCCAGTCCTGTGTCCCGTACTTCTTAGTCAGTAACAGTAATTCTCTTTCGCCAGGGTTAAAGTTTTCCGGGAAAGTCGGGTAATAGCTAAGCGCCTGCATACTAGCGAGATGATGGAGGAGTTCGGCACTGGGTTTTTCGAACTGAGATAGTGGAGAACGAGAGCACAACTTTTCGTTTAGCCAAAAATAGGTGAGTCCTGAACAAAGCGTACCTTGGTCTGGTGAATAGTGATGTTTTCGCCAGGTCTGTTGAGAGAATGCCTGCGCCTGAGACAGAGACGAATCGGTGGCTAACTTGGAGAAGAGGCTAAAATGCATGAATTATGAATTGACCTGCTCCCTATAATTAGCCACACGGCGGAGTAGTATCTTGGGTTGTAAATGGGTGTTGTGCCGCAAATTCGGCTGGCGTGTTATTGCCGAGCGAGCTGTGCGGCCTTGTTGAATTGTAATCCTTTTGCCATGCTTCGATAAGAACGCGTGCTTCATGCAAGGTTGAGAACCAATGGTCATTCAGGCATTCATCCCGGAACCTGCCATTGAAGCTTTCGATATAGGCGTTTTGCGTAGGTTTTCCGGGTTGAATAAAGGCCAGCTTCACATCCCGGGCATGGGTCCATTTGTCCAGTGCCAGGCTGGTAAATTCCGGTCCATGATCGACCCTGATCGTCCGTGGCAAAGGCCGCTGCCCGGCAATGCGCTCCAATACACGCGCCACCCGCTCTCCCGAAATGGAGGTATCTACCTCAAGACGATACTCTCTCGGGTACAGTCATCCATCACATTCAGACAGCGAATGCGCCTGCCGTCAGCCAAGCCGTCATGCACGAAATCCATTGACCAGGCATGATTGGGTGTTTCTGGAAGAAACAATGGCACTCTTTCTGTCAGACCAATCCGCTTGCGGCTACGCTTACGCACGGCTAATCCTGCGTTGCGATAGAGCCGGTAGACCCGCTTGACATTGATATGCCAGCCTTCGCGCTTGAGCAGAATATGGATGCGTCGATAGCCAAAGCGCCGCCGCTGCCCGGCAAGCGAAACAATGCACTCGCGTAGCTGACAATTCGAGTCTGGCCGGGCGCGATAGCGCCACACGGAGGTGGAAATGTTCATCAGCCCACAAGCCCGACGTTCAGACAACTGCCATGCTGCCTTCAGACCTGCCACTGCTTCCCGCCGTGCTTGTGGGCTTACCACTTTCGTGAGACGACATCTTTCAATGCCGCATTGTCGAGCAAGGCATCAGCCAGCAGTCGCTTAAGCTTGTTGTTCTCTGCTTCCAGCGCCTTAAGCCGCTTGGCGTCAGAGACTTCCATGCCGCTAAACTTCGCTTTCCACTTGTAATAGGAGGCGTCCGAAAAACCATGCTTGCGGCACAACTCCACCACAGGCATGCCTGCATCCGCTTCCTTCAAGAATCCAATAATCTGTTCTTCACTGTATCGCTTCTTCATGGTCCGCTCCTTTCCAAGAATCGGACTCTACTATCTCATGAAGCTAATGAAGGGGGCAGGTCAATACCTCTAAAGCGGTAATAGTGTGATAGCAATCCAATAGCCCGGGGATATATCACCCCACTTGTGATTCCTCCCTTCATTACAAGATCGCAGAAGCGATCATCAGGCGGTTCCGGAAGTTCGTTCATCAACATATCCTCTAAAGAGGGTAATGCTTTTGGATAATCTACTCTATCTGGATAACCCCAAGGGTAAGTCAGGTTGGAGTCTACTATACACATTACACATCAATACACTCCCTTGGCTTCTCCTTTCTCGATACTCTCGATTTCTTCTTTAAGTTTTTCTTTCTCTATGTGCAATTTATTCTCTTCTCTCTTAATGGCATCGAGTTTGTCTTTTAATACTTCTTTGTCTTCTCTGGAGGCTGCAGCACCGCTATTGTCTTCCTGCCTGGCTGGGCAACCAGGACCAGGACAATTTTTCCAATACTCTTTATGCGTATCGGCTTGTGCAAGCTGAAAGAGGGAAAACAGCAATATACCGAAATGCATCATTTTCTGATCTCCTTATGCAGCTGGCGAAGAATATCGATTTGCCATCTCCTCCATTCATTAATGTCTGGAAGTTTCTCAATAGTCAAATCCGATTGCTTGCTATCCCAATCTCTAAATTTAATAACCAAATTCGACGTATCTTTACCATAATAAAGATACGCGGAGTCAAGCGATGCGAATAGCTTGACTCGTGCAATAGCACGCTCTGACACGGTTTTCTTGAAATATTCTTTCTCTTCTGCGCTTGGCTCCTTGTTCTTTGCATCAAATTCTTTACGTAATCGGATTAATCTAGACCAGTTCTCTACATACCGAGAAAACTCAATTGCTACACTGTCAGCAGTTGCTACTTGTTTTTCTAGAAAGAATTTGTTTGCTGCCAGATCCGAGTTGTAAGACGACGTTAAAACCCCAGCTATGAGACCAAGCATTGCAGTCATTACTGGTGAAACCCAAAGCTGTATCGTCGAAGATAAATTGGGCTTAATTTTCAAAGTTGATTGATGGTCCACACGCGCTTCCTTTTTTGATTACTAATCGAAGTATCAAAAGCTCATAAGTTTAAAATAGTAAAGAACTGCCAATAAATCCAGACTGGGGCCGATTCTTTTTTGTGGATCTTTGCAGCTGAGTCAGAAAAGAAATCTGGAAAAACTACGTACAATTTCTATCAACACCGAAAATAGCAAAGTGACTGTTACGCGAGATTTGGTATTCTATAAAATACGTTATCGATATTGCGCGAGCAAAATCTCAGTAAAATTCTTTCTATCATTTACCCTTGAACCTATTTTATCAAAGGTAAATTGAGGGCTTTGAGGCATGCTGTTAAAGCCGCTATTTATTTAGGGCTCTCTAAAAATAGGTCTGCGATTTTTTGCAGGACATCGAAATTATAAAAATCGATTAATGTTAGGTTGCATTGTTCATATTTTGAACTATCGTAAATGATAGGTGCCTTGCAAAGTATCTGGGGGTGCTGTTTCGATTCTATGTGTAATTTGGAATTGCTTGCGCGGGTGACGCTACAACGCGTCAGCAAACGAGTTCAAGTTTCTGATCCATATTCTATTGAGAGGTGATCGCATGGCGGAACAACATTCTCTGGAAATCGCCTTTATGCAGGAGGCAGGTTTTGCAAGTGCAGGTGAGTTAGTTGGCGAGCAAGCCAAAGAGGCTCTTGATTCGCTTGGTACTCTTCTACGTGATGCCATTGCACCTCTTCGTCAAAAGCTCGCAGATTCAGCTACCTCGGCAGACGAGATAGAGTTGACGCTTGGTGTAGGGTTAAAGGCAGAAGGTAAATGGATCATTGCTTCGATGGAAGGTACCTCAACCATTACAGTCAAGCTCGTCTGGAAGAAGCCCACATAAGATGTGCAACTTTGTTCCCGGTCAAGCAATTGCAATCGGTCCGATATCGGGGCTCAGAGAAATCGGCAGGGATCTGCCGGGTCGGCTCGGACCAGTTATGCCTTTGATAAACGAAGAAGAGGGGAATGATCGTAATACTGAGTTGTCGCGATTGGGAACAGTGGTACTTAAGACAGATCCGGGGTTGGAGTTATACGCGGTCAGTCGCTTAAGCGCGCGATTGTCCGCTCTGATCGAAAAGAACGAGGCTGCTGTCGACGTAAACCATATTCTTCCATTGGCAGCAGTTGAACCACTTTCTGACACCTCCCTCCGCTTCAGCCCCCACGCCGAGCGTGAAGCATCGATTGTTCGCCAACTACTTCGATCAGCCCTGCCGCCGCCAGACTCACGCCCAGGCCCTTTAAGAATCGCAGTTCTGGACAGTGGCCTTATTCGGGACTTCTCGGCACATCGTGAGCTTCGATACTTTGACTACTCGATCAATGGTCAACTGAGGCGTGATGCGGAACCAGCTGATCCAAGTGGCCACGGGACACGCGTTGTTTCGATTTTCGACCAAATCCTGCCCCCGCACGTTGAACTCAGCGTTGGCCGACTGCCGTCAGATTCATTAACTGCCTTAACCATCGCACGAGCATTGGGTGACATTATCGCCCGGGAGATGCCAGACGTTGTAAATCTTAGTGTTTCTCTGCGGAACGACTGGTTTTTTTGTTCGCGCTGTAAGCAGCGAGTTCTTGCTCCTACGTTTCTAACGAGCATTCTCCCTCTTGTCATGCGTCTGGGAGGGAAGAACGCGGTCCGTACGCTTACAGTTATGGCCGCCGGAAACTCTGGTCAAATTCCAAACTCTCGTTGGTTGACAGAAGACCTCGATACTCTTCTATTTGCAATCGCTGAAAATCGCCATCATGAGAGAGCCCGTTATTCAAGTGCTCCTGATGGACCGCTCGGAGACTTGTATTCCGCGAGTGCATTTGGGGGAGATGACCCGGAGGATCCAGACGCCCAAGGCGTTTTCATAGACGGAGCACATGGAACTTCCTTTGCTGCGCCCTTTGTGTCTGCGGTAGCGCTTCTCACGAAACATTTCGACATACCTATGACTCATGGGATACCAACACAAATAGGATATCTTACGCGTAAGGTCATTGAAAATGCGCGAGAAGGTCGCTTCGCCCAATATCGTGCTAAAGAAAAACCTGCTAACACGGATTATTCGGATCCCCTATCCTCTAAATAATAATCCGCTCTACCTCATCAAGGGAGACTTGGTCGTAACACTGGTCATAGAGGCAACGTAACTTTTATTATTGATAAAATACGTTATCAATAATAGAGGAGAGTATGCAAAACCGGGGGGAGATGAACTTGCCGAGGAAATGACGAAGGTCAGACGAAATTGGCCGATGTGTCAAGCTCTATCGGAAAACACCTGTTTCTGTTACTTCATCCGCTGATCATATCACCGGCTCCATGTACCTCCCCCGGTTTTGCATGCTCCCCGGAATCAGCGAAGAATAGGCATTTTGCAGGTTGGAATATCGGGGTTGCGGGATTACGACACAGATTGGCTGAATGCAACCACATGATCCGCTTCCAGTCTGATGCCGATTTTCTCACCTATGGCATGATTGTGGTGGCTGGGTACCAGCGATAGCGCGGTGCTGCCGCCGGGGAGGCGCAGCGTGTACAAGATATCGGCGCCGCGGAAAGCCTTATGTACGACTGCCGCTTGAATAGGGCTGGTATCATCGTGCACGATGTCATCCGGACGTATCAGCACATCGACGGGATGGCCCTTATCGCATAGCTGGCAATCCGGCTTACAGTCATGCTGGACTTGTCCTGTCAAAACCCCCAGTTCGATTTCTACATGGTGCGGGTCAAGTATCTTGCCGGAAAGAAATACGCCTTGTCCGATAAAATTTGCGACGAAACGGTTGGCGGGCCTGTGATAAAGGTTATAGGCCGTGTCCCATTGCTGGATTTCACCACGGTGCATGACACCGATTTCATCCGCAATGGCAAAAGCTTCGTCCTGATCATGGGTCACTAACATGGCCGTGGCGTTCTGGCTCTTGAGAATCTCGCGTACTTCCAGGCTCAAACGCTCGCGCAGCGTGACATCAAGATTGGAGAAGGGCTCATCCAGCAACAACAAGTCGGGCCGAGGGGCCAGCGCGCGCGCCAATGCCACGCGTTGCTGCTGTCCACCGGAAAGTTCGTGGGGATATTTTGCTGCGGTATCGGCGAGTCCTACGGTTTGCAGCAATTCCGCGACGCGCGAGTCGCGCTCGGTTTTCTGCATGCGGTGCAGGCCAAAACCGATATTGGCGGCGACGGTCAGATGAGGAAATAGTGCGTAATCCTGAAATACCATACCGATATGCCGCCGTTCCGGCGGCGTACAAAAATTGGCATTGCTTACCGCTACACTGTTGACCAGGATTTCTCCAGCCGAGATGGGTTCAAATCCCGCAATGCAGCGTAACACGGTCGTTTTGCCGCATCCGCTTGGCCCCAGCAGGCAACCGATTTGCCCTTTTCTCAACGTAAGCGATAAATCGTTTACGACGACCTGCTTGCCGTAGGCATGCCGGATATTCCTGAGTTCGAGCAGTGCATTCATGGCAGCGGTAATTTATTTTTCTGTTTGCCGCACGAGCAATATGATGGGAAGCAGGCCCGCCAGCACGAGCGCCACCGCGGGTAGCGCTGCCTGCTCCCATGCCCCTTCCGAAGTCATTTCGAAAATTCTCACCGCCAGCGTGTCCCATCCGAAGGGCCGGGTCATCAAGGTAATCGGCATCTCTTTCATCACATCCACGAATACCAGGGTGGCAGCAGTAAATATTCCACCTTTCAGTATCGGTAAATGTACGCGCCGCAGCATCGCCCATCCGTTCAGGCCAAGCCCCATCGCGGCCTCATCGATGCTGCCGGTTATGCGTTGCATGGCGCTGTCTATCGGACTATGACTGACCGCAAGAAAACGCGTGATATAAGCAATCAGCATGGTGAAGAGGGTGCCCTGGATCAGTAGTCCGGTTTCTATATTAAAGAATTGCATGGCCAATTCGCTCAGCCAGTTATCCAGCCAGGCGACCGGGACGAAGATTCCTACCGCCAGTACGGCGCCAGGCAGGGCGTAGCCAATCGTGGCGATGCGCACCGCGGCATGAGTAGCCGGATCAGGGTGGCGGCGCGCCGCATATACCATGAGTAGCGCAACGGAACAGGTAAGCAGGGCAGCGAGAGAGGACAGCAGCAGTGAATGCCCGAGAAATTCCAGGTAGCGCTGATCGAAGTCCTGAGTGAAAACACTTGCCGCCCAAATGCCCAGTTGCGTAACCGGCAGCAGGAATGCAAAAAACAATGTGCCCGAAGCGAAAGCCGCAAGCAACCATGCGCGCCAGCCGGTGAGCGGAATACGGTTAACCCGCGCACTTTGTCTGGTTTCCGCATAGCGCATACGCGAGCGAAACCGTTGTTCCACGATTATCATTGCAAAAACGATCACGATCAGTAACGAGGCGAGCTGGGAGGCAGCCGGCAGGGAAAACATCCCGAACCAGGCTTTATAGATGGCGGTGGTGAAGGTATCGTAATTGAAAACCGCTACCGTGCCAAAGTCCGCCAGGGTTTCCATCAGTGCCAGCATCGCGCCTCCCGCAATCCACGGCCGCGCCATGGGTAGCGCTACCTTGAGAAACCCCTGCGTGCGATTAAGGCCCAACGATTGGGCAGCCTCCAGTGATCGCCTGCCCTGAGTGAGAAAGGCGTTACGCGCCAGCAAATAAACATAGGGATAAAATGCAAGAGTCATGACGGTAATGACACCCATCCTGCCGCGCACATTTGGAAACCAGGGAAGTTCCGATCCCAGCCAGGCGCGTAGCGCGGTTTGCACCGGACCCGTATAGTCGAACAGTCCCAACGCGACGAATGCGGTCACGTATGCGGGAATGGCAAGCGGCAGTAATAGCGCCCAGGAAAAGAACTTTCGCCCCGGAAATTCACACACTGCGGTAAACCACGCCAGACTGACTCCCAACAGTACGGTGCCGGATGCTACACCCAGAACAAGCCAGAACGTATTGACCAACAGACTGGTCAGTGTCGTTTCAACCAGATGCTGCCAGATATCGCTGGCAGGCGCAAAAAATGATGATATGACGGTGCCGACAGGGATCAGCACGAGCACAGCCATCAGAAAGGGAATTAAGCGCCAGCCTGATGAGGTGCGATAAGTAGAGCTTAAAAATCCGGAAAACCCGTATCTCGTGGTAGTATTGTTTACCGTAGAGTTCAGCGTACTACCTTTCACCCCTTATGCCTTATCGATAACCGGACCGGTCCATCAATTTTACCGCCTCCGCTTGCAATTCACCGGCTTTGGTCAGATTTACCGGATTTTGTTTGAAGCTGCCCCAGGCTGCAACAGCAGGGTCGGTTTTTACCTTTGGATTAACAGGGTATTCCATATTGATATCGGCGAACAGATTTTGTGCTTTCTCCGATGACAGGAATTCAAGCAACTTGATCGCCGCGGGTGCGTGACGGGCATATTGGGTAACGCCCGCTCCCGAGATGTTCACATGAACCCCGCTGCCCGCCTGATTAGGCCAGAAAATCGCCAGGGGCAATGCGGGATTCTTTTCCATCAGGCGGCCATAATAATACGTGTTGGCCAGGGTAACATCGCATTTCCCGGCGGCGACGAATTCCATCGCCTTGGTATCATCGGACAGGGGGTCGGTGGCTAAATTGGCGACCCAGCCCTTTACGATTTGCTCGGTCTTTGCCTCGCCTGATTCAGCGATCATCATTGCCACCAGCGACTGGTTGTATACTTTCTTGGAGGTGCGTAGACATAAACGCCCTTTCCACTGGGGTTCGGCCAGCGCTTCGTAGGTGGAAAGATCGGCAGGTTTTACTTTTTGTGTATTGTAAATAATGGTACGGGCACGCACCGACAGACCAAACCATTGTTTCTGGGGATCTCGCAGATTGGCGGGAATGTTGGCTTCAAGCGTTTCTGACTCTATGGGTTTCAATAGTCCTTCCCGTGCAGCCTCCCACAAGTTACCCGCATCCGTGGTGATCAGCATGTCGGCAGGGGTATTCTTTCCTTCCGCTTTCAGACGCGCGAGCAATGCGCCTTCCTTATCGGTAATGAATTTCACGTCGATACCGGTTTCTTTGGTAAAAGCATCGAACATTGGCTTGATGAGCTGCTCGATCCGTGCAGAATACACAACGACTTGCTCCGCGTGGGATACACTGGCGCCAAACAGGGTGACACAGCAAAACATTGCGGTAAGATAGCGATTAATGCAGGATCTCGACATTTTTTATTTACTCCGGATATAAGCAGCAGGATAGGTCATAATCGATCTATTATAAATGATAATAATTATCAGTGAAGCGATGCATTAATATACCATGGATAAACCACAGCCAGTCTCCTCTCATCACCGTCTGCAAGAGCTTCTTGCGATACCTGAGCGACAACGAACGGAAGCCCAATGGGATGAGATTAACGAACTTGAAATTACTCTGACTCCCGTCAATCGCGCTGTATCCTCGGAGCGGGGTATCCGGCGCACGGCTGTCGTACCCGCCGATCCACTTAAATCCCGCAACGGCACGCAGAGTAAAAGGCCGCTGAAGAAGCTTCGCAAGAGACCGCCCAAGGGAGGAGGGCCAGGAGGAGGGTCGGGAGGAGGAGCACCATAGCGGACACGCCGCTTAAACGCCGGCAAACCCTTGTCAATCGCCAGGAGATTTTCATTCCTGGTCGAGATGTGGGCTCGCACGATCGGCCATGTGGCTGACAATGGCAATGAGAAAGGGGTTATATCGAACAACAGATGTCCTCAGTATCTCTTTCTTATGCTGATGAATCACTTTTCTTAAAATATTATTGGGGGAAAACATGCAACTCACAACGACTCCGAACATAGAAGGGAAACGTGTCACCAAGTATTGTGGTGTCATAGCCGGCGAAGCAATCCTCGGGGCCAATCTGTTCAAGGATCTCTTTGCGGGAATCCGGGACCTGGTGGGAGGACGTTCCGGCACCTATGAGAAGGAACTGCAGCGCGCCCGTGAAATCGCGCTTGAAGAACTGCAGCAGCGCGCTCAGGATCTTGGCGCAAATGCGGTGATAGGCATCGATCTCGATTACGAGATAATGGGTAAGGAAAACGGTATGCTGATGGTTTCCGCCAGCGGAACCGCGGTAATCGTTGAGTAAGATTGCTCAACCTGATTGCCGCAGGACGGTCGCTTCCGCTTCCATTTGGAGTTGCCGGCATTGAAGCGGGCTAGGCTACCAAGGAATCATTTTGCCATCATAAGCAATGAATTTTCCTGAGTCAGCCAGGGTAAGGTGATCTATGACATTACGCATGCCGGATACGCTTTGTGCCGTGGAGATCAACGCGTTCGGGCCACCCATATCGGTCTTTACCCATCCGGGATGCAATACCACCGCAGTGATACCGGCTGTTTTCAGGTCGATAGCCAGACTCTTCACCACCATATTTACCGCCGCCTTGCTTGAGCGGTATATATAACTGCCGCCGCTGCTGTTGTCCGCGATACTGCCCATTTTACTGCTGATGGTTACGATACTCTTTTGACTGCCGCGGGCGATTTGCGGGGAAAACATCTGGGCCATTTTTAGTGGTGCTATCGTATTAATGAGAAATGAATGCATCCACGCTTCCTGATCGATATTGTCGTCTTTATGACAGGATGTATAGATACCGGCATTATTAAGGAGCAGGTCGATGGATTCGTTAGTGAGTGATTGTGCCAATTGCTCAATCTGTGCATGATCCCCGACATCAAGCGCATGCACCGTGATTTGCTGAGGAAATTCAGCCGCTAATGTATTGAGTGCATCGGATTTTTGTGGATGACGGGTGCAAGCGAAAACACGCCAGCCATCCGCGGCATATTGTCTGGAAAATTCCAGCCCAATCCCACGATTGGCGCCTGTAATCAACGCGGCTTTCATATTTCTCTCCTTATGCCCATGCCCATAGTCCAATCTTTGAGCTGATTGAGGGATAGTGTATTGCCTAATGCTATAGGGTAGCATTGGAGGACAAATATCTCGGAATGAGAAGGCAATTGCCCACGGGGAATTATGGTGTAACCGAATATTCGCCTATTATGTATAAAAAGTTAACCTAATAACAATAACGGGAGTGAAAACATGACCCAGCGAGTTGCACTGGTTACCGGTGCGTCCAGCGGTATCGGCAGAGCTACGGCGGTGCTTCTTGCCGAGAACGGCTATTACGTGTTTGCGGCGGCACGGCGCATGGACAGGCTGGAACAGATACGTTCCGATCACATTGAACCCGTCGGGCTGGATGTTGCCGATGAAGACGCCATTCACAGGGCAGTAAACCACATCATATTGACCAAGGGGCGGGTGGATGTGCTGGTGAATAATGCAGCTTATGGTCAGTTGGGTGCCATCGAATGTGTTTCGATGGAAGCAGCCCATCGACAGTTCGAGGTGAATGTTTTCGGCTACGCGAGATTCATGCAGGCGGTCCTGCCGCATATGCGGGCGCAAAAGTCAGGGCGCATCGTCAATATCACTTCGATCCTGGGCAAGATGTCGACGCCGGGTTTTGGCTGGTATGCGGCTTCCAAATATGCCATAGAAGCGTTAACCGACGCCGTGCGGGGTGAAGTGATGGAATTCGGGATTGACGTCGTGCTCATTGCTCCAGGTTTGATCAAGACAGAGTTTGTTCCCAAGCAACTGGAACTACTCAAAACTGTCGCACATCCGCCTGCTTATCAGAAAATTATCACAGGTCTTCATCACCTTATGGCTGGAGAACCCAAGGCACCGGGTCCGGCGATTATTGCCCAGGCGGTACTCAATGCAGTTACGAGCCCGAATCCTCCGGTACGACATGCGTTGCCACTCGATTCCAAGATGGCTGCGGCAGCAAGATGGCTGTTGGGCGCTCGTCTCTTTGCCTGGGCAATCCGGCGGGAGATGAAATTCTAAATCATCCTGAGTCCGGCAGTTAAGGAGCATTCCTCGATCACCACGCCAGGTTGAAGAGTGCGCGGTCAGAGGCCGGATTCCGGATCAATCTTTAGACGCTTCTCTGTTTGAAGAAAAGAGATCCCACCCGGAAATGAACAGCGCCGCAATTACCGGGCCGATGACGAAACCGTTCAGACCAAAAACAACCATGCCCCCGAGTGTCGAGATAAGGACCACATAATCGGGTAACTGGGTATCCTTTCCGACGAGTATAGGTCGGAGAACGTTATCGACCATTCCGATCACCAGTACGCCAAAGGCGATGAGGGTTATGCCCTGCCAAAGGGCGCCGGTGAGCAGAAAATAGATCGCCACCGGCGCCCAGATCAGTCCGGCGCCAACGGCTGGCACCAAAGATAAGAAGGCCATTACGAAACCCCAAAGCAGTGCTCCCTGTATACCGAGAAACGAGAACATTACACCGCCTAAAGTACCTTGTACCGCGGCCACAGCGATATTGCCTTTTACCGTGGCACGAACAACAGTAGTGAATTTGCTGAATAGATGCCGCTTGTATTCCATGCTTAGCGGAATTGCTTGCTTTATTTTTGTGGACAGAATGGTACCGTCCCTCAGCAGGAAAAATAGCAGATACAGCATGATGCCGAAACTAATGATGAAGTGAAATGTATTCTGACCCATATTGAGCGCTTCCGTCGCGATGAGCTGGCTTCCCTGCAACGCGCCGTTTGACAGCATGTCCTTCAATTCGGAGATATTTGTGAGTCCCATACTATCCAGAAAATTGACCATCCATGATGGCAATGCACCCATGATTTGCTGAAAATATGCGCCGAAGTTCAGCTCTCCCGACTTGATGCGTTGATAAATATCTAGCACCTCCTGCAGTAGCGAAGCTGCAATCAGCGTAAATGGAAGAATCACCATAATCAGACAGAGCAACAGGGTAGTGAGCGCGGCAAGATTTTGTCGCTGGTTCAAGATAACCAGCAACCAGCGATAAAACGGCGTAAATATTATGGCGAGAACGGACCCCCAAAATACCGCACCGTAAAAGGGCAGTAATATCCACCCGAACGCCAGGGAAACGGCGATCAACATGAGCAGGAAGGTTTTTTGCTGAAGCTCAGGGGAATTCATTTATTCTGGATCAGGGAGCTATAGCGAATTCACCTAGGGATGAAAAAGTAAGATTATGTAAAAGTCTTTGTTGATCATGGTATTAAACTGAAAAATAAGCGATCAGTTACGGGATCAACAGATCCAGGTCATAAAGGGAAGACGCATTCGTTGAGTTTATAGCGCAATCCTACCTTAACGCAGCCACAAGCAGGGTAGCGGGATGAAAAAACGAGACTGCGCATGCGCCGGCAGGGTTTCTGTAGCGCGGTTCAAAGTTTATCCTAGAGAGTTCATGCAGATTGCAGCGGCGCACTATCGATTTTGGTCAGACCGGTGGATCGGTATCGGTACAAATAATTGCAACAGTCACCACTCACGCCATATGAAAGGCGGTAAGCATTATCCCAGCTAGCGTTAATCCTTGCCTATTTGCCAAGGCACGATAGAGTCTGTCTAAACGATAAAGATTTTTCCAAAAATGAGAACAATGCAACGTAAAAATTTCGGCATACCAGTGTTTGTCCAAGCCCCAAAGGCATACAGAGTCGCTACATTACGATGAACCATCTATTTAGAATTCCGAAGAGCGATATCAGGCCGAGAACCAGCACTATAAGGGTTACCAACGTTTTATCTGTTTTCATCACCGTTTCTCCTTCTTAAATTGACACATTTAATGAGTACATTCAAGTTAGAAGCATAACCATAATATCAGCATGGTTAAGTGCGGTGCAAATATTTACTGATGGATATTTTTTTTATTTTGGTCTTTTTCGTGAACAATCGCAGCGGCCACACTACCAACTAACTACCACCTCCGGAAAGTAGGTGGGTTAGCGTAACTTGGATACAGACGACCAAAGTCGTCAAACCGCACCAAGCTAAACGCGCATTGAGTCAACACACTTGAAAAATGTCACCGTCTAAAGACGGTGGTTACGAGAGGGGTGGTTTATCAGTGGAAAGCTTAGGGTGATACCGCTTAGATACATGGGTACAAGGTGGCCGCCAAGCTTCGTTTTTATTATTTATTATCGTTGATGGTAGTTCAACCAAGCGTGTATGACATTGTTTCGCAAGATGAGCACTGGAAGAACATAGAGGCCCAGGATGTTCCTCGCGGCTTCCGTTCTGATTGAGGAGATACAAACATAACGAGACCGCAGGACCGCAGAACAGGAATCCTGCAACTCTTCGGCATATCTCAACTGGATTTCAACAGCGCATCCAGCCCCGCTTGTGCAATTTGTGCATCCTGATTCGATCTTACACCGCTGACACCTACAGCGCCAATGAACTGACCATTTACCGTGATGGGTAAACCCCCTTCGATCGGCAGGGTGCCAGGTAAACCGAGATAACGCACGCGTCCTTCGGCGACATGCTCCTCCCAGACCTTGGTGGGACGGCGAAAGGCAATGGCGGCACGAGCTTTCTGTATTGCCACTTCGATGCTGCCGAACTGAGCATGGTCGAGACGCGAGAGATGAAGGAGGTGACCGCCGTCATCAACGATAGCAATCACCACCGGCCAGTCATTGTGCCGGGCTTCTGCTTCCGCAGCAGCAGCGATTTTTTTGGCGTCATCAAGGGTAAGGGTAATTCTAGTATCCATAAAGGCGGCCTGATAGCTGAGAAATAGACGGGAATTGCGGTGACCACTTGCAGTGGCAGCCAAAAACAAAGCACGCCGGAGTTATCGGGCGTGCTTTGCGAAAATAATACGCGTTATATCAGCGGCACAATCAGCAATGCAACGATGTTCATGATCTTGATGAGCGGGTTGATCGCGGGGCCGGCAGTGTCTTTGTAGGGATCGCCAACGGTGTCGCCGGTCACGGCAGCCTTGTGCGCCTCCGAGCCCTTGCCGCCAAAGTGGCCATCCTCAATATATTTCTTCGCATTATCCCAGGCTCCACCACCCGCGGTCATGGAAATTGCCACGAAAATACCGGTGATGATGGCGCCAATCAGTACCCCGCCCAAGGCCACGGGGCCCAGCATGAGGCCAACAATCAGGGGCACCGCTACGGGCAGCAACGAGGGCACAATCATTTCCTTGATCGCCGCCTTGGTTACCATATCCACTGCTCTGGAGTAATCCGGTTTGGCGGTACCTTCCATGATACCGGGGATTTCCTTGAATTGGCGTCGCACTTCCACCACCACTGAACCGGCCGCGCGACCGACCGCTTCCATCGCCATGGCGCCGAACAGGTAGGGAACCATGCCGCCCAGGAATAAGCCGATGATTACCATATGATCGGATAAATCGAATTTTATCGAGCCACCACCTGCCGTCAGTGCGTGGGTGTAATCGGCAAACAGCACCAGCGCAGCCAGACCGGCGGAGCCGATGGCGTAGCCTTTGGTCACTGCCTTGGTAGTGTTACCCACCGCGTCCAGTGGATCGGTAATATCGCGCACCTCTGACGGCAAGCCGGCCATTTCCGCGATACCGCCAGCATTGTCGGTAATCGGGCCGTAAGCATCAAGCGCCACGATGATCCCCGCCATCGAAAGCATCGAAGTCGCGGCAATGGCGATGCCATATAGCCCCCCCAGTTCGAAAGCGCACCAGATCGAAAGACAAACAACCAGTACCGGAGCAGCGGTAGACTTCATGGAGACGCCCAGGCCGGCGATGACATTGGTGCCGTGGCCGGTGCTGGAGGCTTCTGCGATATGCTGGACTGGAGCGTATTCGGTGGAGGTATAGTATTCCGTGATCCACACCATGGCCGCAGTCAGCGCCAGACCTACCAGCCCGGCAAGGTACAAGTTCAGCGAGGTAACCAGCTTGCCCTCAATCATTACGCCATCACCCAGCATGATGGTAGTGATGGGATAATAGGATACTGCTGCCAGCCCGCCGGCTACCGCCAGGCCGCGGTAAAGCGCGTTCATGATCTTTCCGCCTTCACGTGCTTTGACGAAGTAGCAGCCGATGATGGAGGCGATGATGGAAACTCCACCTAAGACCAGCGGGTAGAGCGCCGCATTTGGACCGGCGTCGGTGATGAGCAGGCCGCCCAGCAGCATGGTGGCGATAATCGTCACGGCATAGGTTTCAAACAGATCAGCGGCCATGCCGGCGCAGTCGCCGACGTTGTCTCCCACATTGTCGGCAATGACCGCCGGGTTGCGTGGATCATCTTCCGGAATACCGGCTTCAACCTTGCCCACCAGGTCGGCGCCGACGTCGGCACCCTTGGTGAATATGCCGCCCCCAAGACGGGCAAAAATGGAAATCAGCGAACTGCCGAAGGCAACGCCCACCAGCGCATGGGTCGCTTCCGACTGGGTAGCGCCCATGCCGGTCAGGACGGCAAAATAACCAGCCACACCTAACAGGCCCAGACCCACCACCAGCATACCGGTTATCGCGCCACCTTTGAAAGCTACATCCAGCGCGGCATTGAGGCCCTGTGTGGCGGCTTGTGCAGTACGCACATTGGCACGTACCGAGACGTTCATGCCGATATAGCCGGTTAACCCCGAGAGAAATGCGCCGAGAGCGAAGCCGACGGCGGTTTGCCAGCCCAGGGCCATAAAAATGGCCACCAGCAGAATAACACCGACGATGCCGATAGTGGTGTACTGGCGATTCAGGTATGCGGAAGCTCCTTGTTGAATCGCGGCGGCAATATCGCGCATGCGCTCATTGCCGGTGGGTAGACCCACAATCCATTTTATCGAAACCACTCCATACACAAGTGCCGCCATCGCGCAACCGATTGCGATGATTAAACCATTAGCCATTAAAATCTCCAGTTAAAGTCAGACCAGCTGAAAACACATACGAAATTTCGATCTTATAATTCCGCATTAAGTGCCTATGCATAAATCTCGATAACAGCGCACGGGTAGCCCTTTCCCGCGACGATCCTGTCAGGTTTTAAGACGTTTCAGATAGTGAAATCACTCAGTTTTTTTGCGACTGCCACATTCTTCAGGCGCACGTAGTTGGGCAAGCCATCCTTGTA
Organism: Nitrosospira multiformis; assembly: GCF_900103165.1. NCBI lineage: Bacteria > Pseudomonadati > Pseudomonadota > Betaproteobacteria > Nitrosomonadales > Nitrosomonadaceae > Nitrosospira > Nitrosospira multiformis. Next base: position 3,131,857 of record NZ_FNKY01000001.1, on the reverse strand, counting down.
AGGCGGGTAGTCTTCTCCCTTGATAAGGGGTGCAAGATACTCCCGGCATTTGTCAGTGATGCCAAAACCATCCTTGCTGATAAAATTCTTGGGCATCATTTTTTCCACGTTGGCGACCTTGCTGAGCTGAGCCATGCCGACTTTCCATCGGTAGGGTTTGCTGGAGAGACGTTCAATCGTGGGCATCACCGAGTTATGGCCTTTGATAGCAAATTCGACAGCCGCCTTGCCCATCGCGTAAGCCTGCTCCACATCGGTTTTCGACGCGATATGGCGAGCGGCGCGTTGCAGGTAGTCGGCCACACCCCAATGATATTTGAGCCCCAGACCTTCCCTGACAATGTTTGCCACGACAGGTGCGACGCCGCCTAGTTGAGCGTGACCGAAAGCATCGCGCACTCCCTGGTCGGAGAGAAAATTGCCATCCTCTCCTTTCACGCCTTCCGATACCACCACCGAGCAGTAGCCGAATTTCTTGACATAACCATCCACCTTGGCGAGAAATTTCGATCGATCGAACGCGATCTCGGGAAACAGAATAACAACAGGAATCTCACAATCCTTGCTGGATGCCATGCCGCCCGCTGCCGCAATCCATCCAGCATGACGTCCCATCACTTCCAGCACGAATACCTTGGTTGATGTTTTTGACATACTGGCGACATCGAAGCTCGCTTCCAGCGTGGATACGGCGATGTATTTTGCCACCGAGCCGAAACCAGGGCAGCAGTCCGTAATGGGAAGATCGTTATCCACCGTTTTTGGAACATGAATCGCCTGGATGGGATAGCCAAGCGTGTCGGCCAACTGTGATACCTTGAGACAGGTATCGGCGGAATCACCGCCACCGTTATAAAAGAAATAACCGATGTTATGTGCCTTGAATACTTCGATCAGGCGTTCGTATTCGCGCCGATTCTGTTCAAGGCTCTTTAATTTGTAACGGCAGGAGCCAAATGCACCTGATGGAGTGTGACGCAGAGCCCTGATTGCCGCGATGGAGTCTTTGCCGGTATCGATCAGATCTTCGGTTAGCGCGCCAATAATGCCGTTACGGCCCGCATAAATTTTACCTATTTTACCTTTTTGCTGGCGCGCGGTCTCGATGACGCCGGCGGCGGATGCGTTGATGACGGCGGTCACCCCGCCTGACTGCGCATAAAAAGCGTTTTTTGCTGCCATGTTTCTCTCCTGATTGTTTAAATCTCTTGCGGCTTACGCCTATAAAACGGCGCACACTTCTCCGTGGCGCTAAAGGTCCGGCAGCGCCATAATGCGTTGGCAAGGTGTAAAGTCTTCTGCCGACGCAGCATTGCTCCGTTCGCGAATTTAAAAGGCGGGCATCAACAATCCCCGTCCGCCAGGAATCGTGACTGACGTTATTTCAGAGATGCGAAAATGGCATCGCGGATACTTTCAACCGATCCGACTCCGGCTATTTTCACATACCTGGGAGCGCCTGCTCCACCGTTGGCTGACCATCTCGAATAGTATTCTACCAACGGTTTAGTCTGGGCGTGATAGATTTCGAGCCGTTTTCGCACGGTCTCTTCCTTGTCATCGTCACGCTGTATCAGCGGCTCACCCGTCACATCATCCTTGTTGTCCGTTTTGGGGGGATTAAATATCATATGATAAATGCGACCCGAGGCCGGGTGCAGGCGGCGCCCCGACAAACGCCTGATGATCTCGTCGTCGGCAACGTCGATTTCAATGACGTAGTTGATCGGGACGCCAGCGGCTTTCATTGAATCCGCCTGGGGAATAGTACGAGGGAATCCGTCAAACAGAAACCCATTTTTGCAATCCGGCTGCGCGATGCGCTCTTTAACCAGATTGATTATGATGTCATCGGAGACAAGTCCGCCCGCATCCATGATTTTTTTTGCCATGAGACCCAGCATGGTCCCTGCCTTGACTGCGGCGCGCAACATATCGCCGGTCGAAATCTGCGGAATGCCGAAACGTTCCTTAATGTAATTGGCCTGCGTGCCTTTTCCCGCGCCGGGACCGCCTAATAGGACGATTATGATCGTTCCCCCTTTTCAGATAAAATTCTCCCTGGTATGACGGGGAGAATGAGAGGTATCTATTTATTGGTTCTGGTGATTATAGCGCAGCAAAGGTGAAAGCTTGAAGTTTTTACTATGATTTACAGCAAGAGCAAGCGGGTGGTAAGGGCTAAAATGTCAGCGGCTGCCACAACTTAAGCAGGCTGATGCCTATGCGCCACTGGAGCACCGGTGATTAATAGCAATGTTTCAGTCCAATTTCCGCAACTGGTCCTTAAGTTTCTCCAATGTCGCACTAAAATTAGCAAGCCGTTCTTTTTCCTGCTCCACCACCTTGGCCGGGGCGCGCTCGACGAAGCTGGCATTTGCAAGCTTGATTTGTGCTTTGTTGGCTTCACCTTCAATACGAGTCATTTCCTTGGCCAGGCGCTCGCGCTCAGTGGCGATATCCACCTCGATTTTGAGCATTAGCCTGAATTCTCCGACGATTGCCACGGGGGCCTCGGCCTGCGGCAGCCCATCCCGCATGATTTCCACACCCGAGAGTTTAGCCAGTGCCACCAGGTAGGGAGAAGAAGCAGACAGTGTCTGAGGGTCTCCCGCAGCCAATAGCGGGACCTTCAATGCCGGGGATAAATTCATTTCGCCGCGCAAAGTGCGACAGGCATTGATCATCTCTTTGAGGGCGCGAATGCGCTCGATGGCGTCTTCGCTGATGTGCGCAGGATTGATCTTGGGGTAGGATTGCAGCATGATGCTCACACCTTGTTTGCCGGCGAGCGGCGCGACTTTCTGCCACAACTCCTCTGTAATGAATGGAATGATGGGATGGGCCAGTCGCAGTGCGGTTTCCAGTACTCGTGTCAGGGTGCGGCGGGTTGCGCGTTGTACCGGGTCGCCGCCGCTGTTTAATTGTACCTTGGCAAATTCCAGGTACCAATCACAATACTCGTCCCAGACAAATTCGTAGATTTCGCGTGCCGCAATATCAAAGCGGTAGTCATGAAAAGCCTGCTCCACCGCACTTTCCGCCTGTTGCAAGCGGCTGATGATCCACCTGTCGGCGTCGGAGTATTCCAATGGCGGTTCACTGAACAAGCCCGTATCTTTGCCCTCGCAATTCATCAATACGTAACGCGTGGCATTCCAAAGTTTATTACAGAAATTCCGGTAGCCTTCGCAGCGTTGCATATCGAATTTGATGTCGCGGCCATGGGAGGCGAGACTGGCAAAAGTAAAACGTAGTGCATCAGTGCCAAATGCGGGAATGCCGTCCGGGAAATGCTTGCGTGTGACTCTTTCGATAGATTCGGCCTGCCTCGGATTCATCAGTCCGGTAGTGCGCTTCGAGATCAGAGCCGGCAACGTAATGCCGTCGATAAGATCCAGCGGGTCCAGCACATTGCCCTTGGATTTGCTCATCTTGTGGCCTTCGGCATCGCGGATCAGCCCGGTTACATAGACTTCCTTGAAGGGCACCTTGCCGGTGAAGTGCAGAGACATCATGACCATGCGCGCCACCCAGAAGAAGATGATGTCAAAACCGGTGATAAGCACCGAGGTCGGCAAGAAAGTTCTGAGTTCCGGCGTTTTTTCAGGCCAGCCCAGTGTGGAGAAGGGCCATAGCGCGGACGAGAACCAGGTGTCGAGAACATCCTCATCCTGCGTGAGTTTGCGTTCGCCAGCCTGCTGTTGCGCTTCCTCCGGACCGTGTGCGACAAAGATGTTGCCATCCTCATCGTACCAGGCGGGAATCCGGTGTCCCCACCACAATTGTCGTGAAATACACCAGTCCTGGATATTTTCGAGCCATTGGTTGTAAACATGGCTCCAATTTTCCGGCGTGAATTTAACATCGCCACTTGCCACCACTTCCAACCCGCGTTTTGCCAACCCTTCCATCGCCACATACCATTGATCAGTGAGCATCGGCTCAATGACCGTGTGAGTGCGGTCGCCACGCGGTACCGTGAGTTTGTGCGGTTTGGTTTCAACCAGAAGTCCCTGTTCCTCCAGAGCGGCGATAATTTTCTTGCGCGCGTCGAAACGGTCCAGCCCTTGATACTCAGCAGGCGCAGAATCGTTGATCTTTCCATCCAGCGTGAGAATATTGAGCGGTATAAGTTTGTGCCGCTGTCCCACCTGGTAGTCATTGAAATCGTGCGCCGGGGTGATTTTTACGCAACCCGTGCCAAACTCGGGGTCGACATAGGCATCCGCGATCACGGGGATACTTCGCTCGCATAGGGGCAAACGTACGTGGCAGCCGACGAGGTGCCGGTAGCGCGGATCATCCGGATGCACGGCGACCGCCATATCGCCCAGCATGGTTTCGGGACGGGTAGTGGCGATAATCAGTCCTTCCGCTTTTCGCTTATCCAGACCCGGATTCGTATTTTCGAGCGGATAGAGAATATGCCAGAGAGATCCATCTTCTTCCGTCGATACAACCTCCAGGTCGGAAACGGCGGTTTGCAACACCGGGTCCCAGTTTACCAGCCGCTTGCCGCGATAGATCAGTCCCTCATGATAAAGCCGCACGAAAACCTCGGTGACGGCGCGGGACAACACCGGGTCCATGGTGAAGCGTTCACGCGACCAGTCGCAGGAAGTCCCCAGTCGCCGCATCTGGCGGGTAATGGTGGAACCGGATTCTTCTTTCCACTGCCATACGCGCTTGAGAAATTCTTCACGTCCCAAGTCACGGCGGCTGATATTTTGCTGGTCAAGTTGACGTTCCACCACAATCTGGGTGGCAATACCGGCATGATCCGTTCCCGGCTGCCATAACGTGTCGTCCCCGCACATGCGGTGACAACGTGTCAGCGCGTCCATCAGGGTATGCTGGAAAGCGTGCCCCATATGCAACGTACCGGTTACGTTGGGCGGTGGCAACATGATGCAGTAGGCGGGGGCCGCTTCAGCGGGTGTGCCGATGGGCATGGGCTTGAAATAACCAGCGGACTCCCAACGAGAATACCAGCGGCTTTCGATGGATCGGGGTTCGAAGCTTTTTTCGAGTTCCATGGATATCAGGCCCGACGAGGCAGGAAAATCAGCGATTATAGGAGATTGGACGCGGAGGCCGGTAGTATGGCGGTTCGCTGAAAGACGGTTGTCTATATCAAACTGAGAATTAATGGTTGTTGAAGATTGAATTGAGGCAACAGGACTTATCAAAGACCAAATAAACGGCATTCCAGAGCATGAACCAATGCGTTTCGCGCTCCGGCATCCAGATCGGCTCCCGCATCCTTGAGGGCTGAATCCAGAATCTGTCTCAATAGAGACGTGATATCAGACTGAGGCGACAACATTGCCGGAGTCAAAAATACCGTTTCTGTGAGTGTCGGAATGTTATCAACAGCCGTCAGTGAGGTCTCCTCTGGCATTCCGAGAGTCAGACCCGAAGACGTCGCATTATTATCCGCTTCATTCGAAGCTGAAGGCGGCTTGCCCTGGTGCTTGCGCAGCAATGCATCGAGCTTCTCCAAGATCTCATTATAATCAGTTTCCGGCGAGGTTTCGCTATTGTTTGTCATGGGGATCCCGGTGATTCACGAAGGCATGGGAATGGAGGGTGGGGTCATACCATGCCAAGCTTGTGATGACGGATTTCATACCCCCGGTCCTTATAAAAGCGGTAGCGTTTTCGTGCGGCCTGCGTATCTTCCGGCGTGGTTCCGGTGATTTCGATCAAGCGCTGGAAACGGCTGAAAAAAGGCGGGTATTCAATATCCAGATTGAGTAGTACATCATCGTGTAGCAGTTCGCCGTAGTGGTGGCCAAGTACGACCGGAGTTACACTGGCCAGCTTGTTACCCGTGCGGCAGTGCGGGATAAAATCGACCGGGGAGAAGGTCCACAACAGTTTGTCGAACCGTTCGACTATTGCCGCATCAAGGCTATAAACCATCAGTTTGAGATCTTGCCGCACCGCCTTGGCGACGAGACGGTAGGCAGTATGCAGCTTATCGCCCCCGCCAGAATAAAAGTCGATTTCGGTCATGGCGATGTTACCGGCCCTTCTTTACCGTCCGGCCAATTAAAAATTGAGTCAACAGCGGCACCGGCCGGCCTGTTGCGCCTTTTTCCTTACCGGATTTCCAAGCGGTCCCGGCAATGTCCAGATGTGCCCATCGATATTTCCTGGTGAAACGCGACAGGAAGCAAGCGGCGGTGATGGTTCCGCCGGCACGCCCGCCTATATTGGCAATATCGGCGAAATTGCTTTTTAGTTGCTCCTGGTAATCGTCCCATAGGGGCAGACGCCAGGCGGGATCCGCCGCCTGCCCGGAGGCGCGCAGCAATTCCTCCGCCAGTTCTTCATCATTACTGAGCAGACCCGATGCCACATGTCCGAGCGCGATGACACAGGCGCCGGTAAGCGTGGCGATATCTATTACCGTTTCCGGCTCATAACGTTCGGCATAAGTCAGCGCATCACACAGGATCAATCGTCCTTCGGCGTCGGTGTTGAGAATTTCTATGGTTTGTCCGGACATGCTGGTCACGACATCGCCAGGTTTGGTGGCATTGCCGCCCGGCATGTTCTCGGTGGTGGGAATAATGCCGATTACGTTGAGCGGCAGCCGCATTTGTGCGATCGCGGTAATAGTGCCAAGCACACTGGCCGCGCCGCACATATCGTACTTCATTTCATCCATTTCCGCCGCGGGCTTTAAGGAAATGCCGCCGGTATCAAAAGTAACACCCTTGCCCACTAGCACGATGGGCCTTTCTTTTTTCGCCTGACCCCAGTATTCCAGCGCGATCAGCTTGGCGGGTTGACGGCTGCCGCGCGCGACAGCCAGCAACGATCCCATGCCGAGCTTTTCCATGTCTTTCTGACCCAGGATGGTAACCTTGAGCTTATGGGTCTTGGCGATACCTGTGGCTTGCTCGGCCAGATAAGTAGGAGTACAGATGTTGGGTGCCAGATTACCGAGATTCTTGGCCAGGTTCATGCCATCGGCGATGGCGAGTCCCTGTTGCAGGGCTTCTTCGCTGGCGGCAAGTTCCGCCCGGCTGGTTGTGCCCAGGGTGATTTTGCGCAGATGGGGTTTGGCTCCCTCGATTTTGCTCTTGAGACGATCGAAGCGATAGATGCTTTCCATCGCCACAATCACGGCCTGTGAAACCTTCCAGGCAGCGCCACGTTCTTTCATCGGTACGTCAGTCAAAAACAGGGTGGCATCGGTGGCGCCCGTCTCATGCAGCGCCTTGAAGGCGGCGCGTACGGCGTCGCGGTACGCCTTGTCGTTAATTTCTTGTTCCTTGCCAAGCCCTACCAGCAATACACGCTCGCACAGCGTGCCGGGCACGTTGTGCAGCACCAGCGTCGAACCCGCGTTGCCTTTCATATCGCCGCTGCGTAATATGCCGCCGATATACCCACCGGCGATCTTATCCATGGCTTCCGCGGCCTCAGTCAGTTTACCCGGCTCGAATACGCCTACGGCCACGCAGGCACCGCGCTGTTTCTCCGGGGTTCCGCTTTTTATGCTAAATTTCACTGCTTGCTCCTTTAATGGTTCTTGCCGACAGTAGTCAATATAGCGAATTATCGCCGGTCTGCCTGGATAAAGTCAAAATAGACGGAATAACTAACTATCAATAATCCCATTTAAATATACGGGCAACAGAGAAGCAGGCATGCATGGTTGATGGCCGGAACATAATAGTTTAGTGTGTGGATAGGGGATTGGCGATAAAACAACGCTGTCATGAACAAACCGAAGACTAATCTGAGAGCAAAATCAGTGGAGGATTATCAGGCAAAACTCGCCACGCCATTTGCTGTTCTGGGTATCCGCATAGAGGAAGACTGGCTGACCGATATCGAATATCTGCCGCTGGATACGCCGCTACTCGCGCCGCAAACCTCTCTAGCCAAGGAAGTTTGCAATCAATTGCAGGCGTATCTGGCCGATTCGGGTTTCATATTTGATTTGTCGCTTCACATTGGAGGTACCATTCACCAGCGCCGGGTATGGAGTGCCATTCAGGACATTCCCAGCGGCGCGACCCGCAGTTATGCCGATATCGCTACGCAATTGCACTCCGCGCCGCGTGCCGTGGGGCAGGCGTGTGGCGCCAATCGTCTCCCCATCGTTATTCCATGTCATCGCGTTATTGCCAAAGGCGGCGGGTTGGGCGGCTTCATGAATGCAAGCGACGGCATCCCGCTCACCATTAAGCGCTGGCTATTGCAGCATGAGCGCGTCTGAGCTCAACGCAGGGTTACTGGATGAATTCTCTGACACCTTATGGCTGGAAGATGGGCTGTCACGCAATACGCTGGAGAGTTATCGCAGCGATCTGCGGCAATTTAGCGAATGGCTCGGGAAAAGAAAGTGGAATGACCATGCACTGACAGCCGCGACCCATGCCGATCTGTTGGAGTTTCTTGCCTACAAGGTTTCGGTCAGGGTCAAGGCCAGCACCACCAGCCGCGAGCTGTCGAGCTTGAAGCGATTTTACCGTTTTTTGCTACGTCAGGGGAAGATTCAGGCTGATCCCAGCCTCAATATTGACACGCCGAAACTCCCCCGCAGTCTGCCAGCAAGTCTGACCGAAGCAGACGTGGAAGCGCTGCTGAACGCGCCCGATGTGGAGCGGCCATTGGGGTTGCGTGATCGCGCCATGCTTGAGGTGTTGTACGCCAGCGGGCTACGGGTATCCGAGCTGGTCAGCCTTGACATTGCACAAATCAGTCTGAACATGGGTGTCGTGCGCGTAATGGGTAAGGGTGGAAAGGAGCGGCTGACACCTTTGGGTGAAGAAGCGCTGGAATGGGTAATCCGATACACCAAGGAAGCGCGGTCCGTATTATTGGGTGGAAAAGCCAGCAATACGCTGTTTGTGACAGTCCGAGGATCAGCCATGACACGCCAGGCTTTCTGGCATCTGATCAAGCGCCATGCGCGCTTCGCGGGTATCAACAACACTTTGTCACCCCACACATTACGCCACGCTTTCGCTACCCATCTGCTCAATCACGGTGCCGATTTGCGTGTCGTGCAACTATTGCTGGGCCATGCCGATATTTCCACCACGCAAATTTACACCCACGTGGCGCGCGAGCGGCTGAAGCAGATCCATGCCCTGCATCACCCACGGGGATGACGGCGCTTGATTCGCGTAGCTGCTTCATTCCTGAGAACGATTTGCGTCCTGTTTTTTTCTCTTAACCCGGATATTCCATAAATTCGCGTGATGATTGCGCAGGATTTTGTTTTGTAGGGAGATTTTGCGAAAGAGTGGCGTAGTTATTCATACGCCCGACTGAACAAAATTTCCATACGAAACAAAAGACCAGCAAGGACGCGCGTCAATTTATGAGATATCCGGGTTAAAGTTATTTCAATAAATACCGATAGAATAATTCCTGCCAAAAGCAGATAATCCCTACCATAATCAATTATCAATAAATGAGGAGAGGCCATGCGTAATCAATTGTCAGTTATTTCCGTAGCGGCAGTTTTGACACTGAGTGGTTGTGCCAGCTCGCCTGAAACACAGAGTGCCACCACCCGGGATACCGCTATAGGCGCGGGTATCGGCGCAGGCGCCGGCGCAATAATTGGCGCTCTTGCAGGTGGCGGGAAAGGTGCGGCGATTGGTGCGGCTGCCGGTGCCGGCGCCGGAGCCATTGCGGGAAACGTCTGGTCGAGACGAATGGAGCAGCAAAAACAGGAAATGGAACAAGCCACATCGGGAACGGGGGTGCAAGTCATCAAGACCGCGGACAACCGCCTGAAGCTGGATATCCCCAGCGATATCTCATTTGATACCGGCCGTGCGGCGATCACATCCAATTTCAGGCCGGTATTGGATAGTTTTGCGACTAGCCTGGCAAAAAATCCGGATTCCCTGGTAACAATTGTCGGTCATACCGACAGTTCAGGCAGCGACGCGGTCAATAACCCGTTATCGCTCAACCGTGCGGCCAGCACACGTGATTATCTGATAAGCCAGGGTGTTTCTTCAAATCGCATCAGTATTGATGGCCGTGGTTCCCGCGAGCCGGTGGTTGCTAACGATACACCCGCAAACAGGGCAAAAAATCGTCGTGTTGAAATCTTTGTAGCCGAGCCACAGGCTGCGGCGCAGTAAACGCTAAACGGAATCGAATCATCATGCGGCTTCCTTCGGGGAGAAGGCAGGCACAGCCCCGGCCAGCTCATGCTATGTGCTAATTCATGTTTGGGTATCGGCATCTCTTACCGGAATGCGCCAGATAAACGCCACCAGGACGATACCCAGCGCAGCCAGCATCGCCTGGTGCCAAACAGACGGCATCACCAGGATGGAACTGCCAAATGATAGTGCCAGCAGCAGGTAGACCCAGCGCTTGACGGGGCGTCGAATACTGCGGTGCTGGGTCCATTCGAGGATTATGGGTCCGGCGAAGCGGTTGGCCAGCAGTTTATCGTGGAAACGTGGTGAACTGCGTGCGAAACAGGCGGCCGCAAGCAAGAGAAAAGGAGTTGTGGGTAATACCGGCAGCGCTATTCCCACTACGCCCAGTATGACCGCGGCAAACCCCACTGTCAGATATAGCGCGCGTACCAGGCGCGAATCATGGAGGCGCGCCGGACCTGCTTCTTGCTCCTGCTGTATCTCTTCGTTCGTGCGCTCCTGCATGCGTGCGGCGTTTCATCCAGTTATTGATGATAATTACGGAATCAGCAGACTCATTTAACAGACTCATTAATCAGACTGCGGTGCAACTTGGCATACGGGGTATAATAAAAAACGTTGACGCAACGCATTCCTGCTGCTTCAAGAGACTATCGTTTTGAGAGCACCGTCGATGAGTTTAATTCAATTTCTGAGGGAGCCATGACTAAAGTAAACACCCTGATTAACGTGAGCCTATTACTATTGGGCGTGATTTCTCTGCCCCAAGTTGCATTTTCCGAAACTCCAAAAGGAGCAGCCAAGGTGACTGAACTCGTGAAAAAAGATATAAAAATAGGAACTGGCGAAGAAGCGGTTATCGGTAAAATGGTCGAGGTCCATTATACCGGTTGGCTTTACGATGTGACAGCACCCGAAAACAAGGGTGCAAAATTCGATAGCTCCCGTGATCGTGGCACACCTTTTTCATTTCTGCTGGGCGCGGGGCGCGTAATAAAAGGCTGGGATCGCGGTGTTGCCGGTATGAAAGTGGGTGGGCAGCGCACATTGGTCATCCCCGCTGAAATGGCCTACGGTGCACGGGGAGCCGGGAATGTAATACCGCCGGACGCGGTATTGATATTCGATGTGGAGTTATTGGGTCTGCGCCAGGGCTCCACGCACTGAACATTGCCGGTATATAACCGGCTGTATGGCCGTGTTGATATTCCACTATCAAGGATGCCCTGATTCGTCACAGAGATGGCATAATTCGGTCCACCGGCTGGAGCCGTTTTATGGTGATTGATCAATAATTGGCAAACCGGCGGTCAACGGAAAATGCGGGTCAGCGGGAAATGCCTTCGATACTTCATATTTCCAATATTTCGGCTTGGCGAGTACAAGGTCCTGAAAATGCACGTTGACTTGTTAGTCTAAAACATTCACAATTGGGAGTTTCGTTTGGAGGGGTTCCCGAGCGGTTAAAGGGATCAGACTGTAAATCTGACGGCTCTGCCTTCGAAGGTTCGAATCCTTCCCCCTCCACCAAAATCAGGAGGCCGGTAATTGGCGCAGCATCAGCCTGACGGTCCTGGAAAGCCTGATTTAAAGGCGAGGAGATCGGGATAGCGTCTAACCAGTGACCAGTGCGAACGATAGCTGATTGAATACCAGGTAATTGATTGAGCTGCTTCTATTTTCGAGTTGATTGCTAGTCGCGGGTGTAGCTCAATGGTAGAGCAGAAGCCTTCCAAGCTTACGACGAGGGTTCGATTCCCTTCACCCGCTCCAGATTCTGGCGGTCTGCCGGACTTGAAGAATCGAAGCGCAAGAGTAGCTGCGTAAGGACAGATTTTGAGGATTCTGGAGAGCCAATAGTTGTATCGCTGAAAAGATGGCGAAATGTGGATTAACCAGATGCTTGGTGGCTGGTGTCCGATTTCCTTCGGGCAGGGCAGTTTGGCAGGCTGAAGCAAGAGTTGGAAGTTTATTAGTTATTGGGAGTTGTTGTTACAAGCAGAAACGGTGCTTGCCCATGTAGCTCAGTGGCAGAGCACTCCCTTGGTAAGGGAGAGGTCGCCAGTTCAATCCTGGCCATGGGCTCCATAGGTATTTAAATTTTAAAATCTGGATATAAAAAGCTTTAAAAGGGGCACAACATGGCAAAGAGCAAATTTGAGCGGACGAAACCGCACGTAAATGTAGGGACGATTGGGCACGTGGATCATGGCAAGACCACGCTGACGGCGGCGGTGACGATGGTGCTGGCGAAGAAATTTGGTGGTGAAGCGAAGAGTTACGCACAGATTGACTCGGCGCCGGAAGAGAAAGCACGGGGCATTACCATCAACACCTCCCATGTTGAATACGAGACCAGCGCTCGCCATTACGCCCATGTTGACTGTCCTGGCCATGCTGACTACGTCAAGAACATGATAACGGGCGCGGCGCAGATGGACGGCGCCATACTGGTGGTATCGGCTGCCGATGGGCCGATGCCGCAAACGCGCGAACACATCCTGCTGGCACGCCAGGTAGGCGTACCGTACATCATCGTCTACATGAACAAAGCCGACATGGTGGACGACGCCGAGTTATTGGAACTGGTGGAAATGGAAGTACGCGAACTGCTCTCCAAATACAATTTTCCTGGCGACGACACACCGATCATCATAGGTTCTGCGCTGAAAGCGCTGGAAGGTGATCAGAGCGACATAGGCGAGCCCTCCATATTCAAGCTGGCGGATGCATTGGACAGCTACATTCCGGAACCGGTGCGGGCGATAGACGGCCCCTTTCTGATGCCGGTGGAAGACGTTTTTTCCATTTCCGGACGGGGTACCGTGGTGACGGGCCGGGTTGAACGCGGCATAGTCAAAGTGGGCGAAGAAATCGAGATCGTAGGCTTGAAGCCTACCGTGAAGACGGTCTGTACCGGCGTGGAAATGTTTCGGAAGCTGCTGGACCAGGGACAGGCGGGGGACAACGTTGGCGTACTGCTGCGGGGTACCAAACGGGAAGAAGTCGAGCGTGGACAAGTATTGGCCAAGCCAGGCAGCATCACCCCGCACACCAAGTTTGCGGCCGAGATCTATGTGCTGAGCAAGGAAGAAGGTGGACGCCATACCCCATTTTTCCAGGGATACCGGCCCCAGTTTTATTTTCGCACCACTGATGTGACCGGGGCGATAGAACTGCCGGCGGGAACGGAGATGGTGATGCCTGGGGACAATGTATCGGTGACGGTGAACTTGATTGCGCCGATTGCCATGGAAGAAGGGCTGCGTTTTGCCATTCGCGAAGGCGGAAGAACCGTCGGCGCAGGCGTGGTGGCAAAAGTTATTGAGTAGCACCAGACGTTCTTATGCTTGACACGTGAGTTTCCTGATTTTTATCTTTGTTCCTGAAGGAAATATAGGCCAGTAGCTCAATTGGCAGAGCGTCGGTCTCCAAAACCGAAGGTTGGGGGTTCGATGCCCTCCTGGCCTGCCAAGACAAGGATGTCGTTAAAAACCATCAGTCATCGCGTATTCCGATGGATACAAAATTCATAATGGCACAAGCGGATTGAATCATGATAGTCCCGTGGGCTGGATTTGCAATTCGCATATCCGGTTCTGCGCGCTTCAGCTTCATTTACTGACGAGCATTAAAGGCAGAGTGGAATAGAGTGGATAAGATCAAGTTGGGATTGGCGCTTCTGCTGCTGATTGCGGGTATTGCCGGTTTTTATTATTTGCGGGACAGCGCCATGGTGATTCGTGTCGTTGTCGTGCTATCAGGTCTCGTTTTGGCGGCGGTGACGGTCTGGTTTACCGTTCCAGGCAAGCAATTCTACGCATTCAGCAGAGAGTCCTCGGAAGAAACCAAGAAAGTGGTGTGGCCGAGCCGTAAAGAAACGGTGCAAACCACGGGCATTGTGTTTGCCTTTGTTCTGGTAATGGCCATATTTTTATGGATGGTGGATGCGGGGTTGCTGCTGGCGGTGAAATATCTCATGGGGCAGGAAGGGTGATGGATAAAAAATGGTTTGTGGTTCACGCCTACTCCGGATTTGAGAAGAGTGTACAGCGCGCGCTAAAGGATCGAATCAGTCGCGCGGGAATGGAGGACAAGTTTGGTCAAATACTGGTTCCGGTAGAAGAAGTCGTCGAGATGAAAGGGGGTCAGAAAAATCTTAGTGAACGAAAATTCTTCCCCGGTTACGTGCTGGTCGAGATGGAAATGACTGACGAAACATGGCATCTGGTCAAAAATACCGCCAAAGTTACCGGTTTTATCGGGGGTTCGGCCATGAAGCCGACGCCTATCAGCGAGAAGGAAGTAGAAAATATCCTCCATCAGATTCAGGAGGGAGTGGAAAAGCCGAAGCCCAAGATTCTCTTCGAAGCGGGTGAGGCGGTAAGGGTCAAGGACGGTCCGTTCACGGATTTCCATGGCAATGTGGAAGATGTTAATTACGATAAAAGCAAGATCAGGGTGTCGGTTTCCATTTTTGGCCGCCCTACCCCGGTAGAGTTGGATTTCAGTCAGGTCGAGAAAGCTTGAAAATCCTAATTAGAAGCGAGCCCGTATCAGGTATCGCCGGTGTTGTTTATTAGCTGGGGAGAGCGCGACAGCGTTCGTTCGCACCCGAGAGGAGAATTATCGTGGCAAAGAAAATAGTCGGCTATATCAAGCTTCAAGTGCCGGCGGGCAAGGCCAATCCTAGTCCGCCCATTGGTCCCGCGCTGGGTCAAAGGGGACTCAATATCATGGAGTTCTGCAAGGCATTCAACGCCGCTACCCAGAAAATGGAAATTGGCTTGCCGGTGCCGGTGGTCATTACCGCCTATGCCGACAAGAGCTTCACGTTCACCATGAAGACCACGCCCGCGACAGTGCTGATCAAGAAAGCGATTGGACTCAGTAAGGGCAGCCCCAAGCCCCACACCGATAAAATAGGCAAGTTGACGCGGAAGCAAGCGGAAGAGATCGCCCAGGTAAAAATGCCTGATTTGACCGCGGCCGACATGGATGCCGCGGTTCGTACCATTGCCGGCAGCGCTCGCAGTATGGGCGTGGA